>JAOPVI010000339.1 GCA_025966225.1 Mycobacterium sp. | reverse complement strand
TACTGAACCGCGGGATACGTCGATTCCTGCAGGGTCAGGGCGGCGTCGGACTCGGCGACGACCTCCCCGTGCACGCGGACGGTCACGTGTCTGCCGGTGGGCTCGACGGTGATGGGGTGATCTGCGGTGGGCTGTCGGATTTCGCGCTCGCTCATGTAATGGCCAACGGTGCGGAACGGTCCAGGATTCCTGGGCTTGTCGTTACGATTCGCGGCATGAGCGAATCCGCACCGCCATGCGCGCAGGCGACAGTAACGATCTCGGCCCCGCCGGAGGCGGTTTACGCCCTCATCACGGATCTGCCGACGTTGGCGACGCTCGCCGAGGAGACGAATGCGATGGACTGGCACAAGGGTGACTGCGTCTCGCCGGGAAACGTCTTCAAGGGGCGCAACCAGAGCGGCAACAAGAAGTGGACCACCACCTGCACCGTGACCGACGCCGAACCGGGCAGGGTGTTCGCCTTCAGCGTCAAGAGCCTCGTCGTGCCGGTGGCCCACTGGCGCTACGACATCAAACCCGTTGACGGGGGCTGCCAGGTGACCGAGCAGACCTGGGACAAGCGGCCGGGTTGGTTCCGCAAGCCAGCAGGCGTGGCCACCGGGGTCAAGGACCGACCGACGGTCAACGCGAAGAACATCGAGCTCACGCTCGAGCGGCTCAAGGCGAAGGCCGAAGCAGGGGCGTGACGCTTAGGGCCGCCCGGTCATCCGGTCGGCGATCCGCGCGATCGGCGACGTCGTCGCGCGGCCGCCGGCCTCGTGGCGGTCCGCCAGCTTGTAGGCGACGTACAACCCGCGCACGCCGAGCCACCTCAGCGGTTCGGGCTCCCACTGGCGAGACCGGTGGCCAACCCACGGCAGCTCCGTCAGCGGAGTCTTCTGGTCGAGCACCAGCTCGGCCAGCGTGCGGCCGGCAAGGTTGGTCGCCGTGACGCCGTGCCCGACGTAGCCGCCGGCCCAGCCGAGGCCCGTCGCCCGGTCGAGCGTGACCGTCGACTCCCAGTCGCGTGGGACGGCCAGCACGCCACACCACCCGTGCGCGATCGGCACGTCGCGGACCTGTGGCAGCACGTCGTGCAGCACCTCGCTGAGGAGTCGGATGGTCCGCGCGGGTACCTGGCCGTCGACGTCGGTGCGCGAGGCGTAGCGGTAGGGCACGCTGCGGCCGCCGATGGCGATGCGGTCATCGACGGTGCGTTGCGCGTAGAAGAAGCCGTGCGCGGTGTCGCCGACGGTCTCGCGGCCGTCCCACCCGATGTCGGCCCAGAGCGCTTCCGGGATGGGGTCGGTGGCGATCATCGAGCTGTTCATGGGAAGCCAGCGCCGACGCAGTCCGGGCAGTCCCGGTGTGAATCCCTCGGTGGCGCGCAGCACGATCGGTGCGGTGACGGTGCCCGTCGGCGCGGTCACTCGGCCTTGCTCGATGCGGGTGACGGGGGTGTCTTCGTAGATCGGCACGCCGAGCCGCTCGACGGCGTCGGCCAATCCGCGCGCCAGGCGCGCGGGCTGGATGCGGGCGCAGTGCGGCGTGTGGTAGGCGGACACGACGCCATCGAATCTAATTCGTTGCGCCGCTTCGCTTCCCGTCAGCGCGACGACGCCGTCATTGCCCCATTCGCGTTCCTCGTCGAGGCCAGCGGCGAGTCGCCCGGCCTGGGCGGGGTTGCGGGCGATCTCCATGGTGCCGCCCTTGACGATGCCCGCGTCGATGCCTTCGCGTTCGGCGACCAGAGCGACCTCGTCCACGGCGTCGTTGAGCGCGCGCTGCCACGCGACGACGCGGTCGCGTCCGTACTGCTTGGCCATCGCGTTGCGGTCTCCGGGCACCAGTCCGGACAGCCAGCCGCCATTGCGCCCGGATGCGCCGAAGCCCGCGAACCGCGCTTCGAGCACGACGACGCGCAGCGTGGGATCCGCCCGTTTCAGGTAGTACGCCGTCCACAGGCCGGTGTAGCCGGCGCCCACGATGCAGACGTCTGCGTCGCGGTCACCAGGAAGCTGGGGACGGGGCGACGGGTATGCGTCGAACCAGTGGGAGACCCGACCGTTGATCGGAGTGGGCATCGTATTTGGCTGCGAGATCTTGGGCTGCGGGGGCACCGTCCGATTCTGGCACTTCCGTTTTGATGCTCCTTGCGTGCGCAGGCCCTGGTGGTCTAATGGGACATGACGAGCCTGGACCGCCGCGGCAACGTATTCGTGTTGACCCTCGGCGAAGATGAGAACCGTTTCCACCCCGATCGACTGACGGCCATCAACGCCGCGCTGGACGAGGTCGATGCCGCCGACGGGCCGAAGGCCGTGGTCACCACTGGCGTCGGGAAGTTCTACTCGAATGGCCTTGACCTCGACTTCATGGCCGCGAATCCGGATGCAGCGGAATCGAACCTGCGCGACGTTCACGCGTTGTTCGCACGGGTGCTGACGTTTTCGGCGCCGATCGTCGCCGCGCTGCAGGGCCACACCTTCGCAGCCGGGGCGATGCTTGCCCTCGCGCATGACCTGGCCGTGATGCGGTCCGATCGCGGTTACTTCTGCCTGCCGGAGGTCGACCTCGGGATTCCGTTCACTCCGGGCATGAGCGCATTGATTCGCGCACGGTTGCCCATTGCGACGGCGCACGAGGCGATGACCACTGGCCGCCGCTACGGTGGCGAGGAGGCACACGAGGCCGGCCTCGTCGCAGGTGTCGGAACCGAGGAAGAGGTGCTCGACATCGCCGTCGCGCGGGCCGAGGAGCGCGCAGCGAAGGCCTGTCCCACGATGGGTGCCATCAAGGCACGGCTGTACGGCGAGGTCGTCGAGGCATTGGCGTCGAGCTAGCTGACCCGCACTGATGGCGGCACCCTCTACGCGCTCGAGCGCGATGATGCCGACGGCTTGCACGAGTCACTATTCGTGTCGCATCAAGCGCCCGTCAGCGAGGAGTACCCCCTGTGACCCCGTGGCCGACGAGACCCAATGGGCTCAACACTCGTTGTGTGGCCGGTGGAACGTCGAAGAAGTCGTCGCGCACCTCACTGCGGGGGCGGCGTTGCGCTCTTGCGGAGCCGAGTAAGCGTCCAACCGCGCCAACAGACCCAGCGTGCAGTTACGAGGGTGGAATCGCGTCCCATTGGGCTTGGGTGACGCCGGGTCGATTGGCTTGGCGTTCGGCGTTGATGCGTTGGTGGCGGGCTTGGGCGCGGGTGGTCGTGCGTTTGGGCATGGTCAGCCCGGCGGTGTGTTTGGCCGTAGGGCGGCCGGTGACGGTGAATCCCGCGGTGGGTGCGCAC
>JAOPVI010000331.1 GCA_025966225.1 Mycobacterium sp. | reverse complement strand
CGATCCGCTCCTCGCTGGCGCCCTGGAACTCGGCCGGGTACTCCATGGCGCCCGCTCCGATGATGGCGCCCTGGCCGCTCATGAGGCGCGGCACCGAGTGCACGGTGCCGATGGTGCCGGGGTTGGTCAGCGAGATCGTGACGCCCGCGAAGTCCTCGGCGGTGAGTTTGCCGTCACGTGCGCGTCGCACGATGTCCTCGTACGCGGCGATGAACTGGCCGAATGCCATTGTCTCGCAACGCTTGATGGCTGCGACGACGAGTTGGCGCTTGCCGTCCTTGCCCTGCAGGTCGATGGCCAGGCCCAGATTCGTGTGAGCTGGGGTGACCACATTCGGCTTGCCTTCGAGCTCGGCGAAGTGCCGGTTCAAGTTGGGGAAGCTCTTGACCGCCTGCACGATCGCGTAACCCAGCAGGTGGGTGAACGAGATCTTGCCGCCGCGCGTGCGCTTGAGGTGATTGTTGATGACGGTGCGGTTGTCGAACATCAGCTTGGCCGGGATGGCCCGCACGCTGGTGGCCGTCGGCACGTCCAGCGAAGCGTTCATGTTCTTGACGACGGCCGCGGCCGCGCCGCGAAGCACTGCTACCTCGTCACCTTCTGCACGCGGCGTAGGCGGCGGTTTGGCCTTGTCGGGCTCGGCCTTGGCCGGGGCGGCGGACTTCGGTGCGAGCGCGGCAGGCGTGCCGTTACCCGACGAAGCCGGTGGGACCGCAGGCGCAGGAGCGGCCGGGGCGGCGGGTGCAGGTGCCTGGCTCGGCTGGCCGTTGCCTTTCGGTGCCGCGGAAGTCGTTGCCTCGGTGGTCGGCTCGGGGGAGTAGTCGACGAGGAATTCGTGCCAACTCGGATCAACCGAGGAGGGATCCTCGCGGAACTTGCGATACATTTCCTCGACCAACCATTCGTTCTGGCCGAATGGTGAAGGTGAAGTGCTCACGGCGGCTTCTCGCCTCGATTCCTTCTGCTGCGAGCGTGTTTGACTCCGCCCGCCTTGTTCTCCGCGGTTGCCCGCCCATGCCGTCCTAAAGGCTAGCGCCTTCGGAGCCGCCGGGACCCGGCAACCGCACTTGTCTGCTCGGGCCGGCGTCGATGACGGCTCGGACGTCCGGCTACGGCTGCCGAACGGGCAGCACGTGCAGCGTCGAGGGCCAGCGCGGCGGTGGGTTGCCGAAGGCCAGCTGCGCGTTCTTGATGATCTTCTTGCCCATCATCCTGTTGCCGACGCCGCCGACGACCGCGCCGATGCCGACGGGCAGCATCTTGCCGAAAGCGATGGCCCCGCGCTTGAGGGCGTACTTCTTCACGAAGAACCTCAGCAGGCGCGAATTCAATTGTGACACCGCGGGCAGCGGCAGGGACGCCGCACCGTCGGACAGCCAGGCGCCGCTGGTACGGCCGGTGCCGAGCAGATCCGCGACAGCGTGCTTGCTGTCCTCACCCACCAGCACAGCGAGCACGAGCGCGCGACGTCGCTCCTTGTGCTCGGCGGGGATGCCGTGGACCTCGGCGACGGCGAGCACGAAAACCGCCGTGGCCTCCAGGAACATCACCGTTTCGCCCGCGATCGCCGACATTGCGACCAGCGTGCCTATGCCGGGAAAGGCCGCTGCGGAGCCCACCGCAGCGCCGCTGGCCATCACCGCGGCCAAATAGTGGTTCTCCAGCTTGGTCACCAGTTCGGCGGGCGTCGCATCCGGTCTGCCCGCACGCAGGCGCTCGACGTAGGCCTTGACCGCGGGAGCCTGGACGCGGGCGCCGCTCTCGATGAGCTGAGACAGGACTTTCGCAGCCATGCTCGGGTCCTCGGCAGGGTTCTTGCCGGTCGCCGGTACCTGGCTCTTGGCGTTGGAACGAGCACTCATGTGTCTCGGCCTCCCCTTGACGAACTAACGAGCTTTCAGGCTATCGCCCCGTCAACGAATACCGACAGGTCCGTAGTGCCCGAGCGTGACCTCGGTCACGTACGGCTCTTGGACCAGCGGGAAGAAATAACTCATATGCGTTGCTAATCAACTTCATGGCAGCATCGGCTCACATGGACCTCGCAGGCATCGATACCGACGTATCGGTTGAGCCTGTGCCCAGTCGGGCCAAGATGATCGTGGTGCTTGGGCTACTCGTCGCCCTCGGCCCGCTGACCATCGACATGTACCTACCTGCGCTGCCACGCATCGCAGACGAGTTGTCGGTGTCATCGTCGGTGGCGCAGCTAACGCTCACCGGGACGCTGGCCGGCTTGGCCCTCGGACAGCTGGTGATCGGCCCGCTCTCGGACTCGCTGGGGCGCCGAAGGCCGTTGATGGCGGGCATCACGCTGCACATGGTGGCGTCGGTGATGTGCCTCTTCGCGCCGAACATCGCGACGCTGGGGTTGGCCCGCGGACTGCAGGGCGTCGGGGCCGCAGCGGCGATGGTCGTCGCGATAGCCATCGTCGGCGACCTGTATGTCGACAACGTCGCGGCGACGGTGCTCTCGCGGCTGATGCTGGTGTTGGGCGTGGCCCCGGTGGTGGCGCCGTCGCTTGGCGCCGCAGTACTGCTGCACGCGTCATGGCATTGGGTGTTCGCGGTGCTGGTGGTGCTGGCAGGCGCGCTGCTGCTGGTCGCTGCGCTGGCGTTGCCGGAAACGCTGCCAGCGGCGCACCGTCGGCCGTTGCGGGTGCGGGGCATTCTCGCCACCTACGGCGAACTGCTGCGCGACGCGCGGTTCGTCATCCTGGTGCTCGTTGCGGCGCTTGGCATGTCAGGGCTGTTCGCATACATCGCAGCCGCGCCGTTCGTGCTGCAGGGGCGTTACGGCTTGGACCAACAGTCCTTCGCGCTGGTGTTCGGCGCGGGCGCCGTCGCCCTGATCGGCGCGACCCAACTCAACGTCGTGCTGTTGAAGCGGTTCACGCCGCAGACCATCGTGGTGTGGGCGCTGGTGGCGTCGTCGCTGGCCGGATTGTTCTTCGTGGGGTTGACCGCCGCAGGGGTCGGCGGGTTGTCGTCCTTCCTGGTGCCGGTCTGGCTGATTCTGGCCGCGATGGGCCTGGTCATCCCCAACGCTCCGGCGCTGGCGCTGTCCCGGCACCCCGATGCGGCGGGGACGTCGGCCGCGCTGCTTGGTGCGGCGCAGTTCGGGCTCGGCGCGGCGGTGGCGCCGCTGGTCGGGGTGCTCGGCAATGACCAGTTCGCGCTCGCGCTGGCCATGACGGTCGGCGTGGTGGTCGCGCTGTTTGCGCTGCTCGTGGTGGGGGTACCCCGGGCCGATGTGGAGGTGTCCGAGACCGCGGGAGCCGTGGCAGACCCGGCGTGACCGTGCGGCGTCTTTGCTGGTCCGACTTGTCGGGATAACTGCGGGTCCGTAGCGTCGCTTCGAAGGCTTCGCTACCCATGGTCAAGTAGATGTTGCAGACACTCGTCATCCCGCAGGTATCCCGCGCCACCGCGGCCCGGGTGCTGAGGCATCTCGTCGTGGGCCGGGTGACCCCATGACCGCGGCGTTGATGCACCGTTTGCAGGATCCGGAGCGGATGAACAATCCGTGGCACGCGCTGTGGGCCATGATGGTCGGCTTCTTCATGATCCTGCTCGACGCGACGATCGTCGCGGTCGCCAATCCCGAGATCATGAAGCAGCTCGAGACCGACTACAGCGGGGTCATCTGGGTCACCAGCGCCTACCTGCTGGCATATGCGGTGCCGCTGTTGTTGGCCGGCCGGCTCGGCGATCGGTTCGGACCCAAGAACCTCTACCTCGTCGGGTTGGCCGTGTTCACACTGTCCTCGCTGGCCTGCGGGTTGGCGGGCAGCGTCGGTGGACTGGTCGGCGCACGCGTCGTCCAAGGGCTCGGCGCGGCGTTGATGACACCGCAGACGCTGTCGACGATCACCAAGATCTTCCCGGCCGAGCGGCGCGGGGTCGCGCTGAGCGTGTGGGGCGCCACCGCGGGCGTGGCGACGCTCGTGGGTCCGCTGGCGGGCGGGCTTCTGGTCGACGGCCTGGGCTGGCAGTGGATCTTCATCGTCAACGTGCCGATCGGCCTCGTCGGGCTGGGGCTCGCGTTCTGGTTCGTCCCCGAACTGCCCACCGAGCAACGGGGATTCGACCTACTCGGTGTGCTGTTGTCCGGCGTCGGCATGTTTCTGGTGGTGTTCGGACTGCAGGAAGGGTCGGACCACGACTGGGCGTGGTGGATCTGGACCATGGTCGCCGCGGGGCTGGTGTTCTTCGCCGGATTCGTCTACTGGCAGTCGGTGAACCCTGACGAGCCACTCGTCCCGCTGAAGATGTTCCGCGACAACGACTTCAGCATGGCCAACCTCGGGATCACCGTGATCGCCTTCGCGGTAACGGCCATGATGCTTCCGGTCATGTTCTATGCGCAGTCGGTATGTGGACTGTCACCGACCCGCTCAGCGCTGCTGATCGCGCCGATGGCGGTTGCCTCCGGTGTGCTGGCGCCCTTCGTCGGCAAGATCGTCGACCGAGCCGATCCGCGTCCGATCGTCGGGTTCGGTTTCTCGGCGGTCGCGATCGGGTTGACCTGGCTGTCGCTGGAACTGAAGCCGACGACGCCGATCTGGCGACTGGTGCTGCCGTTCACACTGATCGGTGTCGGGATGGCGTTCATCTGGTCGCCGTTGGCGGCTACCGCGACGCGCAATCTGCCGCCACAGTTGGCGGGCGCCGGTTCGGGGGTCTACAACACGACGCGTCAGATCGGCGGCGTACTTGGCAGCGCGGGTATGGCGGCGTTCATGACCGCGCGGATCAGTGCCGAGTTGCCCGCAGGTGCCGAACCCCCCCCAGGCACCGACGGCCCGGCGATCGAGTTGCCCGCATTCCTGCACGCGCCGTTCTCCGCCGCCCTGTCCCAGGCGCTGCTGTTGCCTGCCTTCGTCGCGTTGTTCGGCGTCGTTGCCGCGATGTTCCTGCGCGGGTCCGGCGGGATCCGCGTCTCGCCGCTCGAGTTCACGGCGGCGCTACGAACCCACTCGGGCCCGGGCCGGGACGTGGACTGGGCACCCGACGAGGACGACTACTTTCCCGATGACGACGAGTACGTCGAGTTCACGGTCGAGTGGGACGACGAGCCGGTGCCGGTGCCAGCGCCCCCGGTGCCACCACCGCCGAAGCCCGAGCCGGTGCTCGATACCTACCCGGCCGACGACAGCGTGACCGCCCCCATGGAGGTTCACGCCGACCATCCGTTGCCGGCCCCCGCGGACACCTGGCACGGCGGTCCGGTCGACTCGTGGCACAGCCTTCTCGGGGAGGAACCGGAGCACCAACTCGAAGTGGCTGCGCCCGAAGCTCCGCTGCCTGAACCGGCGCTCCCCGAACCCGTGCCCGGCAGCAACGGGAGTCAGCCGTGGCGAAGCATTCTGGACGAGATGCTCGCCGACCCGCCCACAACTCCACCTGCCGGACCGCCCGCCCCTGAGCCGATCGGGTTCGTACACAATGGCTTTCACGTGAACAGCGATGACCCCTTCCGGGTTCCGCCGGAGCCGCCAGAACCCGCACCGGGGGCCAGGCACGCTCGCGATGACGGCGACGCGGGCACCTACGGTCGGCACTCGATGCGGTTCAGGGACTGACGCTCTGGCTCGCGAGCAGACCCACGCGAGCAGACACAAAAGCCCCTCAAATCCCGGAATTGAGGGGCTTTTGTGTCTGCTCGCGCAGAAATAGCACCGCGGGGTTGAGGTAGCCGTTCGGGTCGAAGGCCATCTTCACGGCCCGCATGGCGGCGATGTCGGCCTCGGTCCGTGACATCGCGAGGTAGTCGCGTTTGCGGCTGCCGACCCCGTGTTCGGAGCTGACGTTGCCATGGTGGTCGGCGATCAACTCCATCATCGCCGCGTACAGCTGCCGCTCGCGTTCGCCGTCGAGCGTGCACCGCACCAGGTTCAAGTGCAGATTGCCCTCGCCGACATGGCCGAACAACAGCGGGATCGCGTCGGGGGCGTGCGCCGCGACGAGTTCGTCGACCGCCGCGGCGAAGGGAGCGAGCTCGCCGAGCGGAAGGGACACGTCGAACTTCAGCGGCGGGCCGTAGATGCCAAGGATCTCTGCGACCGACTCCCTCACCTGCCACAGCCTGCGCTGCGCTGCGACGTCGACGCCGACCGCGGGCTCCCCGGCAAGTTCCGCGCCTTCCAACGCCTCGGCCAGCCGTTCGGTGTGGTCGACGTCTCCGGCCAGTTCGATCAGCAGCTGCCACGCGCCGTCGACGGGTGCGCCGACGCCGAGGTGCTCGGCCGTCAGCGCGCTTGCCCTTGCATCGACCAACTCGAGTGCGGCGATGCCGTCGGCGTCGCGCAATCCGCGGGCGACTTCGAGCAGCGCGCCAAGGTCTGCGAACCCCGCGACGGCCGTCACCCGATGCGCGGGCGTGGGATGCAGGCGCAGGTCGAGCGCCGTGATCACGCCGAGGGTGCCTTCGGCCCCGATGAACAGGGACGCCAGGTCGTAACCGGTGTTGTCGCGCCGCACGTCGCTGTGACGTTGCACCACCGAACCGTCGGGCAGTGCGACGTCGAGTCCGAGCACCTGCTCGCCCATGTTCCCGTAGCGCACCGTGCGCAACCCGCCTGCATTCGTCGCCGCCATGCCGCCGACCGTCGCGCTGTCGCGGGAGGCGAGATCGACGCCGAACACCAGGCCTGCCTCGACAGCGGCCTTCTGCACCGCTGCCGCGGTGGCTCCTGCTCCGACCCGCACGCGTCGTTCGACGACGTCGATGGGGCCGAGCTCGGACAACCGTTCGGTGGACAGCAGCACGTCATCGTGTTCGGGCACGGTCCCCGCCACCAGCGACGTCCGGCCGCCCTGGACGGTCACGTACGCGCCTGCGCCACGGCACGCCGCGAGCACGGCGGCCACCTCGTCGGCGGAGCCCGGCCGCACCAGGGCGGACGCCGTGCCCCGATACCGTCCGGTGTGGTCGACGCAGCGACCGGCCAGCACGTCGGGATCTGCGCTCACGTGGCGAGCGCCGACGATCGCCGTCAGCCGGTCGGTCAGCGCGTCACTCACTCCGTGGGTCCATCACAGGCACTGAGCGACAGGAACGCGCCGAGTTCGATGAGCCGGTCCGGAGTGGACGGCAGGTAGTCGGTCAGGAGTGTCGATCGGACGATGACGGCGGCGTACTTGGCCCTGCTGACGGCCACGTTCAGCCGATTCCTGTTGAACAGGAACGACACCCCGCGCGGCGCGTCGTCCGCCGACGATGCGGTCATCGACACGAAGACGACGGCGGCTTGCCTGCCCTGGAACTTGTCGACGGTGCCCACCTCGACTCGGTTCAGCCCCGCCGCGTCGAGCCTGCGTCGCAGGGTGACGACTTGTGCGTTGTATGGGGTGACCACGAGGACGTGGTCCTCCGTGAGGGGAGTGGTGCCGTGCTCGTCCGTCCACGCGGCGCCGAGCAGCCCCGTGATCTCCTCGACGATGGCGTCGGCTTCCTCGGGGCTGTCGGTCGAGTTGCCGTCGTGGTCGATGGTCAACAGCCGAACCCCAGGGGCCACGCCGTCCAGTCGCCGGGCGGCGCTGACGTCCTCCCGTGCACGCAGCCGGCCGTCGTAGGACAGCCGCGACACCGGTCGGCACACCGCAGGGTGCATCCGGAAGGAGCAGTCGAGGAAGTACCCACGCTCTTCAGGCAGCGTGTGATGGCCTTCGACCAGCCAGCCCAACGCCGATTCGTTGACGGGTTCCGGGTGCGTGCCCTGGCTGACCTGGGGCAGCTGCTGCGGGTCGCCCAACAACATCAGGTTGCGGGCCGACGGCGCCACCGCGATGGTGTTCGCCAGGCTGTACTGGCCGGCCTCCTCGACGACGAGCAGATCCAGCGCCAGCCTCGGAATCTTGTTGGCATTGGCGAAGTCCCAACCCGTTCCGCCGACCACGCAGCCGTCGTGATCGGAAATGAAGCCGGCGAACTCGGGGTTGGTGAGCTCGGTCCAGCCCGGGTTGACCGTGTTGAGCTTCTTGCCGATCCGCGTCCCGTCGACCCCTGCGGCCATGACGTCACGGAACAGGTTCTCGACCACCGCATGCGACTGCGCGACCACGCCGACGCGCCACCCGTGCTGGTTGACCAGTCTTGCGATGACCTCGGCCGAGGTGAACGTCTTCCCGGTGCCAGGCGGCCCGTGGACCGCGAGGTACGACGAGTCGAGGTCGAGGAGGGCCGCACCCATGTCGTCGGCGACGTGGCCGCTGCGGGGGAGTGGGCGACCGCTGACGGTGCGCGGGGCCCGTCTCAACAGGATGTCGGTGACGACGTCGGCTGGCAGGTTTGGGAGCCCGGCGGCGACCGTCGCGGCGGTGTCGGCGATCGACTCCTGCAGGGGCTTGGTGTTGATGGGTGGTCCTGGCGTCAGTGCGAACGGCATCTGGTCGAACACGTCGCCGCCCTTGGGTGCTCGCTCGACGACGATCACCTCGGTGGGGGCTTTGGGGTTGTCGCACTCCGTCACCGTCACCGAGCCGAAGGCACGTCGATCGGGGTCGTCGGCGAGGCCAGGTGGTGACGGAGGGTCGTAGAGCGCGTACATCTCCCTGGCGAGGTCGCCGTTGGCGAGTTCGCCGATCAATCGAACGTGGCGCTGGGGCTTGCGCGCCTTGGGCGGCTGGTGCCAGTCGGTGACGAGTTGGGCCTGCTCGGCGATGAAGACGTCGCCGTTGTCCGCCCATTCGTCGACGGGGTTGTTGACGCGGTCGAAGTGTGCCCACCAGAAGGGCTTGTCCTCGCGCTTGTGGAATCCGCGGGCGGCGGCGAGCATCGCGACGGCCGTCTGCTCGGCGGTGCGTTGGTCGATGCCGTCGCCGGCGAACTTCAGTAGCGCGCGCTCGACGTCGTCCGCAGGTTCGACGTCGCCGCCGTCGACCACCGGTTGGGGACCGCGCGGCGGTACCCCTGATTCGATGGCGCGCGCCATCATCCAGTCGCGAAGGCGGCGAGTCGACCGGCAGTCATACCGGTTGTAGTCCTCGATGTCCTTGAGCACGACGATCGCCTCGTCGGTGCGCCCCTCGTCGCGCAGTGCGCAGAAGCGGGCGTACTGCGTGATCGAGTCGGTGGCCGTGGTGACCTCGCCGCTGCGTAGTTCGTTGCCCATGTACAGGGGTTCGAGGTACTTGATGCTGTAACTCTCGGCGCCGACGCGAATACTCTTGCGCACCAACGGATAGAGATCTACCAGGATGCCGTTGCGCAACAGCTCGTCGACGTCGTGCTCGCCGACTCCGTACCGGCCGGCGAGACGCAAGAGCGTGCTCTTCTCATAGGCCGCGTAGTGGTAGACGTGCATGCCGGGGTAGCGCTTGCGCCGCTTGCGCACCATGGCGAGGAAGTCGACGAGGGCCTTCCGTTCACTGGCGCGGTCGTGTGCCCAGTACGGGGTGAACTCGTCGGTGGTGGTGAGCACTCCCCAGAGGTATTCGAGTCCCCACTCGCGGCCGTCGACGGTCCACAGTGGATCGCCCTCGAAGTCGAAGAACAGGTCGCCCTTGTTGGCATCGGGCAGCACCATGAGCGGCTGCGCGTCGACGACTTCGTAGGGCGGCTTGCCGTCCACCCTGTCGGTGACCTGAAGTCGGGCCTGCGCGGTGAGCGCCTTGACGGTTCGGGTGGACAACTGTGGCACCGGGCCGTCGTGCGCGGCCAGCTGGTGCAGGGTGTCCACCCCTGCGTCGATGAGCCGTGCGCGCTGGCTGACCCGCATGCCGGCGACGAGCAGCAGGTCGTCGTGTGCCCGCACCTGAACCGCGCACTCGGGACAGCGGAAGCACGCGCGGACCTCGGCGTCTTCCCAGGACACGGCGACGCCTCCGGCGAGGTGGCCGTCGAGCAGCCGCTCCAGCGCCTCACGGCGCGGCAGATAGATCGGCAGTAGTTCGTCGGTGCGGTAGCTCGCGATGGCCCCGTCGCCGAGCACCAACTCGACCTCGGGTGCCACCGGGACTCCGTCCGTGGCCAGCGTGTGAGCGTAGGCCGCCAGTTGCAGCAGCGCCTCGACCTTCACCGACCGGGCCAGCTTGGTGTCGCGGAGCCGGTAGCGGTCGCCGTCCAGTACCAGGAAGTCGGCGAAGCCTAGGAAGCGGCCGTCGAACATCGCCGCCTGGTAGATGACCGGGGCGCGGCGGTCGACGGCTTCACGCGTGGCCTCCGCGGCGGCGGTCAGGCCGGCCAGCGTGTAGGCGGGCCGCCCGATCACGGCGACGTGCTCGTGGTCCGCGGCGCGGAGTTCGTCGAGGTGTCGTTGCTCGTGCTCGTCGCCGAGTTGCGCGGTACGGGCGAGCAGTTCGTCGTCGGACGACACCTCGGGGCCCCAGCCGAGCCGTGCGTCGAACGAGCGCAGCAGTGCGTATTCGCATCGCGCAGCGGCGGCGAGATCCGATGCGCTGTAGACGACGCGGCGCTCGGTTCCCCCCGCTGCCACGAACACGACTGCCACTGTAGGTCAGCGGTCCGACACCGCCCCCTCGCGCCGAAATCCCTTCCCTGTCGTCAACTCGCGCGCTCAACGACCATGGCTTCTATCTCGGCGCGAAGATGCGCGAAGGTGTCAGCCTCAGGTGTTTCCGATGAGCTCGACGCCGTTGCCGTTCCAGTGGAATCGCACGACGCTCTTCAGCCCCGTCGCTTCGTTGACGTACATCAGGGCGACGGTATCGCCGTTGGAGCCGGTCTCGTCGATGCCGTTGAACCCGAAGGTGTCCGGCACGCCGGTCGGAATGAACTTGCCGAGGTGGAACATCACCGCACGGGTATTCGGGTTGTCGGTGTTGGTGTTGGCCTTGACGATCACGACCGACAGCTGAGCGCACTCGTTGTAATTGCCTGCGAGTGGTTCGGGATTCCATGGCTGGTTGCTGCGCGGGTCGCGCGGCAGGTCGGAGACGGCCTTGGCGATCTCCGGTGCGGCGAGGCTCACCGCGCACGGGTCGACGGGTCCGGCCGTGGTGGTCGGGCCCGAGGCCACCGTTGGCGCAATCTTCGGAGGGGCGCTCGGCGAGGTCATCGCCGTCGGCTCTGGAGTCTTGGAAACCGTGGAATCGCTGGACCCGCATCCGGCCAACACCAGTACCGCCGCCAGCGTCGCGACCCACTTCACAACCGGCACCGTACCCGTCTGGTGGCCACGGGGCGGGCGTAGGCCGCTTCACCCCGTAGACTGCCAACTCGATGACGTCGCACGACACGGACGCAACAAGCGCCCAACCCACCTTCGCCGACCTGCAGATTCACCCCGCGGTGCTGCAGGCCGTAGCCGACGTCGGATACGAGACGCCTTCGGCGATCCAGGCCGCGACCATTCCGGCGATGCTCGCGGGTTCTGACGTGGTCGGGCTGGCGCAGACCGGTACCGGCAAGACGGCGGCGTTCGCGATTCCGATCCTGTCGAAGATCGACACCACCAGCCGCATCACGCAGGCGCTGGTGCTGGCGCCGACGCGTGAGTTGGCGCTGCAGGTCGCCGAGGCGTTCAGTCGCTACGGCGCCCATCTGCCGGTGAACGTGCTGCCGATCTACGGCGGATCGCCGTACGGCCCTCAGCTCGCCGGGCTCAAACGCGGCGCCCAGGTCGTCGTCGGCACCCCCGGGCGGGTCATCGACCACCTCGAGAAGGGCAGCCTCGACCTCTCGCACCTGGACTACCTGGTGCTCGACGAGGCCGACGAGATGCTGCAGATGGGCTTCGCCGAGGACGTCGAACGCATCCTCGAGGGCACCCCCGAGTACAAGCAGGTCGCCCTGTTCTCGGCGACCATGCCGCCTGCCATCCGCAAGATCACCACCAAGTACCTGCACGACCCGGTTCAGGTGAAGGTCGAATCCAAGACCGCGACCGCCGACAACATCACTCAGCGCTACTACCAGGTCTCCGGGCATCGGAAGATGGACGCGCTCACCCGGCTGCTCGAGGTCGAACCGTTCGAGGCGATGATCGTGTTCGTGCGCACCAAGCAGGCCACCGAAGAGGTCGCCGAGAAGCTGCGTGCCCGTGGGTTTTCCGCGATGGCCATCAACGGCGACATCGCGCAGGCGCAGCGCGAGCGCACCATCGCATCGCTCAAGGACGGCAAGCTCGACATCCTGATCGCTACCGACGTCGCGGCCCGCGGACTCGACGTCGACCGCATCTCACACGTGCTCAACTACGACATCCCGCACGACGCCGAGTCCTACGTGCACCGCATCGGGCGGACCGGCCGGGCCGGAAGATCAGGCACCGCAATCTTGTTCGTCACGCCCCGCGAAAGGCATCTGCTCAACGCGATTGAGCGGGTCGCGCGGCAGAAGCTCGTCGAATCCCAGCTGCCCTCGGTGGACGACGTCAACGCCCAGCGCGTGGAGAAGTTCCGCGAGTCGATCACCGAAGCCCTCAGTGCGCCGGGAATCGACCTGTTCCGCAGGCTGATCGAGGATTACGAGCACGACAACGACGTGCCCCTGGCCGACATCGCCGCGGCGCTGGCACTGCTGAGCCGCGACGGTGACCAGTTCCTGATGACGGAACCGCCGCCGGAGAAGCGTCGGGACCGCGACGATCGCCCGCCGCGCGAGGGTGGCTCGCACAAGCAACGCGAGCGGCGCACCGACCTGATCACCTACCGCATCGCAGTTGGCAAGCGGCACAAGGTCGCCCCAGGCGCCATCGTCGGTGCCATCGCCAACGAGGGTGGCCTGCATCGCAGCGACTTCGGCCACATCACGATCAAGGTGGACCACTCGACGGTGGAGCTACCTGCCAAACTGTCCTCGGAGACGCTTAAGAAACTGCAGCACACACGAATTCAGGGTGTGCTCATCGACCTGCAACCTGATCGGGGCGCGAAACCCCATCGAGGGAAACACCAGTCGAAGTGACCCCAGCCGAATCAGCCGGGCGGGTTGCCTCCCTGACTGGAATTCGGGCGGTGGCCGCACTTCTGGTGATGCTGACCCACGCGGCCTACACGACGGGCAAGTACACCCACGGCTATCTAGGGCTGGTCTGGTCGCGGGCCGAGATCGGCGTGCCGATCTTCTTCGCGTTGTCGGGCTTCCTGCTGTTCGGCCCATGGGTGCGCGCGGCCGCGGCGGGAGCGCCGGCGCCGTCGGTGCCCCGCTACGCCTGGCACCGAGTGCGGCGCATCATGCCCGCCTACGTCGTCACCGTGCTGGCCGCATACCTCATCTACCACTTCCGCGTGGCAGGCCCGAATCCCGGCCACACCTGGATGGGCCTGTTCCGCAACCTGACGCTCACGCAGATCTACACCGACGACTACCTGTTCTCCTATCTGCACCAAGGGCTTACGCAGATGTGGAGCTTGGCGGTGGAGGTCGCCTTCTACGTTGCGTTACCGCTTCTGGCCTACCTTCTGCTGGTGGTGTTGTGCCGTAGGCAGTGGCGCCCCGGAGTGCTGTTGACCGGCATGGCAGTGCTGGCGCTCATCAGCCCGGCCTGGCTGGTGTTGGTGCACACCACCGCCTTTCTCCCCGACGGGGCAAAGCTGTGGCTGCCCACGTATCTGCTCTGGTTCCTTGGCGGCATGCTGTTGGCGGTGTTGCAGGCGCTGGGTGCACGTGCCTTCGCCGCCCTGTGCATTCCGCTGGCGGTGGTCTGCTACCTGATCGTGTCAACCCCGATTGCGGGCGCGCCCACCACGTCACCGGCCGAACTCCGGGAGGGCTTGGCGAAGGTCGCCTTCTACGCCGTCATCGCGACGTTGGCGATTGCACCGCTGGCGTTGGGCGACCACGGTTGGTACGCGCGAATGTTGGCGAGTCGGCCGATGGTCTTCCTCGGCGAGATCTCCTACGAGATCTTTCTGATCCACCTGATGGTCATGGAATTGGTGATGGTCGAGGTGCTCCGCATTCCGGTCTACACGGGTTCGATGCTCTCGTTGTTCGTCGTGACGCTGGCGGCGACGATTCCGCTGGCGTGGCTGTTGCACCGGTTCACCCGAGTCAGGACTTAGTGTTCCTTCTGGAGCGGCTCACCGACCGGCATCAGGGTCGGGAGTACGAATTCCTCGAGCATGGCCCGTTCATCGGCTTCGTCGTGGCCAGGGAACACCAGTAGCGAGACTATGACACGCACCAGCCAGCGCGCGCGGTTCTCGACGTGTGCGACTCCGAGCGCCCCCAGGTAGGCCTCGGTGCGCCCCCTGATCACATCGGAGCGTTCCGCCATCTCGCCACCGATCGGGCGCTGCGACGGATCGAACCACGAAGAGAGCGCAGGGCTTTCGCGGACTCGACGCAACGACGCTAGCACGCCCTCGACGATCTGCTCACCGGGGTCGGCTGTGCGGTCCAAGTGTTCGCCCAGGCTCTGGAACACTCGGTGGGCCTCGCGGTGCACGTAGGCGGTGTACAGCGCGTCGCGATTCTCGAAATAGCGGTAAAGCGTGGCGCGCGAACATCCGGAGGCCTTGGCGATGTCGTTCATGCCCACGCTCGCCGCGTCGTGGCGGGCGAACAGGGCATCGGCGGCGTCGAGGATCCGGTCGGCCGCAGCCTCGGTCCGACTTTCGGCCAGCCAGTCGGCCACTACTTCACCGTGAACGGCACCGAGAGCGGGCGCCGCACGTAACTGCCACTTGCCCAGACGATTCCGTCCTCGTCGACCTCGAAGTCGGGTAGGCGGGACGAGAGCTCCTCCAGCGCCACCCGAGCCTGCATCCGCGCGGCGGCCGCGCCGAGGCAGTGGTGTGCGCCGTGGCTGAAGGTCAGGATGTTGCGCGGCTTGCGGGTTACGTCGAGCTCGTTTGCGTCTGCGCCGTATTGGCGTTCGTCGCGGTTGCCCGATCCGTAGAGGAGCATCACCCGCCGGCCTTCGGGGATGGTGGTGTCTGCGACCGTCACGTCGCGGGTCACGGTGCGGCCCAGCATCTGCACGGGGGCGGTCAGCCGCAGGAGTTCGTCGATGGAATCGCCGATCAGTTCCGGGTTTTCGGCCAGCAGCTTGCGTTGGTCGGGCCGCTGGTGAAGGAGTTGAACCGAACCGCCGAGCATGCCCGTAGTGGTGTCGTTGCCGCCGGTGACCATCGTGAAGGTGAACGCCAGAATGGACAGCACTCCTGCGATGTCTCCATCGCCGCCGACCCCGGCCGCCACCAGGTGCGACACGGTGTCATCCTCGGGTTCGACGCGGCGGCGCTCGATCAGTGCGGTGAAGTAGGCCATCATCTCGCCGAGCCCGTCGCCGAGCGTTTCCAGCGCCCCGCCGATGCCGCCCTCGGCGGTGTTGGCGGCGACGATCGCCTCGGTCCACCCGTCGAATTGATCGCGGTCGGCCTCGGGCACCCCGAGGTAGTGCGCGACCACCATCGACGGCAATGGCTTGAACAGTTCGGCGACGATGTCGCCGCCGCCGTTGGAGCGAATGCGCTCGACCCGTTCGATCACGTACTCGCGGACCTTCGGCTCGATGGCCTCGACCTGGCGCGGCGTGAACCCGCGGGAGACCAGCTTGCGAAACTCGGTGTGGACCGGCGGATCCTGCATGACCATCGGTGGGTTGTCTGCCAGGCCAATGAGTTCCAGTTCGCCGTAGTTGACCGTCAGGCCCTGCGCCGAGGAGAAGGTTTGATGGTCGCGTGCGGCGGTGAAGATGTCGGCGTGCCGGGACATGACGTAGTAGTCGTGATCCGGCTTGTCGGCGGGGACGACGTGGTGCACGGGGTCGTGGTCGCGCAGCGCCCGGTACATCGGCCACGGGTTGAGCCATGTAGCTGAAGTGGCCAGTTGGAAACGAGCCGGCGTGTCATGAGACAAAGTGACTGTCATGTCTTATGGATACGACAGCAGCGATGGATTGTCAATGTCCGACTATGGCGGGACGACGAAGGGTGTGGCCGGGTAGAAGTGATTGACCCGACCCAAACCCGCCCACCGCCAATCCGATCTTGGCATTAGGCAAGATCGGGCCGCCAACGAGTCGTTCCAACAGCACCCCGATCACGCGATCACCACCACTTTTCCAGGGCCAACCCCGATCTGGGGGTGTCCTCGTTGCGGTGAAGGTCAGCGTGGTTAGTGTTCGGGGCGTGCTTGATGCTCTGTGGGCCGCTGCGACCCGACATCCGTTTCTCGACGCGGTGAGGGAGGGCACGATTTCGGACTTGACGTTCGACCGGTGGTTGGGGCAGGACGCTCTGTTCGTGGCGGACCTACTGACGTTTCAGGCCCGACTGCTGGCACGCGCGCCGCGACCGGCCCAGGGCGTGCTTGCCGGGGGATGCGTGGCGCTGGTAGCAGAGCTGGACTGGTTCGAGGTTCAGGCTCGGCGACGTGGGATCGACTTGGGGCAGCCAGCGCTTCCGGCGACGCTCGCCTACCGCGATCTGCTGCTGAGGCTGGATACCGCGCCCTACCACGCCGCGGTGACGGCGCTGTGGGTCCTGGAACGTGTGTACCTGCTCGCGTGGGGCACTGCCGCGTCAAGCACATCGCCGTTCACGGAGTTCGTGCAGCACTGGACCGCGCCGGGCTTCGCGGACTACGTTAAAGCGCTCGGCGAGCTTGCGGTAACGGATGGACAGGACGACCTGGTGGGCGACGTGCTGTCCCATGAGGTCGCGTTCTGGGATATGGCGCTGCCATGAGGCTTTCCGCTGCGCTGTGGTCGGACAATCGCGACTTGGCGACCGAGGCGCTCGCGCATCCGTTCGTGCGTCGCCTGGGTGACGGCTCGTTGGCCCGCGAGGTCTTTGCGGGCTACGTCGCCCAGGACAGGTTCTTCCTCGAATCTTATGCCCGCGCATATGCATTGGCGCTGGCGCGCAGTTCTGACACCGCGACGCTGCTTGCGCTGGCTGATCTGATCGCCGGGGTTCGAGACGAGCTCGGGTTGCACGCCTCCTATGCTGCGAGTTGGGGCGTCGACATGGCTGGCGTCCAACCTGCACCGGCGACGTTGGCCTATACGGAGTTCTTGGTTGCGACCTCAGCCACGGGCGGGTTGGCCACGGTATTCGCGGCGATGACCCCGTGCATGCGGCTCTATGCCTTCCTGGGCACGGCGCTGGATGCGAGTGCGGCGGGACCTTATGCGCAGTGGGTGCAGACCTACGCCGATCCAGCTTTTGAAGCGCTGGCCATCAGGCTGGAACGACTGCTCGACGAGCATGCCAATCATGGCCCTGCTGTGCGCGCGGCCTACCGGCGAGCAATGCGCCTCGAGCTGGCTTTCTTCGACGCCGCGCTCCCGCCCGAAGGCTGAGCACCACTTCGGCTGGCGCTGAGGCCGCGGAAGCAGACCACGGGCAGACGAAACGGTCGGTCCTGGAGCGTCCAAAGGAGCGTCCAAAGGAGGATGTAGTGGGAGACGTTCGGTTGGGTGCAATCGCCGTCGATTGCCCAGACCCCCTGTCGCAGTGAGGAGTAATGCATTGACCGGCAGCGACGTCGAGTACGACGACTCGGGCAAGGTCCGCTTCCATGACAGCTGCGTCACCGACGCGATCAGCCTACCGTTCAAGAGGACTGGCAACGGCGCGCGTTCGGGCTGGCCGTCGCGCTGTCTGAGTTCGACCACTACAGCCGGGACGACTTCCGAGGCGAACTGATCCATTCGATCGATACAGCACCGCCCTGCACTTCACCTTCGTGCTCATATCGGTGGCCGCCGCCGCCGCCTGCACTGTCCTGGCGGCGAATTTGTTCGACTCTCGTGGAGTCCAGGGCGTGTTGCTCATTGGAGCCGGGACGCCTGTGGCGGTCATGGTGGTCGCCAGCGCGCTGATGCCGACCATCGATGAGATCGGGGACTTCCCAGGCGACGTGCTCTGGGACTTCCGGCTGGCGTCTCTCTTCACGCTCACGGCGCTTTGGGCAACGGTGACCATCGTGCTGACTGCATTGATCCGTCGGCTTCATGCCGACCACGTGAAAGTGCGGGCTCGCGGCGAGCCTGTGAGGTCAGCTCGCGTCACGTCAGTTCGGATGCCGCCCCACTACGACCGGGCGCGTGGCCCGGTGGGGGCTCGAGGGATTGTCGTCACCGTGACGGAACTACGACGGCCCCGTGAAGCCAGGAACTGATGTTATGACCTAGCGGCTGGCGGTTCGCTCCAGTGTTCGGCGAGTGCGCCGTCGACAAGCCTGCCGAGGTAGCCCGAATCTGCATCCTTCTGCTGAATGGTGATGCGAAACATGATGGCGCCGAGCACCGTCGCGACCAGCTCGTCGGTGTCGGGGCGGCTACTGAGCTCGCCGTTGGCGGTGGCTTGGTCGAGCATCTGGTCGACGACTAAGCGGGTGCGGCGGTTCAAGTTCTCACGCAGGAGCCGCGCGGCGGGGCTTTGGTCGACGGTTGCAACCATTGATGCGATGAACTGCGACGAAACCGGCTGGGCGATCTGCTCGGCCGCGTGGATGAGTTCGCCGAGCAGCCATTGACGCAGCGGGCCATTCCCCAAGTGCAATAGCGGCTGATCAGCCCGCGCCAGTGCTTCAGTCACGAGATCCACTGTCTTGGGCCAGTGCCGATACACGGTGGCACGCCCCACACCAGCGCGCGCTGCGACACGTTGATGGGTCAACCCCACTGCGCCTTCCTCTTCGAACAGCGACCCGACAGCGTCCGCCACAGCCGCCCGAGTGCGGCTCACCCTCGCGTCCTCGGGCGCAGTTTCGGTCATCGGTCCTTACGTCCCGTCACAGTCGGAATCTCAGCATCCGGCAAAGGGAGTCTATGTTGTCGGTGATGTCCTGACATCGCGCGGAATCTGACCATTCCGAGTGTCATGCACGCTCGGGGGCTGTCAGCCGGCCGGCTGGCCGACGTCCGATTGACCGTGGTATTGGGATCTCTGCCTCGGTCGAGATGAGCTCGACGTCGACGAGGTCGCGCAGCGGGGCGGCCGACAGTTTCGATCGCGGGTCGCAAACACGACAGACACGACCGGGCCTGCTTTGGCGCCGACGGTGACCGACGCGCTGACAGAACCAGTTCCGCAACGTCTCGGCGTTCAGTCCCAACCGCTTCGACACCGTGGTAATCGCCGATTACTCACTCAGGCGTCCAGCTATTCCACCCGCGGGTCCCCATCCTTCGCGTCGGCGGCCATGTTGACCGAAGCCGTGACGGGCACTCGGCCGTCGCGTTGTATCAATGACTGCTCGCTGCGCCGACGGTAACGCAGCTGGCGGTGGTGTTCGGTGTGGATTTCGGTGCATTTCGCACAACGGCAGCCCCAGTACGAATAGCCGCTAACGGTGCCGTGCGCGCCAACAGGCGTGGGCTCGTTGCGCTTGCGCTCGCGCCGCTTCTGATACGTGCGGGCCCACGCCTGCCGACAGTGCTGGCAACGGCAGCGGAGATTGGAATAGCCGTTGTCACTGCCGTGCCGTGGATCACCATCGCCCGGATGAATGAAGCGAGTGGGGTTCCCTGATATCTCCACCGTCGACCTCCGTAGTCTGCCCTTCGCGAATTCGTCGGACCGCCGAGCCTGCCCTGGCAAGTGAAATTCGTTTTGCACCAGCGCAAGCCGCCCACCGATACCTTCGGCTAGCGCGTCCGACGATGTGGTTCCCTCTGCTGCGGTACAACGAAAGCACCCAGCCGCGATCAAAGGGCTGCAGCAAGTGGACCGGGGCGCACTCGGCTGCAGGGTCGGGGTCATTCGTGCGTACCTTTCGCAGGCGACGTGCGTAACTTTCACAGGTGGGCGATCGAATTTGGCAGCGGGCAGCCTCACGACTACTAGCGATTTGCTGACGCGGCCACAACAGCCTTCGACGAAGGCAGAACGACTTCGTTGTGGGTCATCCATACGGATGCCATCTGGACTGGGCTGGTGGAGTCTCAGGTCCCCAGAACTGAGCCCCAACCCCGGTCGGATCGACCACGGTTGGGTCGGCTTGGAACGGGGTCAGGTGGATCGCCAGGTGGTATCCAATGACGACGACCCGGTGCAGGAATCGGACGACGGCGAGCGCCCGGAGCACCGCTGTGAACCTGGACCTTGCCCGGCCGAGGGTGCCAGACAAGCTGGCTCGAATATATGTATACAGCGCCTATCGATGACCAAAGCACAACCGGCCGTGTCGATTTCCCCGCCACAGCCGACACGGTTTGGCGTTTAATCCCGACATCATGCGGACCGCCGAAGCCGCGGCGACCACTGGGGATCATCAGATTGGCCACCTCGCGCCTCCTTGCACGTACCGCTGCTGTGAGACAGCATGCATGATATCTTTTTATGGG
>JAOPVI010000326.1 GCA_025966225.1 Mycobacterium sp. | reverse complement strand
CGATCCGCTGCGCGATGGCGATCCGCGACGCGGTGCAAGCGCTCGGCATCGAGGTGCGTGCCGGGTTGCACACCGGCGAGTGCGAGGTCCGCGGCGACGACATCGGCGGGATCGCCGTGCACATCGGCGCGCGGGTGAGCGCGCTGGCAGGACCGAACGACGTAGTCGTGTCCAGCACGCTGCGCGACCTCGTGATCGGGTCAGGGCTCGAATTCGAGGACCGCGGCGCTCACCAGCTCAAGGGCGTGCCCGGCGAGTGGCAGCTCTTCGCCGCCGCGTCTCCGTAGGGCGACGACAGTGAGCAGGACCGTGTCCACCGACACGTCAGACCGGGTCGAACCGGAACACCGCCAGCCGGCCGGCCAAGGCCTCGAACTCATCCGGCGTCCCGTCGACGACCAGTCCACTGCGCTTTGCGAACCCGACACCGACCGGGACCTTCACCGCGAACGCGCGCAGCACGGGCCGCGACTCGTCGGCTGAGAGTGCGACGATCCTGACCTGTCGAGAGCGGCGGCCTCTGGTGAGCGTTCCAAGTCCAGCCTCACGGGCGTTGGCCGCCCAGTCGGCGCCGGGGTAGCCCGCGACCGTGTACAGGCCACCGTCGTGGTCGAACGGCGTCATCGGGGTGCTGCGGGGCTGGCCGGACTTGCGACCGGGCACCGTCAGCACCTGCGAGGGCCCGGCGGGCACGCCGAGCTTCTGCACGGCGATCATCACCTTGTTCATCGGCTTGAGCCACTTTGGTGGCCGTGGATCTGACATGGTCTGGCTCCCTCACGAATTGGTGAACAGGTTGCGGTGCCCGGACACCCACTGGGCGAACGTCGTGGCCGGACGTTCGAGGATCTTCTCGGCGTCGTGGGTCACCAAGGCGGGCCGATCGACGGTCTCGGCCAGCAGCGCCATGTAGGCGTCGGCGAACTCCGCGCCGAGCCCGATACCGATGAACCGCTCCCGCACCACCTCCGGTGGCGCTTCGAAGTACTGCAGCTCGCGGCCGAGCACGGTGCCGATGGTCTCGACCATTTCGGTGTTGGTCAGTGCCTGCGGCCCCGTCAGCGGTACTCGCGTGCCGATTAGTTCGTCGGTCAGCACGGCGACGGCCGCGACGGCCGCGATGTCGCCGTCGTCGATCGGGGCAGTCGACGCGCTCGCGTACGGCCCACCGACCACGTCGCCGGCCCGCAGCTGCGGGCCCCACATGCCTGCGAAGTTGGACGCGAAGACCGACGGGCGCAGGCTGACCCACTCCAAGCCCGACGCGATGGACAGCTGCTCGACCTCTCGGTTGCGGTCGCCGCGGAACCGGGACGGCTGGCGGGAGAAGTCCTCGTCGGCATTGATCGCCGACAGCGCGATCAGTCGGGTCACGCCGGCATGGCGGGCCGCGTCGACCGTGGCCGCGAGCTCAGAGCCGAGCGCCCGGGAATTGAGGAACACCGTGGTGGCGCCTGGCATGGCCGCGACGGCGGAGTCGAATGTCTCGACGCTAGAAGGGAAGTCCGCGGTGGCCGGGTTGCGGGTGACTGCTCTGACGTCGATTCCGGCTTCGGCGAGTTCGGTGACGAGTGGACGACCGACGTTTCCGGTGGCTCCGGTGACGACGACTGTGGGTGGGTACGACATGTTGCGCTCCTCGAGGTGGTGTACATCTGCATCAAGGACGGGTGGCCACGGCCAAAAGTTACGCGTCCCCGGCGGTAACTTTTCCGGCCGGTGGTTCGTCGTAGATGTATGAGTCAGTTGCCTCCCGCCGATGGGGAGCTCACCGCGGCGTGGCGAAGCAACCGCCCCTACCTGGTGCATCTCGCCTACCAGATGCTCGGCGACGTCGGGGACGCCGAGGACGTGGCGCAGGAGGCTTTCCTGCGGCTGTCGAACACCGACATGGCCGGGATCGACGACGTCCGCGGTTGGCTGACCGTGGTGGCGGGGCGGTTGTGCCTGGATCAACTCCGCTCGGCGCGGGTCCGACTGGTCACGATCCTGCCTCCGGAACGCGACGTTCCAGGCGCGCACGATCCAGCGGAGCGCGTCACCCTCGACGACGAGGTCGGCACCGCGCTGCTTGAGGTGTTGCGGCGGCTGAGCCCGGGGGAGCGGGTGGCGTTCGTGTTGCACGACGTGTTCGCGGTGCCGTTCGACGAGATCGCCGAAACGGTGGGCAGGCCGGTGGGCACGTGCCGTCAGCTGGCTCGTCGGGCGCGGGCGAAGTTCGCCGACGCGGCGCCCCGTCCAGCCGACGTCACGCCTTCCGAACACCAACACGTCACCGAGGCCTTCATCACCGCCTGTGCGAACGGGGACCTGCAGGGGTTGACGTCTCTGTTGGACGCTTCGGTGTGGGGCGTCGGTACCGTGCTCGCCGATCCCGCTCCGCCGCAACAGGTCAACCACGGGCCGCACGCCGTCGCCGTCAACCTGATGCGCTACCTGGGCCCTGGTGCGACGGTGGTCGGTGGACCACCAGGCGAACCGGTGCTACTGGCGTTCGACCACGGCCGCTTGTTCGCCGTGGTCGTATTGACCGTTCGCGACGGCAAGGTCCTGAAGATCGAGGCCACCGCCGACCCGTCGGCCCGTCAGCCGTAGGTGAACGAAAATGCTTGCAGGCCTTTCGAAAGCCTGACTTCCAGGCTCCCGGCACCGTCGTCGTCACCAGCTACCACCTGACGCATGTCGGGTGGCCCGCTGACCGGAACCGTCGCCGTCTTCCCAGCCCTGGTGACGGTCACCGTGCCCGTGCCGCCGACGACGATGTAGACGTCGCGGGCGTGATAGTTCAACGTGATGGCGGCGTCGTCGGACCGGGCCGTGATGCCCTGGTAGTCGACGGCCCACGGTCCGCGCAGCGCGAAGGTGTCGTCGGCGAGTTGGGCCGGGTATGCGAAGGCGCGGACGCCCTGGTCGTAGCCGCCCTGACCGCCGTAGTTCACCACCTTGCCGACGCTGAAGTACGTCTCGGGCGTGAGCTGCGACGTCGGGGTGGTATCGGGTGCGTCGATCGCGGGCGGCAGGTCGGCGCTACCTTCACCCTCTGAAAGCAGTTGCCGGATCAGCTTTTCCGTGACGTCGTAGTCGCCCTCGCCGAACTTGACGTGCCGCACC
>JAOPVI010000321.1 GCA_025966225.1 Mycobacterium sp. | reverse complement strand
CACCACCGCCTTCCGACAAGCTTCCGTCCATTCTTCTTGACGCTTTCCGAGTCAGAGTCACTGCGAGACAAAGCAATTCAGCCCGCGTCCGACTGGGGGTCAAGGGGTCGGCCGCTCGTTGTTGCAGGAGGTGCAGGGCTACCTGCTGGCCGCCAGGAACCCGCACCGGTCAGCGGCTTTTCGGAGGCAACGGTCCTCTAGCACTGGGACGGGCTGTGCAAACGAGTGTCGTCAACGACGGCCCGCAAGTCGACCGGATCGGGCCATTTACAGCTAGCTGGTATGCCCGGAGTGGGGTGGCAGGCAGTGCGGATGGGCGCCAGCGTTGACGACACGGACGGCCAGCCCAAGCCATGGTAGGTGCCATGGTCACTTCCCACGAAACAGCTCAGGTACTCAACCGCCAAGAAACCACCGAGGTCGTTAGCGGCCCCCGGCCGATTGTGAAGTACCTCGTCGAGGCGATCGGAACGTTCTTTCTGGTGTTCACCGTCGGCGCCGCCGCAGGTAGCGGGAGCCCGTTTGCCCCGCTGTCTATCGGTGCGGTCCTGATGGTGATGATCTACGCCGGCGGACACCTCTCCGGTGGGCATTACAACCCCGCGGTGACGTTGGCAGTGCTGGTGCGCCGCAGGATTGGCCTCCGTGATGCCGTCGCGTACTGGGTCGCGCAGTTCGGTGCCGGGGCGGTCGCGGCGGTGGTAGTCCGCACGATCGTCGATCCGACGCGGGCGACCGCAGCGACACTGACGTTGACCGGCCCCACCCTGTTGGCTGCGTTCGTGGTGGAGCTGTTGTTCACCTTCGGCCTGTGCTACGTGGTGCTCAATGTGGCCACCAGCAAGGACCATCCGGACAACTCGTTCTATGGCCTGGCGATCGGATTCACCGTGGTGGCAGGCGCTTTCGCGGTCGGCGCGATCTCGGGAGGCGCGTTCAACCCGGCGGTGTCATTCGGCGCGGCCGTGATGGGCATGTTCGCCTGGCCGACGCTATGGGTGTACCTGGTGGCCCAGGTGTGCGCCGGAATAGCCGCCGGAGTCAGCTTCCTCGCGCTCAACCCCGACGACAAGTGACGATCGACTAGACGTAGCGAACGAGTACGCGTAGCGCCCTCGGACGACCAATCCCCGTGGGTCGCCGAGATCCTCGACCGCCCCCTGCTATCGCTGTACAGCTTCCGACCGACCTGAAGTTAGCTGGCTGATCTATGATTCGCCTGTTGAGCCGCTGGCACTGTCGCGAGCAGAGTCCGTGTACTACCTGTGCAACCGTTCGCGATAGCCGAGCAGTCGTGATGCAAGCAACATGTGTCCTGGTCAAGCGACCGCGATTCGCCGCTGATAGCTGCGCTACCCTGCTGGCACGGGGGCCCGGATTCCAGCTAGCGGGAATGCATGGATGGGTGTCAGCCGTGATGACCCTGGTTTGCTGAAGGACAATTCTGGAATGAGTCCAGATAGGACCATCGAAAGAAAGTGCCTCATGCGAATCGGACTGAATTACCTCACACCGCTGTTGGCGGCGGGCGCTGCCGCGACAGCGATAGCCGCTGCACCGGCGGCCCTCGCCGCTCCGACGGGAGCGGGCAATCCCTCTCAGGGTCAGTTGAGCTGCATCGAGTTGAACTCAGGCAGCCAATGCCAGTCGCCCGGCAATGTTCAGCTCAACAACTCCCCGGCCGGTCCCATATATCCCTACTACGGCGACTACCCCTTCTACGGGGGCTACTACGGCGGCTATCACGGCGGCTACGGCGGCGGTCACGGCGGCGGGGGCGGACACCGGTAACGGTCGATGCCGTGCGGGTAAGGCTGCGTTACCTCACACCGCTGCTCGCAAGTGAAGATCGCCTACCCAGACAGGCCCGCGCCGGTGACCCCTCGCCGGCGCGGACCGCACGGCCTTCGAGCCCCGGGGCTGGCTCGAACGGCAGATCGCCGCAGAGTGCTGACTCGTTCACCGGCCCGGTAGCGCCGCTGGGTGCTGACGGGAATTCACAGACTCCAGCTAGCGGGAAGGTCGATGGGTGTGAGCGGCAAGGACATCGGTGCGCTGAAGCGCAATTCTGGAACGAGCCCAGATTGGGTGCAGTCACCGAGGGAGCACCGGCGTGCCACTGAGATTGGACTGCATCGCACCGCCGCTGGGCGGCGGGAACTGCCGGGCCAGCGACCGGGCCCACCCCGGCGGCTTGATCCAGTTCGCGTGCGCCTGCGTAATGCCGCACACGCCCCCGCAGCGGTGCGGCCGGTTGTCCATGCCATGGTGACCTCCGGACGCGACACTTCCGGTGCGCACGTGCGCCCGCCGGCGATGCGCGTGCGCCTGTTGTCGCCGTTGCTGCCCCCGACGGCTCGGTCGCTGACTGTCGGGATCGTGGTCGCCGCGACGCTCATTGGGGCGGAGACCCTCCTCGTGTATCTGCTCGAGCGGGTCGCGCCTGGGATGGCTTTCGGCGTGGTTTACCTGCTAGGCGTGCTGGTGATCTCGACTGGGTGGGGATTCGGGCTGGCAGTGACGACGTCGGTGGCCAGTGCCCTGGCCTTTGACTACTTCCATGTGCAGCACGGAGGCATCGTCCCAGACTCCGCGGCCGACGTGGTGGCCATCACGATGTTCGTAGTGGTCGCGTTGGCGGCGAACACCCTCGCTGGCCTGGCCCGGGCGCGCGCCGTCGAGGCAGATCAACGCCGCCGGGAGGCCGACCTCAATGCTCAGCGGGCTCACGCGCTCGCGGAGCTACAGGCCGCGTTGCGGCGGGTGGCGACGCTAGTCGCACGCGGGGTCACCCCGGGCGAGGTTTACGCAGCCGTGGCGACGGAGCTGGCTCGGTGCCTGGGGGTGTACTACTCGGCGCTGTGGCGCTATGAACCCGACGGCGCGGCCACGTTACTCGTGGTCCGCGATGACGACCCCGGGTTGAAGAAGATGCCTGTCGGTGCGCGGTTTTCACTCGACGGTGACAGCGTCCCGGCGATGGTCTTGCGCACTGGGCGCCCCGCCCGGATGGACAGCTACGAGAATGCTGCAGGTGCCACAGCCGCACGGCTCCGTGATCTGGGCCTCCGAGCGGCGGTGGGTGCGCCCATCGTCGTCGACGGCCGGGTGTGGGGGGCGGCCATCGTCGGCTCGTCGCGACCCGAACCCCTGCCCCCCGACACCGAGGCGCGGGTCGCGGACTTCACCGACCTCGTCGCGACCGCGATCGCAAACGCCCAGGCCCGCGCGGAACTCACCGCGTCTAGGGCCCGGATCGTGGCGGCCGCCGATGACGCGCGGCGCCGTTTCGAACGCGATCTGCACGACGGTGCCCAACAGCGGCTGGTGTCACTGGGGCTTCAGCTGCGCACCGCGGAGGCTTCGGTGCCCTCTGAACTGCAGTCGCTCAGGGACCAGATTTCTGACGTCGTCGATGGTTTGGTGGGCGCGTCGGCGGAGGTGCGAGAGATCTCACGGGGGATTCATCCCGCGATCCTGTCCAAGGGCGGACTCGGTCCGGCGCTCAAGACGCTGGCTCGCCGTTCTACGGTCCCGGTGGAGCTCGATGTCGCCGTCGACCGACGGTTGCCGGAGTCCGCCGAAGTGGCCGCTTATTACGTCGTCGCCGAAGCACTTACCAACGCCTCCAAGCATGCACGAGCCTCGCACGTGACCCTGCGCGTCCAAGCCGAGGACGCCAACCTCCACCTCGCGATCCAAGACAACGGGATCGGGGGAGCCGACTCAGCCAAGGGATCCGGACTCACCGGTCTGATCGACCGCGTCGAAGCGATCGGCGGAAAGATGGTGGTCTCGAGTCAGCCCGGATGCGGGACGTCACTGCTCGTCGAGATCCCAGTCGATGCCTGGTGAGGCGCGGTTGCGGTAAACGGCATTTGAGCAGGCACCGTGCCCCTTTTTCGGGGCGATGTTTCCGGGTGGCAGGGATGCAGACGACACGTTCACTCTGCAAACTGAGAGTATGCATGAGGTCACGTTGTGCGCTACTTAATCGTCGATGACTACTCGCCTTTCCTCGACGCCGCGAGCGGCCTGCTCGAGGTCCAGGGGGCCGGGGTCGTCGGCGTGGCCAGATCCGGCGCCGAGGCGCTCAGGCGGGCTGAAGAGCTGCGGCCGGAGGTGATCCTTGTCGACATCAATCTCGGCGCGGAGAGCGGCTTCGAAGTTGCAGAGCAACTCCATCGGGTCGGACCTAGTGCGCCGGTGATTTTGATCTCCACCCACGCCGAGCAGGACTTCGTCGACATGATCGCGACGAGCCCTGCAGTGGGATTCCTCTGCAAGTCCGCGCTGTCGACCGGCGCCGTCCGCGATCTACTGGGTGGCCGTGGCGAAAGTCACTGACTCCCAACGTGTTACCGCATCACGGAAAGGGGAGGTACATTTGGTCGCCGTGTTCGGTGCGCTCCCAAGAGTTCGGCTCCACGACGTGGCGGACGGCGTGACTGATTCGCGGGGAGTAGAAGTGCGCGCTCCGGGCGGGCCCGACCCAATGGGTCTGCTCGTAGGCCTTGCGGGCGGTCTCGGGGTCCAGTGATAGCGCGAACTGGTCGTACCAGCGGAACTCGAAGCGCGCCCGCGACAGTGCGTCGTCACGCTCCCGAGCCTGGGGATGCCCCTTGGCGAGGTCCGCTGCGTGAGCGGCGATCTTGTAAGCGATCACGGCGTCCTTGACGCCCGCGCGGTCGGCCACTCCCAGGTGCTCCTTCGGGTTGACGCAGCACAGCATCGCCGTGCCGGCCTGGGCAATGATCGCGGCGCCGATCGCCGAGGTGACGTGGTCGTAGGCCGGTGCGATGTCGGTGGTGAGCGGACCGAGGGTGTAGAACGGGGCGCTTCGACACAACTGCTCCTGGAGGCGCACGCTCTCGACGATCTTGTGCATCGGCACGTGCCCGGCACCCTCGACCATCACTTGCACACCATGGACTTTCGCAGCCTTGGCGAGCTCGCCGAGGGTGCGTAGTTCGGCGAACTGCGCGGCATCGTTGGCGTCGGCGATCGATCCCGGCTGCAGGCCTGCCCCCAAGGACAACGTCACGTCGTAACGGGCCAGGATCTCGCAGAGCTCGTCGAAGTGCGTGTAGAGAAAGGAATCGGTCTGACGCTCCAGGCACCACGCCGCCATCACGGCGCCGCCGCGGCTGACGATCCCGGTGACGCGGCCCGCGGTGAGCGGTATGTGGTCGAGCCGGAGTCCGGCGTGCACGGTCATGTAATCGACGCCCTGCTCGGCTTGTTCGACGACGGTGTCGCGGTAAGCCTCCCAGGTCAACGCCGCGGGGTCGCCGTGGACCTGCTCCAGTGCCTGATGCAGCGGCACTGTGCCGACCGGGACCGGGGAGTTGCGCAGGATCCGCTCCCCGGTCGTGTGGAGGTCGCCCCCGGCGGAGAGGTCCATGACCGTGTCGGCACCCCAGCGGATGGCCCAGACCATTTCGTCGAGCTCGCCGCCGGCCGAGCTGACCGCCGAGTTGCCGATGTTGGCGTTGACCTTTACGCGAAACGCCCTCCCGATGATCATCGGCTCGTTCTCGGGATGGCGGTGGTTGGCAGGGATGACCGCACGGCCAGCGGCCACCTCGTCGCGCACCAGCTTGGGCCGCACGCCTTCACGGGCGGCGACGAAGGCCATCTCGGCGGTGACGAGGCCGTCGCGCGCCCGCTGTAGCTGCGTGCCGCGATCGTCGACCACACCGGGTCTCGGGGGCAGGCCGGCTGCCAGGTCGATCACCGCGCCGGCATCGGTGTAGGGCCCCGAGGTGTCGTAAAGGTCGAGGTGCCCTCCGTCGGAGAGCCGCACCCGCCGGAACGGCACCCGACCGCCCGGCACGTCGAGGAGATTGAGGTAGCACTTCGCGCTGCCCGCGATGGGGCCGGTCGTGACGATCGCGTCCCGAGCCGGCCCGCTGGGGGTGCGGGCTCCACCAAATCGGCGGGCAGCCGTGCTCACAGCGCCTTGAGTTCCTCGGTGACTTGGCCGACGGACTTCTTGGCGTCGCCGAAGAGCATCGAGGTGCCCTGGCCGAAGAACAGTGGATTCTCGATGCCTGCGTAGCCCGAGCTCATCGAGCGTTTGAGCACGATCACCGAGCGGGCCTCGTCGACGTTGAGGATCGGCATGCCGTAGATCGGTGAGCTCGCGTCGTTGCGGGCCGCCGGGTTGGTGACGTCGTTGGCGCCGATCACGATCGCGACGTCGGTACGGCTGAATTCGCCGTTGATGTCGTCCATTTCCTTCATCGCGTCGTACTCCACGTCGGCCTCGGCCAGCAGCACGTTCATGTGCCCGGGCATGCGGCCCGCGACCGGGTGGATCGCGTACTTCACCTCGACGCCCTTGGCTTCGAGCAGGTCGGCCATCTCCTTGACGGCGTGCTGGGCCTGGGCGACGGCCAGCCCGTAGCCGGGCACCACGATGACCTGGTTGGCGTAGGCCATCTGGATCGCGGCATCGGCGGCCGAGGTGGCCTTCACCGGACCCTGATCGCCACTGCCTGCGGCGGCCGCTGCTGCTTCGCTGCCCGCACCGAACGAACCGAACACGATGGCCGGGATGGACCGGTTCATCGCCACGGCCATCAGGTTGGTCATGATCGAACCGGACGCCCCGACGATCATGCCCGCCACGATCATCGCGGTGTTGCTCAACGCCAAACCTGCCGCGGCAGCCGACAATCCGGTCATCGCGTTGAGCAGTGAGATGACCACCGGCATGTCCGCGCCGCCGATGGGGAACACCACGAACAGGCCCTTGATGCCCGCGGCGACCGGCACGCCGACGATCCACCAGCCCGACGATCCCGGATTCAGCCCGATGTAGCTCGCGGCCGCGATGGCACCGAGCAGCAGCACCACGTTGGAGGCCTGGAAGAGCTTGGCGGAGCGCACCAGTGCCTGCTCCACGTTCTTCGGGATCGACTCCTGCAGCTTGAGGAACGCCACCAGCGAACCCCAGAACGACACCGAGCCGATGATCGCCGCGAACAGCGATCCGACGACCAGTGCCACCGTGGGCGACTGGTCGGCCCGGAAGTGACTGAACCCAGAGGTCTCGATGAACTCGGTCCACGCGATGAGTGCGACGGTTCCGCCGCCCACGCCGTTGAACAGCGCGACCAGCTGTGGCATCGCGGTCATCTTTGTCTTCTTGGCCGGCGGCACGCCCAGGACCACACCGATGATCAGCCCGGCCGCGATGAGGATCCAGTTGATCGAGGCGGTGTCGCGCACCTTGATCAACGTGGCGACGACCGCCAACGCCATACCGGTGGCGGCGATCAGATTGCCGCGCACCGCGGTCTTGGGGCCGGTCAGCCCGGACAGCCCGAGGACGAAGAGGGCGAACGCGACGATGTAGAGCGCGTTGACGCCGTAGTTGATGGTTTCTGCGGTCACTTCTCCACCTCGGCCTTCTGCACGTCTGGCTTGCGGCCCTTGAACATGCCGAGCATTCGGTCGGTGACCAGGAAGCCGCCGATCACGTTGAGCGTGCCGAAGATCAGCGCGACGAACGCGATGATCCGCACGCCCCAGTTCGCGTCGGCGGGCAGTTCCCCCAACACGATCAGCGCGCCGAGCACGACGATGCCGTGGATGGCGTTGGTGCCCGACATCAGCGGCGTGTGCAAGGTGTTGGGCACCTTGGAGATCACGGCGAAGCCGACGAACCCGGCCAGCACCAGGATCGCGAGATTGGCCAACAGCTGGTCGTACATCGTTACTTCCCGTCCCCAGTCTTTGGCTCGCCCGCTGGCGCGTTCTCGCGGGTGACGCAGGAGGCCGAAACCACCTCGTCGTCGAAGTCCGGTGCCAACGCACCGTCGGTGATCAACAGCTCCAACAAAGAGGTGACGTTCTTGGCGTACAACTCGCTGGCATGTTCGGGCATCGTTGCGGGCAGGTTCAGCGGCGAGGCGATCGTCACCCCGTGGCGGACGACCGTCTGGCCGGGCTCGGTGAGCTCGCAGTTGCCCCCGGTCTCCCCGGCCAGATCGACGACGACGCTGCCTGGCTTCATGCCCTCGACGGCTTTGGCCGTGACCAGCCGCGGAGCGGGCCGCCCCGGCACCAGGGCCGTGGTGATCACCACGTCGAACTTGGTGATCGCCTCCTCGAGGGCCTGCTGCTGCCGGGCGCGTTCCTCCTCGGTCAGCTCTCGGGCATAGCCACCTTCACCGGCCGCGTCGATGCCCAGGTCCAGCCACTGCGCGCCCACCGAACGCACCTGATCGGCCACCTCCGGGCGCACGTCATAGCCGGTGGTCTTCGCACCGAGGCGCTTGGCGGTGGCCAACGCCTGCAACCCGGCCACCCCGACCCCGAGAATCAGCGCGCTGGTCGGCTTCACCGTGCCCGCAGCCGTCGTCAACATCGGGAAGAAGCGCGTCGACAACGACGCCGCCAACACCACCGACTTGTACCCCGACACATTGCCCTGCGAGGACAGCGCGTCCATCGCCTGCGCGCGAGAGATCCGCGGGATCGCCTCCAGCGCGAACGCGGTGACGTCGGCGAGGCGCAGCCGCTCCGCGAGTTCGGGCTGCGATCGTGGGGCCAGGAATCCGATCAGGACCGAACCTGGCTTCAACTGGCTGATTTCGTCCGAGTTCGGTGGATTGACCTTCACCACCACGTCTGACGGCCACGGATCGCCGATGGCGGCCCCGGCACGCTCGTAGTGCTCGTCGCTGATCAGCGCGCCAGCTCCGGCCCCGCTCTCCACGACGACACTGAGCCCGTCGGCGCACAGTCGCTCGACGACCTTGGGGACCAACGCGACACGGCGTTCGCCCTCCGCGGATTCCCGCGGGACTCCGATCAACGTCATGCTCCTCCTCCTGGCGATGGCCGGGCGGAACGCTCCAGGCGATTCAGGTCCGGTGAGGCCTCCGACGACTCTGCTGAGCCCGGGCAAGGAAAAGGCTAGAGTAATTGCATATTGTATGCAAGCATGGACGAGTTCGGTTGATGCTCGGCTTCAACGACGGCGGGCCAATCGGAGTCCGAGGATCGGCTATGCAGAAGTATCCAATCAAGGAGACCCCGTGAAGATTGCAGTCGTCGGCGCCGGAGCAATCGGCGCCTACTGGGGCGCCGCGTTGCAGCGCGGCGGTGCCGAAGTCCACCTCATCGCCCGCAACGCCCACCTACATGCCATGCGGGAGAACGGGGTTCGGGTGCTCAGTGAGCGTGGCGACTTCGTGGCCTACCCGCACGCCACGGACGACCCGGCCGAGATCGGCCCGGTCGATTACGTCTTCCTCGGGTTGAAGGCGCACGGTTACCCGTCCAGCGGCCCGCTGGTGAATCCACTGCTCGGCGAGCACACCGCCGTCCTGGCGGCACAGAACGGCATCCCGTGGTGGTACTTCCACGAATTGCCAGGCCCCTACCGGGGACGCCGCGTCGAGGCCGTCGATCCCGGCGGCGCCACCAGCGCGGTGCTGTCACCCGAGCGGGCGATCGGCTGCGTGGTCTACCCAGCCACCACCATCGAGGCGCCCGGCGTGATCCGTCACCTCGAAGGCACCCGGTTCTCCATCGGCGAGCCGTCGGGGGCGATCTCGCCACGCTGTAAGGCGTTGAGCGAGGCCATGATTGCCGGCGGACTGAAGGCACCCGTCGAGGCCGACCTGCGCAACGACATTTGGATCAAGCTAATGGGCAACGTCGCGTTCAACCCGCTGAGCGCGCTGACCAGAGCGACGATGGTCGAGATCTGTCAGAACCCGCGCACTCGGCAGGTCGTCATCCAATTGATGCAGGAGACGCTCGACATCGCAGCCCGGGTGGGTGCCACCCCGGACATCTCGATCGAGAAGCGATTGCGCGGCGCCGAGAACGTCGGACACCACAAGACCTCGATGCTGCAGGACCTAGAGGCGGGCAAGCAGTTGGAGCTCGACGCCATCGTCACTGCGGTCGTGGAGATGGCCGACCTGACGGGTGCACCGGCACCCACGCTGCGCACCATCCATGCCGCCACCGACCTGCTGGCACGCACCTGCGTGCCCGGCGCGCCGGTGGTCGAACACAGCCCGGAGCGGGCAACCCAGCCGGCTCTGCAGTAAGGGAGAAGAAAATGGTGAACCGCCGCGCAAAGATCGTCTGCACGTTGGGACCCGCCACCGGCACAGCGCCGCGACTGGCGGAACTCATTGACGCCGGAATGGATGTGGCCCGGCTCAACTTCAGCCACAGCACGCGAGCGGAGCATTCGGCGCTCTACGGCATGGTCCGTGACATCGCCGCAGAGCGTGGTCGCATCGTCGGCGTGCTCGCGGACCTTCAGGGGCCGAAGATCCGGCTGGGCTGCTTCGCCGCCGGGCCGGTGCTGTGGGCGACCGGGGATCGGATCGTGATCACGACCGCCGAATGCCCTGGCGACCATGACCGGGTCTCCACGACGTACGAGGGGCTGGCGGGCGACGTGAAGCCGGGTGATCGGCTGCTCGTCGACGACGGCAAGGTCGACCTACGGGTGCTCGACGTCGATGGCGACGACATCAGCTGCGAAGTCACCGACGGTGGCCCGGTCAGTGACCACAAGGGCATATCGCTTCCTGGGGTCGACGTCAGCGTTCCGCCGTTGTCGGAGAAGGACATCGAGGACTTGAAGTTCGCCCTCGAGCTCGGCGCGGACATGGTCGCCATGTCCTTCGTGCGATCACCCGAGGAGGTCAAGCTTGCGCACGCCATCATGGACGAGGTCGGTCGGCGGGTGCCGGTCATCGCGAAACTCGAGAAGCCGGAGGCGGTTTCGGACCTACCGGCGATCGTCGAGGCGTTCGACGGGCTGATGGTCGCTCGCGGTGACCTCGGCGTGGAGATGCCGCTGGAGCAGATCCCACTGGTGCAGAAGCGAGCCATCCAGCTGTGCCGCCAGGCGGCGAAACCGGTCATCGTGGCGACCCAGATGCTCGACTCGATGATCTCGGACCGACGCCCCACCCGGGCCGAGGTCTCGGACGTGGCCAACGCGGTCTTCGACGGGGCGGACGCGGTGATGTTGTCGGCCGAGACGAGCGTGGGAGCCCATCCGGCGCACGTGGTCGCGACGATGGCGCGCATCGTGGAGGCCGCCGAGAGCGGGACGGGCCGGGGTGAGGCCCTGGAGTGGGCCGCCGAGGACGCCGGGGACGCCGTGTTCGGAGACGCGATCGCCGCGGCCGCGTGCGAGGTGGGCCGGCGCCTCGGTGCGGCGGCGCTGTGCTGCTTCACCCGCAGCGGCGACACGGCATTGCGCCTGGCCCGGCAGCGTTCGCCGCTGCCGCTGGTGACCTTCGCCCACGACGACGAGGTGCGAGCGCGGCTGGCGTTCTCCTGGGGCATCGAATCCGCCGTGCTCGCCCCGGCCGCGGCGGCCGAGTCGATGCCCGGCGAGGTGAGTCGGGCGCTGCTGGGCATGGGCGCGTGCCATCCGGGCGACGTGGTCGTGGTGGTCTCCGGCAGCCGAAGCGGCGTGGCCGGCTACACCGACTCGGTGCGGGTGCTACGAATCGAATGACGTTGACGTGCAGGGCTGCTCAGGCCAGCCCTGCACGGACATCGTCGGGCCAGGCGGGACACGGGCCTCCAGGGCGGCCAGCTTGGCGCGCAGCGCCCGCTCGGCCTCCCGGCGCTCGGTCACCTCGCGCATGATCGCCGAGATCCCGATGATCACGCCGGCGTCGTCGCGCAGAAGGGCCACGCTGAACTCGATCGAGAGCCGACGCCCGTCCTGGTGGGCGGCCGGCACGCTCAGCAACGTGTCCCCGTAGCGGGTCACGCCGGTGGCCATCGTTTGCCGGTAGCCCTTCCAGTGCCGGTCTCGCAGCTTGTCCGGGATGATCAGGTCCAAGTTGCGGCCGAGCGCGTCGGCAGCCGAATACCCGAACATCCGAGCAGCTCCGCCGTTCCACAGCCGGATGACTCCATCCGGGTCGGTGACCACGATGGCCTCGGCTGATTCGGTCACCACCGCCTGAGCAAGCCAGGCCTGGCTGACGGTGCCGCTGCTCTCGACCACGTTGTATACCCCTCCATCGGATCTGATGCACGATTGCGTTCGACTACAGGATAACGCATACTGCATACACAACGGAAGTTGGTTACGCCGGAAGGCCGGAAGGAGCGCTCGTGCTGTTGCGCCAGCTGGAGTATTTCGTCGCAGTGGCCCGCGAACGTCACTTCGCGCGGGCCGCCGAGGCGTGTTACGTCTCGCAGCCGGCGCTGTCCACCGCGATCGCCAAGTTGGAGCGCGAGCTGAACGTCACGCTCATCCATCGCGGGCAGAACTTCGAGGGTCTGACCCTGGAGGGCGAACGGCTCGTCGCCTGGGCCAAGCGACTGCTGGCCGAGCACGACGGCCTAAAGGCCGAGGCGGCCGCCATGCGGACCGGCATCTCCGGCACGCTGCGCCTGGGCACCGGACCCACGGTGTCGACGACTACGGCACTGCCCGTGGCCGCGTTCTGCGCGCTGCACCCGCTGGCCAAGGTGACCATCTGTTCGCGGTTGTCGTCCACCGAGTTGCTGCGCCAACTGCGCGACTTCGAGCTGGACGCGGCGATCGCCCACTTCGGTCCGGACGACCGGTCGGGTTTGGAAGTAGTGCCGTTGTACAAGGAGCGGTACGTGCTCCTGGTCTCCGGTGAACAGCTCGCGCCGGGTGCCCGCACCATCAGCTGGGCCGAGGCTGCGCAGCTTCCGCTGGCCTTGCTGATGCCGCACATGCGATTCCGTCAGTTCATCGACAAGGCGTTCGCCGCCAACGGGGTGGCGGCAGTGCCCCAAGTGGAGACCGATTCGGTCGCGTCGCTCTATGCCCACGTGGCCACCGGCGCCTGGGCGAGCGTGGTGCCCCACACCTGGCTGCGCGCGATCCCCGCGACCGGGGCGGCCAGAGCCGTCCCCCTGGTTGAGCCGGATAACACCGCACAGATCTCGATAGCGATCCATGCCGGCTCCGGCTCGGTGGCCGCCCGCGCGTTCGTCAACGTGGCGGCGGGCGCACGGCTGGACGAAGCCTTCGGCCTCGAGCGCCGAGAGTTCGCCTCCGACCTGAACAGGGTCTGAAACCGTGTTCGAAGAGCCGGGAAGATGGCGCGCCTCGTGATAACCGGCGTTTATCGACTGGTTGACAGTAGGTCTTGGACGTGCCGGTCGCCATGGTGAAAAGTCTTGAACGTAACGGAAATATCCATCAGCCAGGAAGGGTCCACACCATGACCGTCGCTCCCATGCGAGACACGGAGGCGGGGAGTACCGACGAGCCGGGTGCACTCACCGACGGGATCCATTTGGTCGTCGACGCACTGAAGCTCAACGACGTACGCACCATCTACGGGGTCGTCGGGATCCCGATCACCGATCTGGCTCGCCTGGCCCAGGCCTCGGGCCTGCGCTACATCGGCTTCCGGCACGAGAGCGACGCGGGGCACGCGGCCGCCGCGGCCGGCTTCCTCACCCAGAAGCCCGGCATCTGCCTGACCGTGTCGGCACCTGGCTTCCTCAACGGGCTCGTCGCGCTGGCCAACGCCACCACCAACTGCTTCCCGATGGTCCAGATCTCCGGATCCAGCGAGCGCCACCTGGTCGACCTGCAGCGGGGTGACTACGAGGAGATGGATCAGCTGGCGGCCGCCAGGATGTTCGCCAAGGCGGCCTACCGAGTGTCCCGGGCCGAGGACATCGGTCGTGGCGTGGCCAGGGCGATCCGGACCGCGGCATCCGGTCGTCCCGGCGGTGTCTACCTCGACATCCCGGCCGCGGTGCTGGGAGAGGTGCTCGACGCCGAGGAGGCCTCGAAAACCCTTTGGCGGGTGGTCAACCCGGCGCCCAAGCAGCTGCCCGAGATCGAGGCGATCGACTCGGCCATCGAACTGCTGGCCGGCGCCGAGCGACCCCTGATCGTGCTCGGCAAGGGCGCCGCCTACGCCCAGGCCGACGCCACGATCCGCGAGTTCGTCGAGACCACCGGGATGCCCTACGTGCCGATGTCGATGGCGAAGGGCCTGCTGCCCGACGACCACCCGCAGTCCGCGGCCACTGCCCGCTCACTGGCGCTCAAGCGCGCCGACGTGGTGATGCTCGTCGGCGCCCGGCTGAACTGGCTGCTCGGATTCGGTGATGCGCCGCAGTGGAATCCGGACGCGAAGTTCATCCAGGTCGACATCTCGGCCACGGAGATGGACAGCAACCAGCCCATCGCAGCCCCGCTGGTCGGCGACATCAGCTCCGTGATGGAGACCCTCGTCGAGCGAAGCAAGCCTGGCCAGATCAGCGTGGCGCCGCAATGGCGCGAGGAGCTCTCGGCCAAGTCGGCGCAGAACGTCGCCAAGATGGCCGGCCGACTCGAGGCCGCGCTGACCGCGCACCCGATGAAGTTCCTAGGCGCGCTGCAGGCCATCCGCGACGTCCTGGCCGACAACCCGCAGGTGTACGTCGTCAACGAGGGCGCCAACGCACTTGACCTGGCGCGCAACACGATTCCCATGCAGGTGCCTCGGCATCGGCTGGACAGCGGCACCTGGGGCGTGATGGGCATCGGCATGGGCTATGCCATCGCCGCTGCGGTGGAGACCGGCGATCCGGTCGTCGCGATCGAGGGTGATAGTGCCTTCGGGTTCAGCGGAATGGAACTCGAGGCGATCTGCCGCTACAACCTGCCGATCGTGACGGTGATCCTGAACAACAGCGGCGTCTACCGCGGTGATGACCCCTCGGCCTCGGCCGACCCGGCGCCGACCGCGTTGCGGGCTCGTCACGAGTACATGATCAAGGCGTTCGGCGGCAAGGGCTATCAGGCCACGACGCCCGAGGAGGTCGCGGCCGCGCTGCGGGAGGCCCTGGCCTCGGGCCGCCCAGCGCTCATCGACTGCGTCATCGACCCCTCCGACGGCACCGAGAGCGGCAACATCGCCCACCTAAACCCCAAGGGCATCACCGCCAAGCGGTGAGCAACCGCTCACCGAACCGAGACAACCGCATACCGAGACACCAAAAAATGAAGGGAACTAGCTCATGACTGAACTGCCACTCTCCGGGATCAAGGTGATCGACTTCACCGGCGTCCAGGCGGGCCCGGCCTGCACCCAGATGCTGGCCTGGTTCGGAGCCGACGTCCTCAAGGTCGAGCGTCCGGGTGGGGGCGACGTCACGCGAAACCAGTTGCGCGACATCCCCGATGTGGACGCCCTGTACTTCACCATGCTGAACAGCAACAAGCGTTCGCTGGCGATCGACACGAAGTCACCCGAGGGCCTTGGGGTGATGGAGAAGCTGATCCGCGAGGCCGACGTGCTGGTGGAGAACTTCGCACCAGGCGCGATGGACCGGATGGGGCTGTCGTGGGAGACGCTGCAGAAGTGGAACCCGCGGCTGATCTTCGGCTCCGTCAAGGGCTTCAACGACGACTCGACGTGGAACGACCTCAAGGTCTACGAGAACGTCGCCCAGTGCGCCGGCGGCGGTGCGTCCACCACCGGCTTCTGGGACGGCCCGCCCACGGTCAGCGGGGCGGCCCTCGGTGACAGCAACACCGGCATGCACCTGCTGATCGGCATCCTCACCGCGATCATCGCCCGCGACAAGACCGGCAAGGGCCAGAAGGTGTCGGCAGCGATGCAGGACGCCGTGCTCAACCTCTGCCGGGTCAAGCTGCGCGACCAGCAGCGTCTGGATGCGATCGGTTACCTCGAGGAGTACCCGCAGTACCCGAACGGCGAGTTCGGCGAAGCCGTTCCCCGCGGCGGCAACGCCGGCGGCGGCGGCCAGCCCGGCTGGGTGGTCAAGTGCAAGGGCTGGGAGACCGACCCCAACGCCTACATCTACTTCACCATCCAGGAGCAGAACTGGAAGCGCACGGCGGAGGCCATCGGTCATCCCGAGTGGGTCGAGGATCCGGCGTACAGCACCGCGCGCGCTCGCCAAGACAAGATCTTCGACATCTTCGGTGAGATCGAAAAGTGGCTGGCCGACAAGACGAAGTGGGAGGCAGTTGACATCCTGCGCGTCTGGGAGGTGCCGTGCGCACCCGTCATGTCCATGAAGGATCTGGCCGTAGATCAGTCGCTGCGTGAGAGCGGCAGCATCGTCGAGGTCGACCAGAAGGGCCGTGGAACGTTCCTCACCGTCGGCAGTCCGATCAAGTTCTCGTCGTTCAAGCCCGAGATCAAGGGCGCACCTTTGCTCGGCGAGCACACCGACGAGGTCCTTGCCCAACTCGGCTACGACGCGGACACGATCGAATCGTTCCACAAGAACAAGATCGTCGTCTAAACGGCCGTGAAGACCGAGAACCGCCTCAGGTCACGATCTGAGGCGGTTCTCACCCACACCGATCCGTTCGCCTGTCTGCTGGAGGTAGCGCATGAATCCCACGACCACGGGGGAGGCGAACGTGGCGGTCCTGGTCCGCGAGATCGCCGCCGACCATCGCACGCACCGCGGAGCACTATTGCCCATCCTGCACGCGGTCCAGGAGGCGTTGGGATGTGTTCCGGCGGAGGCCATTCCGGTGCTCGCGGATGAACTCAACCTCTCCCGCGCAGACGTGCACGGAGTCGTCAGCTTCTACCACGACTTCCGCTCCGAGCCGGCTGGACGCACCACGGTGCGGGTGTGCCGGGCGGAGGCGTGTCAATCGGTCGGGGCCGCGCGACTGGTCGCCCACCTGCGTAATCGACATGGCGTATCGCTGGGGGAGACCAGCCGCGACGGATCGCTGACCGCCGAGCAGGTCTTCTGTCTCGGCAACTGCGCGTTGGGGCCGGCGGCGCAGGTGAACGGCCGGCTGTACGGCCGGCTGGACGAGGCTCGGCTCTCGTCGATTCTCGACGCGGCGGTGTCGCAATGAGCACGTCTGCGCCGGTCACCGTGTACGTGCCACGAGATTCTGCGGCGACTTCGGTCGGCGCGGACGAGGTGGCGGATGCGCTGCTGCGCGCCGCGGCTCGCGCGGGGAAGCCAATCCGACTGGTGCGCAATGGGTCCCGCGGCATGCTATGGCTCGAGCCGTTGGTCGAGGTGGCGACGCCGGACGGGCGGATCGGCTACGGACCCGTCACCCCCGGCGCCGTCGATGACCTGGTCGCTGCGGGCCTGTTCGCGGGGGCCGACCACCCTTTGCGGGTCGGTGTGGTCGAGGAGTTGCCCTGGATGGTGACGCAGGATCGAGTCACCTTCGCACGGGTGGGCGTCACCGATCCCTTGTCCCCCAACGACTATCTGAGCCACGGTGGCCTCGCCGGGCTGCGCCGGGCCTTGGCGATGTCACCGGCGGACGTGGTCGCGGAGGTCACCGACTCCGGATTGCGCGGGCGTGGTGGCGCCGGCTTTCCGGCCGGGATCAAGTGGAAAACGGTACTCGGATGCGTCGACGAGCTGAAGTTCATCTGCTGCAACGCCGATGAAGGCGACAGCGGGACGTTCGCCGACCGGATGGTCATGGAGGGCGATCCGTTCCTGCTCATCGAGGGCATGACGATCGCGGCCCACGCCGTCGGCGCCACCGAGGGCTACGTCTACATCCGGTCGGAGTATCCCGATGCAGTGGCCACCATGCGATCCGCCATCGAGATCGCAAGGGCGCAAGGCTGGCTGGGGGAGGGCGTGCTCGGCTCGTCGCTGAACTTCGAGCTACACGTTCGGGTGGGCGGAGGGGCCTACATCTGCGGCGAGGAGACCTCCATGCTGGAAAGCCTGGAGGGAAAGCGCGGCGAGGTCAGGGCGAAGCCGCCGATCCCGGCCATCCACGGCCTGTTCGGCAAGCCGACGGTGGTGAACAACGTGCTCACCCTGACCAGCGTGCCGACGGTCCTTGCCAATGGCGCGCAGGCATACCAACAGTTCGGCGTTGAGCGATCCCGTGGCACCCAGCTGTTCCAGCTCGGCGGCAACATTCGCCAGGGCGGAATCGTGGAGAAGGCCTTCGGGGTGACCCTTGGCGAACTCGTGAACGGCTATGGGGGAGGGACCCTTTCGGGACGTCCGGTGCGTGCGGTCCAGGTCGGCGGCCCGCTCGGCGCGTATCTGCCGACGTCGCAGTTCGACCTGCCGATGGACTACGAGGCCTTCGTGGCGGCCGGTGCGATGGTCGGCCACGGCGGCATCGTGGTGTTCGACGACACCGTCGACATGGCGGCTCAGGCCAGGTTCGCGATGGAATTCTGCGCTGCCGAATCGTGCGGCAAGTGCACGCCGTGCCGAGTGGGCTCGGTGCGCGGAGTCGAGGTGATCGACCGGATCACCGCGGGTGAGCACCGCGACGAGAACCTGGCCCTGCTCGAGGACCTCTGCGACGTCATGACCGAGGGTTCACTATGCGCGATGGGCGGCCTCACGCCGATGCCGGTGCGCAGCGCCATCACACATTTCCCAGACGATTTTCTTGCCAGGCAACCGATTTCGCCAGGCATGCAGCTGCCCATCAGTGTGAGGACGGAAGGTAAACCATGAGCCTGCTCAAGGAACCCGACTACGGCACCCCGGCGAAGGACGGTCCGGCCACGGTCGCGGTGGAGGTCGACGGGCTGCGCATCTCCGTTCCGGACGGCACGTCGGTGATGCGGGCGGCCGCGCTCGCGGGCGTCGACATCCCCAAACTCTGTGCCACCGACACGCTTGACGCGTTCGGTTCCTGCCGGCTGTGTCTGGTCGAGATCGACGGCCGCCGTGGCACTCCCGCCTCCTGCACGACACCGGTTGCCGACGGCATGGTCGTGCACACCCAGACGCCGAAGGTCGCCAAGCTCCGCGAGAGCGTCATGGAGCTCTACATCTCCGACCATCCGCTGGACTGCCTCACCTGTCCGGCCAACGGTGACTGCGAGTTGCAGGACATGGCTGGCGTCGTCGGGCTGCGTCAGGTCAGGTACGGCTACGAGGGTGCCAACCACCTGGACGCGGTCAAAGACGTCAGCAACCCGTACTTCGACTTCGACCCGTCCAAGTGCATAGCCTGCTCCCGCTGCGTGCGGGCCTGCGGGGAGATCCAAGGCACGTTTGCACTCACCATCGAGGGCAGGGGCTTCGCATCGAAGGTGTCGCCGGGTGCCGGTGAGTCGTTCATGGACTCGGAGTGCGTGTCGTGTGGCGCATGTGTGCAGGCGTGTCCGACCTCGACGCTGCAGGAGCGTTCCGTGGTTCAGCTGGGCGTGCCAACGCGGTCGGTGGTCACCACGTGTGCGTACTGCGGTGTGGGCTGCTCGTTCAAGGCGGAGTTGCGCGGCGATGAGGTGGTCCGCATGGTGCCCCTCAAGGACGGCGGCGCCAACGAGGGCCATTCGTGTGTGAAGGGCCGGTTCGCCTTCGGATACGCAACCCATCCGGACCGGGCGCTGCGCCCGATGGTTCGCGAGAAGATCACCGACCCGTGGCGGGAGGTCGAGTGGGACGAGGCGATCGGCACCGTTGCCCGCCGGATGCTGGAGATCAAGCAGCAACACGGCGCAGGAGCGATCGGCGCGATCACCTCGTCGCGGTGCACGAACGAAGAGGTCTACGTCGTCCAGAAGATGGTGCGCGCCGCCTTCGGCAACAACAACGTGGATACCTGTGCGCGGGTGTGCCATTCGCCGACGGGATATGGGCTCAAGCAGACCTTCGGGGAGTCGGCGGGCACGCAGGACTTCAAGTCCGTGGCGCAAGCCGACGTCATCATGGTGATCGGGGCCAATCCAACGGATGGCCACCCAGTCTTCGCGTCCAGGATGAAGCAGCGACTGCGCGAGGGTGCGAAGCTCATCGTGGCCGACCCCCGTCGCATCGACCTGGTCCGCTCACCCCATGTCGAGGCCGATCACCACCTCCAGTTGAGGCCGGGAACGAACGTCGCGATCATCAATGCGATGGCGTATGTGGTCGTGACCGAGGGACTGGTCGACCAGTCATTCGTGGCCGCCAGGTGCGAGGGGTACGACGAGTGGGCGGAATTCATCTCCCGACCCGAGAACAGCCCAGAGGCCGTCGAGCCGATCACCGGCGTGCCCGCGGAGGACGTGCGCGCCGCCGCCCGGCTCTACGCACAGGGCGGCAATGGGGCCATCTACTACGGTCTCGGGGTCACCGAGCACAGCCAGGGCTCGACGATGGTGATGGGCATGGCGAACCTGGCGATGGCCTGCGGCAACATCGGTCACGAGGGCGTCGGCGTGAACCCGCTGCGCGGCCAGAACAACGTGCAGGGCTCCTGTGACATGGGGTCCTTCCCGCACGAGCTCCCCGGTTACCGGCACGTGTCGGACGACGCGGTGCGCCAGACCTTCGAAAACATTTGGGGAAGAGCTCTTTTGCCCGAGCCCGGGTTGCGGATCCCGAACATGTTCGACGCCGCGATCGAGGGCACCTTCCGTGGGCTGTTCGTCCACGGCGAGGACATCGCGCAGTCCGATCCGAACTTCCACCACGTCTCGGCCGCGCTGAGCGCGATGGAGCTGGTGGTGGTCCAGGACCTGTTCCTCAACGAGACTGCGAAGTTCGCGCACGTGTTCCTGCCCGGTGCGTCCTTCCTGGAGAAGGACGGCACCTTCACCAACGCCGAACGCCGGATCAACCGGGTCCGTGCCGTGATGAAACCCAAGAGCGCCATGCACGAGTGGGAGATCGTGTGCCAGATCGCCACGGCGATGGGCTATCCCATGAGTTACGACCATCCGAGCCAGATCATGGACGAGATCGCCTCGCTCACACCAACATTCACCGGAGTGTCGTTCAAGAAGCTGGACCAGGTCGGCAGCATTCAATGGCCGTGCAACGAGGGGTCTCCCGAGGGCACCCCGATCATGCACACCGAGACGTTCACCAGGGGCAAGGGCAGGTTCGTGCCGACGACTTTCGTGCCCACCGATGAGCGCAGCACGCGCCGCTACCCGCTGATCCTCACCACGGGCCGAATCTTGAGTCAGTACAACGTCGGAGCGCAGACCCGCCGCACGGCCAACATCGCCTGGCACAGCGAGGACCTTCTGGAGATCCATCCCCACGACGCCGAAGTGCGGGGCATCAACGACGGCGACGAGGTCACGTTGGCCAGCCGGGTCGGTGAGACGACGCTGCACGCGCAGATATCCGAACGTATGCCGACCGGGGTGGTGTACACCACGTTTCATCACCCGATCTCGGGCACGAACGTGCTCACCACCGAGAACTCGGACTGGGCGACGAACTGCCCTGAGTACAAAGTGACAGCCGTCCAGGTGGCACTCACCCACCCGGTTTCCCAGCGGAGCGGTCAATCGGTCGCGGAGTGTCTCCTGGCCGCTGAGCTCGTGGACTGACATGTCGCACCACGAACCTGCCGAGCTCAGGATGGTCAATGACATCGTCGTGAACCTCGCCTACCTGCCCGCCGATCAGGCGGCTGTGGCGGTCGCCGATCACGTCAAGAGGTTCTGGGACCCTCGCATGAAAAGCAGGCTAGTCGAACTGGTTGCCGCCAAAACAGAGCCTCTCGACCCCGTGGTGGTGGCCGCGGCGGCGCTGCTGGGATAACCGGTTGCCTCACTACTGGTTGAGCATCGCGAATGAGACCCCATGCTGCGATAGATCAGCCAAGCCCGTGCATGTGGGCGGTGTCGCATGTGTGGTCTATTCCGAGCCGACGTCCAGCTCTGCTCGCGTCTGGTCGATCTGGCCGTACGCGTAGGTCACCATGGCTGCGATGGTCATCGCCTCACCCCTCCGCGCGAGCGATTCGTAGGTCTGGTCGCCGAGGACATGGCGGAGGTGGGCGATCGCGGCGTTGATATTGGGAAAAGACGCGGCGGTCAGGGGACTCAATGCGGAACCGGCGATGGTGGCCGCCGGTACGTAGTGTCCGAGCCGGTCGAGGAAGATTGCAAGGTTGGTCAACGGCGAGCGGATCGTGACGATGTTGCCCGAATCGTGCATGTGGCCGATCGCCAGCCGGATGTGGTCGAGTGCAGCCAGCGGATCGCCACGTTCGACTTCGAGCTGGGCCAGGTTGGCCATCAGGTGGGTTTCATTGAAGCGGTTGCCGCTGTCGTGGGCAATCGCAAGGCCGCGGTGCATCGCCTCCATGGCGCGGTCGGGATCCGCGTTGCGCCAAGCGAAGCCGTAGGCCATCAGCGCCAAGGAGAGTGCGTGCGGATTGCGGGTGGCTTCGGCGATGTCGGGTAGGCCGTCCACTGCGGCCATTGCGTCGTGGTCGCGACCCGCGATCGTCAGTGTCAAGACTAGGTATGACGTGATGTTTACGTGTGCATCGCGCGTGCGTGCGAGCAGGGTACGGCACCACTCGACTGATCGATCAGCCTGACCGGTGGCTACATACGCAAAGGCGAGCAAGCCTTCAAACCCGATCGGAAGCTCACCGCGGCCGGTGCGCACCGCCGCCTGGGCGGCGTCGGTGTACCCGATGGCCTGCTCGATACGTCCCACGAACCAGCACTGCGTTGCCATCGTGTAAAGAAAGACGAGCCGTCGGTGATCGGCAGCGCGGGCGGGCTCGATCAACTCTTCGGCCCAGGCGACGGGCTCGTAGTTTTCGACGCAGAAGCCGAGGAATGCCGCGTAGGTGGCGATGACGGCGGCATCGTCGAGGTTGCGATGATCGGCCGCCCAACGGAACGCGGTGCGCAGATTCGCGAGCTCGGTCGTGAACCAGTCGTACGCCTCCCGCTGCCGTGGGGTGTCCCACAGAGCCACGACGTCGTCCTCTCTTGCAGCGAAGTGGTGGGCATGCGCGTTACGAACGTCGTCCGCCACGCCGCTCGTCACGAGTTGCACCTCGGCGAACTGGCGAATGGTCTCCAGCATCGAGAACCGAGTCCGCCCCGACGACCGGTCAGCGACGAGCAGCGACTTGCGCACCAGAGCATCCAACAGATTGAGTACGGCGTAGTCGTCGGACGCGTTGGACCCCACTACCGCGCAGGCACTTTCGAGGTCGAACCCGCCGGCGAATACTGAACACCTTGCCAACAAAGACTTTTCGACATCGTCGAGCAGGTCATAAGACCAAGCCACCGTCTGACGCAGCGTCTGATGGCGTTCCAGTCCGCGTCGTGACCCGACCAACAGCTGGAACCGCTGATCGAGACGATCCCGCACCTCGCTTGCGGTCATCGACGCCATCCGGGAGGCCGCCAACTCGATTGCCAGCGGGATCCCGTCGAGGCGGCCGCAGATCTCCACCACCGCCGCGGCTTCGTCGGGCATCGAGAAGTGAGGCGCAACAGCGCGGGCACGTTCGAAAAACAGCGTCGCCGCCGGCGAGCCGATTCCCGCGCCAACATCCAATGAGGGCACGGGCCATAGCTGCTCCTCGGCCACACCCAATCCTTCGCGGCTGGTGACCAGGATTCGCACGGTCTCCGACTGCGCGAGGATCGCCTCGATGAGATCGGCGGCGGAGTTGAGTACGTGCTCGCAGTTGTCGATCACCAACAGCCGGACTCTGCCCTCCAGCGCGGCAGCCACCGACTCGCTGATGCTCTTGCCCGGCTGGTGGGTGATGCCCAGCACCGCGGCCACGGCGTCGGGCACCGCAGCCGGGTCAGCCACCGCGGCCAGTTCGAAAAACCAGACCCCGTCCGGGAATTCATCGACTAAGTGCGAGGCGACTTCCGAGGCCAGGCGAGTCTTGCCAACCCCACCAGCCCCGGTCAACGTCATGAGCCGATTGGCCCTCAACGCGGCTTGCACCTCGGCGACCTCAGATTCGCGCCCCACGAAACTGGTCGCCGCACGCCGTAGGTTGCCCGGACTCGTGTCCAGCGCCCGCAGCGGCGGAAACTCCGTACGGAGTCCCGCTGCTCGGACCTGAAATAGACCAACCGGCATCGGTACATCGCGCAACCGCCGCGGCCCCAGATCCGACAGCTCGACTCCACTCAGCAGCTTCGCCGTCGAATCGGCCAGCAGGATCTG
>JAOPVI010000312.1 GCA_025966225.1 Mycobacterium sp. | reverse complement strand
TCCAGTCCAGCCCCGAGCAACGATGCCGACAACGGGGTGTCGACGGCCATTGGTTCCGAAAATGACGGAGCATCCAGAGCCAGGTGGCGTGAACTGGATGACGCGATACTCCGGGCCGCTGTCGAAGTCGGCATCGAGCCGCCACCCGAGCCGACCGAATTCAGAACTGCCGCAGCCGAAATGGTCGCGAGCCCGGACCCCTCATCGACGACGATCCCGCCGGGCAGCTGTCGTAGGTCGATGATCATCGCGCCGTTCGCCGCGGAGGCGCCGACGTACGAGTGTCCGCCACTGCGGACGGTGACCTTGACGTCGTGCTCGGCGGCGAAGGCCACGGCCTTCTGCACGTCGCCGGTCGATTTCACCGAGACGACCGCGGCCGGTGTCGAATCCGCGAAACGCGCGTTGAATAGCCCCTTCGCCGTCGCGTAGTCAGGGTCGGACGGGATGACGACGTGACCCTCGAGCGCATCGTCGAGGACGTCCCAGTCATGCGGACCAGTCGACGGCGAAGACGTTGCAGAATCAGGCGCCGCGGTCTGGCGGCACGATCCCAACAGCACACCTGCGGTCGCCACTCCGAGCGCGCCTCGCACGAAGGCCTGGCGGGAGAACTCGCGAGTCATCAGCCCGGCGTCAGCCGATTCCGTTCGCCTCGCGCGACAAATGGATGAAGTGCTCGGTGCTCGAGTCGGTGCACGTCACTCCGGACGCCTCGCTGTCGCAGGTGATGGAGCCGACGATGCGGGTCTGGCCATAACCCAGAATCGGCACGTCCGGGATCGGCCCAGGAGCCGAGTGCGATGGAACGATCGTGTCCCCGTGGCAATGCGATACGGGTGCATCGCCCTGGTCCAGGCTGAAGCGGTCACCCCACGCCGAAGAGCAGTCCGTCGGGGTGGGCGCGCTGTAGTTGCCACCGCCCTGGCAGACGACGCCGCCCTTGCCGTCACCGCCGACATTCAGGATGCAGTAGACACCGCCCGACGGCGATTGGAAGTCGCCGGGGCCGGCCGGAGCGGGCGCAGGACCGGAGGTAGTAGTGGTCGGCGGCGCGGTCACCGTAATGGGCACCGCGGGCGATGCGCTCTTGGTCGACGTCGAGGTTGCCGACCCGGTCGTCGCCGTCCCCGCCGTAGGCGTGGTGTGTGAGCACGCGGTGACGGCAAGCAGGCCGAGGCAGGCCACCAACACCACGGCTCGCCCATGACGGTTCCTTGGCCACAGCTGGCGCCAATGGGTAGTCATGTCGGTACTTTCCCACGGCACCCTCGCAGGCCAAGCGGTTTTCGGCCTGCGGTCGACGAACTCGCCCACGGCGGCGAATGAGGTCATAGGCTGCGATCCATGTCGATCGATCGTGCCGGCCTCGTCGTCGGCGGCATAAGGCTCGCGTCCGGCATCTCGTTCCTCATCGATCCCGTCCGTGCCAACCGGCTATGGGGCTCGCCCGATGAGCCGAAGGGCACGCACCGCCTGTTGTTGTATTCGATGGGTTACCGCGACGCTCTGGTGGGTGGGCTGCTGACGATGGCGTCGCTGCGTGGGCGGGACACCCGCGGTTGGTTTCTCGCGTCCGGCGGGGCAGACGCCGCAGACCTGCTCGGCGGGTTGAGCGTTCACCACGAGTTGAAGCGGTCCGAACAGATCATCGGCCTGGGCGGGGCAGTCGTCGGCATCGGTGTGGGGCTCTGGGGCGCGACACGCAGACGCACCACGTCGACGACGGCAGGGGAGTAGACGCGACTCCTTCGACCGCGTAGCCGACCAGATGGCTGAGCGCCACGTTCAATGCAGCTCCACCAGAGACACCGAATGCGCGGGGGCCATGGGCCCACCGCGCATTCCGTGTCTTTGTCGTCTCTGCCGAAGTTTCTAGATGACGGGCGGAGGCGGTGCCAGGTCGGGCGCGGGCACCAGATCGGGGGCCGGTGCGGGAATGTCCTGGGGCGGGGCCGGCGCCACGAATCCAGCATTCACGACGTCAGCCGGCGGGGGCGGCGGCGCAAACGGATCAAACGGTGGCGGCGGCGGTGCGTCTTCTGGCGCCGGGCCATCGACTGCCTCCACGGGGAGATACATGTGCCTGGTGAACTGGCCCTGGTAGGCGCCACCTCCGCCAACCTTTACGCCACCACCCTCGCCGCTCGACACGGGCGTGCCGTCGGGAAGCGTGACTGCGGTGTGGTGGCCGTTCCAGCCGATCACCAGGGCGCCGGGAGCGGTGCCGTATTTGAAGCCACGCGCCAGGAGCGCAGACTCCTCGTTGGCGGTGTGGAAACGGTCGCCATAGATCGGCCTGCCAGTGGCGGCGTTGGCCACCCAGGAGGCCAGTCCGGAGCAGTCCGTACCCCGGGGCGAATCGCCACCGGTGACGTACGGCGTTCCCGAAACCTGGTTGACAATCGTCATCAACGTTGCGGTCGCAATATCAATCATGTCGGCCGACGCTAGCAACGGGATTTGTTCACTGCCAAAATTTGTGGCCGCCATCACGTTTCGTAGAAATGATGGCGCAGATAACAAATACCTTGAGCGCGTTGCCTTCTCAAGAGCGATTGCGGTGAATCATACGGGCAACGTTGTCGCAGCGTCAATCTCGTCGAGCAATCTATCATTCTCGCGAAAATACCTGCTCAGGAACGGTTTTAACCGAGACACGCACGATGTCACGCCGGTCCATGGGAGGAATCGCATGTTGTCAACTCGCTTGGTCGGTTCGTTGCCACGTTTACCAAGGTGAATCGATAAAGTGCGACGCGGCAGACGGCTTGAAAGCCAGGAGGTCCAGCCGCGATGACGGTGTACGCAATCGCCCAGTTGAAGTTCGTCGACCGGGCGGCCTACGACCGCTACCAAATCGGGTATCTCGGCGTATTTGCCCAGTTCAACGGCACTCTACTGGCCGCCGACGGGCATCCCTAGGTCTCGGACGGCCAAACCGACGTGGAGAAGGTGGTGTTGATGTCGTTTCCTGACCGGACCACCTTCACTGCGTGGGCGGAATCGCCCGAATACCGTCGAATCTCGGCAGACCGGCACGCCGGCGCAGAAACCGTTGTCCTGCTCGTCGCGGGAATGCCGGATTGATGTCCAAACCTACTGATGTGCAACGTGTCTCGCGAATTCAGTCGCGTCGCCACATTGAGTTCTATTGCAGTAGAGGGTGTTTCGAACGAGCGGTCTAGCGATGGACGCCCATGCCCCCGTCGACGTGGATCGTCTGGCCAGTCAGGTATGCGGCGTCATCGCCGATCAGGAACGCCACCACGGCTCCGACGTCTTCACGAATACGACCGACCCGCTTGAGTGGCACCGATCGAATTGCGCGTTCGAAGTCCTTGGGGGCGATGTCCTGCCAGAACTGCACGCCAGGTGAGTCCGCGAACGGGCACACCACGTTGACGCGGACGTTGTCCCGGCCCCACTCCAGGGCTGCGGCCTTCGACATCCCGCGGATTGCTTCCTTGGCCCCCGCGTAAGCGACGAACTGCGCCTGACCGCCGGTGCCGCTGGCCGACCCGAGGTTGACGATGACACCCCCGCCAGCAGCAGCCATGGTCGGATGCACGGCCTGCATCAAAAAGAACGTGGCGCGCGGACCGACGTCGAAGACCAGGTCGTAGTCCGCGGCGTCGATGTCGACCATCGGCTTCGGCTCGTTGGTTGCGATCGCATTGTTGACCAGGGCATCGATCCCGCCGAACGTGGACAGGGCGGCCTCGACGATCTGGCGCGGTCCCGACGGGTCACGCAGATCGACGACCAGTGACTCGGCTGCCCAGCCTGCGGCGGCGAACTCCGCCGACGTCGAGGCCAACGTCTCGGCCTGGCGGTCGACAAGGAGTACCGATGCGCCGCGACTCAGCAGGGCACCGGCGATGCCATTGCCGACTCCCTGCGCAGCGCCGGTCACGATCACAGTGCGCCCGGCCAGCGCTCGAGGATGTGAGTATCCGGCGGTCACGACCCAGCTCCGACTCCGCGATGGAGTTCGGCGGGCGTTCGTGCGGCGCCAGGAAACTCGACGAACTCGAGGACCGTGCCATCGGGATCGGTCACGAAGAACATGCGGACCCCGTCCACGTCGAACGGCTTCGCTGCAGCCGTGCCCACGGCGGCCGACAGGGCCTGATACGCCCCGTCCAGATCCGGGACGGACAAGGAGATCAATTGCACTCCAACGGATCCCGCACCCACTGCCGGCTTTCGCTGGCCCGAGTCCAAGTGGAGCAGTTCGATGCTGACTCCTCCCAGCAGTCCGCCGACGGCGCGGCCACCGAACGGCTGGCCTGACAGCACCTGGTCGAACACCACGTCCATACCCAGGGCGTCGCGGTAGAAGACGACCGCGCGGTCGACGTCGGTCACGGCAATGACCACATGCGAGAACCGAATGTCGAGGCCTGGCCCGTGCGTCATTCCGACAAGTTACCCGGCTGTCCCGGCTACATTCGACGTGTGGGGCACGACACGGCGTGGTGGATCGGTAGCTCCGAGCACTCGGTGAGCGAAGACATCCCTGGCTCACCCGACGAGGTCCGCGACTTTTACGTCGAGCTCCGAAACATCACTCTCGTCCACCCGCTCGTCGTATCGGTCATCCCGGTGGAACGACACGAGACCGCCGACGGCTACACCCAGAGTTACCTGATCCGCGATCGCATTCCGATCGGACCGTTCACGATGAACACCAGCTACACCGCCCGCGTCCAGGTCCCGCTCCATGGCGACGTACATACCGAGGCGCGGCAGTTTCCTCGTGTTCGGCTCTTCGGCGTCGTCTCGTTCGATGCGGTCGGTGACGGCACGAAGCTGACCGAGCGCCTGCTCATCACCGCCCCGCGTCCGCTCGCCGCGTTCACCGTGCGGGAGGCCGTCAAGGCCCACCAGGAGATGCTCGTCGGCATCCGCCAGTGCTTTGAACAATGCTGACTGGAACAACCCTGACCGCGGGGGACGGTGACGATGGCGAGGTGATGCCAACCGCGTGACACGACTTTACAAATTCATGACAAAATGTCACGCTATTCGAGCATCGCTCAGACCGCACCGGAGGCATCATCAACGTCGAAGTCGACCTCAACAAGTGCACCGGACACGGGATTTGCGAGTCGATCGCCGAGGAAGTGTTCGAGGTGCAGGACGACGGCAGCGTGGTGATCGACCACGACCACGCCGCCGCGAATCTCGACCGCGGACTGCTCACGCAGGCCGTCACGCAGTGTCCCGCCGCGGCGCTGCGGTTGCTCGGCTGACCTGCCTACTTGTTCTTGTGCTTCTGGTGGTGGTGATGCTCCCGGCTACCCGGGGTGATGCCCTTGCCGTTCACGCCGCCGACGTCGTGCTGGCCTGCGAAGATCTGTGGACCCGGGTTGGGCACGACGGTGGACGCGTGGCTAAGGGTGGCGAACCCTACGGCGAGCACTGCGGGGGCGACGGCCATGGCGGCTGCGGCGGCAATCCGGCGAGCGACGGTGTTCATGTGAATCTCCTTGTGTCAGTGGGGTTTTAGTTCCTCGGCCGGTGTGTTCCGGCGATGACACAACTATGTCGCGGCCAGCCAAGGAAGTCTGTCCGCCCATCGGGCCCTACACCGGACGAACCCGCGTTCCCCCGATCGGGGGATACGCCCGTTCAATGATGGGAGTGGCCAGTGACTGATTTGAACTGGACTCACGTCGTCGCATCTGAATTGAATGACCACGCACGCTGTCCTGCGAATCGCCGATTCAGCCCTTTACAGATCGGCACGGAACTGTCACGCTCATGGGGATGCCGCGGTCAGGCGTGAAAATCCAACCGAGAGAACTCAGGGGTGGGATGTAGTGAGTGCACAGATCTATGGAATCCGTGCGCGCGTTGCTAGCGGCAGGCATGGCAAGTACCAACTCGACGTCTCTGCCTGCGACGCCATCGATGTCGTAAGACACGCCGGGGGATGGCTGTACGACCGCGCCAAGGGCGGCTGGGACGTCTGCGTGCTGCTATCCAGCGACGGCGACGTCACCCCGCTACGCATACTCGGACTGCGGACCGAGCGACTCGAGACCGAGGACGATCCCACCGCGCCGCCACGCGCGTTGGCGCTCGCTGCGTCGATGGAGGCCCTGGCCGCCAACTCGCTGCTGCGAGAGGACGTGCTCCGCGCGATGAAGCGCGGCCTCGGAGAAGTGACGCTGTGGGGTGACTTCTCCGGAGGGCAGGAGCGAAGCGACCCGGGAAGGCATTTCAGCGCAAGTGGATTCGACCGCGGGGTCGAGTCCGTCGAGCACCTCTTGAGTTCGGCCGCGTGCGCGTTCAAGGCGCACGCGCTGCGCGCCGCGGGAGTCGACGAGGCGGTGGGCGCGGTCGAGACCTTCCGGCGCAGGCCGACCGCCCTCCCGGTCGACTAGCCCGAGACCTCGGCCACGCTGGCGACTTCCTTCGCCCAGCGGTAGTCCGCCTTGCCCGCGGGCGACCGCACCATCTTCTCCGTGCGCACGAAGGCCTTCGGAATCTTGTAGCGCGCGATCGACTTGCTGCACGTTTCGACTAGTTCCTCGTCGGTCGCCGTCGCGCCGTCGGCGAACTGCACCACGGCGACGACTTCGCTGCCCCAGCGTTTCGAAGGGCGCCCGACCACGACGACGTCGTACACGCTGGGATGGGCGGCGACCGCGCGTTCGACCTCCTCGGCGAAGATCTTCTCGCCGCCAGAGTTGATGGTGACCGAGTCGCGGCCGAGCAGTTGAATTCGACCGTCTTCCAATACGTTTGCCCGATCGCCCGGCACCGACCACCGCACGCCGTCGATCACCAGGAACGTACGGGCGGTCTTCTCCGCGTCTCCGAGGTAGCCAAGCGGGATCAGGGCCCGGCGCGCGAGCCAACCCTGGCCCTCGCCGGGACCGAGCACCCGGTCGAACGCCGCCGACACGACGGCGGTGTCGGACTGCGGTGTGAAGACCGCCGCCTGCGACTCGGCGCCTGGCGTGCTCACCGAGCTCATCTGTGCGCCGGACTCGGAGGCCCCGACGGCATCCATGACCATGACGTTGGGCAGCGCGGCGTGGATGCGTTCCCGGACTGTTGGCGACAGCGGGGCACCGCCGTTGGTGAACGTGATGAGGCTCGACAGGTCGTAGTCGCCCCGCTCGATCTCGTCGATCAGCGGACGGGCGATCGCGTCGCCGACGACGGGGATGCTGATCACCTTCTCGCGCTCGGCCAGCCGCAGCACCTCGGGTGCCCGCATGCGCTCCACGTCGTCTGGAATGACCAGCCGGCCGCCCATCGTGACCATCGTGTAGGCCGCCCACTGCGCGGCGCCGTGCATGAACGGCGGAATCACCAGGATCGACATCGCCCCGGCCGCCGCACGCGCCTTGTCGGCGAGTTCGGCGTACGACGCGGTGAATTCGTCAGCACCCCAGGGGCGCCCGCCCATCGACGACAGGAAGATGTCGTGCTGACGCCACAGCACGCCCTTGGGCATGCCGGTGGTTCCGCCGGTGTAGAGCACGTACAGATCGTCGCCCGACGGTGTGGGCATGCCGCCCGCGGGTTCCGGTGTGGCCAAGATGGTTTCGTAGTCGACGGCCCCGCCCAGGAGCGCGTTCCCGGACTCGTCGGCGACCTGAATCAGCACGCGCAGCTCGGGCAGCCGGTCGCGGATCGCGGCTACGCGCGGCGCGAACTCGGCGGGATAGATCAGAGCCTTCGCCTTCGAGTCGGTGAGAAGGTAGACGAGTTCCTCTTCGACGTAGCGGTAGCTGACGTTGAACGGGGCGACCCTGGCGCGGTAGCTGCCGGTCATCGCCTCGAGGTACTCGTTGCCGTTGCGCAGGTAGATCCCGAGGTGGTCCTGACCGGATTCGTGACCTTCGAGCGCATCGCGCTCGGTGTGACAGCCCAGTCCGACGGACGTCAGGTAGCGGGCGAATCCGTCGATGCGAGCGTCAGCCTCGGCGTAGCTGAGCCTGCGATCACGCCAGACTACGTAGGTGTGCTCGGGGATCGCTTCCGAGACCGTGCGGAAGACCTCCGACAGGTTGAAGTTCGTGTCAACACCCATGACAGCCGACCATACAGTCCGTCAGCTCATGTATGGTCGGCGGAGCCGCCCCGGTGGGGACATTGGACTACGGTCGGTCAGCCGGGGAAGAAGCCGGCACCCGTCAACGTGCCGGGCTGCCAACCCTGCGCACCGAGGCACACCATGGGGCGACCGTCCGGCGCCTGGGCCGCCATCTTGGGACCGTCGCATGGCGAGCCGATCTCCTTGACGCCCTGAATCGGATACGACGACACCCAAAAGCCGGTGTAGACGGGCGGCCACTGGTTCGGGATGTAGTGGCAGACCAGCGACTCGCCGCCTGGACCGCGACCGAAGGTGTTGACGTCATAGTTGTCACACGGAGCACCCAGCGAGGCCTCGTAGTTCATGCCGGGGGTGTCCGTCGGATAGCGACCCGGATTGTCGGGATACATCGGACCCGGATCGGCTGTGGCCGACGGCGCCAGTGCGATGGCTGCCCCGGCGATCGCGGCCGCGATCGTCAGTTCGCGAATCATGATGATGTGCCTCCAAACACGGTCGCCGCCGGGGCGGCTCCAGCGACATTGCGGCAAAAGCCTAACGGGTATCGCCGTGGAGGCGAGTGGTTTCGCCCACGGGGCCCTTCGACTGTTCGGCTTACTCGGCGTCGAGCACGCTGACGGCGATGCCGTACGGAAGGAACCGCACCTTGCGATTCGAGTCAGTGTTGTTCTTGTTGGCGCGCAAAGCGTCCAGTTCAGTGGGGTAGACCTCTTCGATGTGAGCGCCGCCCGCATCGTCGACGGTGTAGATGGACCACACCCCGTCGCCGGTCTCACCCGTGGTCTCGGGTTCGGTCTTGGGCCGCGTCGAACGGGTGAATTCGTTGAGCAGCGTGGACCAACCGGCCTGCTGACCCATCCGGCCGAGCGCCTCGCGGAGCCCGTCGCCGGCCTCCCGCATGACTCGGTCCAAGTCCTCGGGATCGAAACCGAAGGGATTCTGGCTCATGGGTGCTCCTCAATGCGCGCCGGATGGGCACTCGCCCTACTGACCAGTGTGCAGGTCGACGGCGAAGTTCGCCACGACCTCCGCACTTACCACCCCGAGGGGTGGTAAGTGATGGACATGACCGCCGCCGAATTCGAACCCTCGAGGGCCGAGCTACTTGTCGTCGTCGAACGGTCGCCCACCGCCGCCGGAGCGCACGACCGCGCAGGTTGGATCGGCCTCTTCACGGCGGATGGAACCGTCGAGGATCCCGTCGGCTCCCGTCCGCACCGCGGGCCGGCCGCGCTGGGGCGCTTCTACGACGCCTTCATCGGGCCGCGCGACATCGTGTTTCACCGTGACACCGAGCTGGTGATGGGCTCGACCGTCATCCGCGATCTGGAACTCGAGGTGACGATGGGGTCGTCACACGTCATGCGGATTCCGGTCTACCTGCGCTACGACGTCGATGCCGACGGTGACCAACTGAAGATTGCGCGGCTGCAAGCGCATTGGGAGCTGCCCTCCATGGTGCTCCAGTTCGCCCGAGGCGGGCGGGCAGTGGTCCCCGCGGGGATATCGCTGGCGCGCGCACTGCTAGGCAACCAAGGCGTCAGCGGGACCGTCGGCTTCCTTTCGGGATTTCGCGGGGTCCACGGACGCGGCAAGCGTCACATCACCCGGTTGCTCGACTCCGCGTGCGCGGGCGACGAAGTTGCGGCGCGGCGCCTCGTCGCCGCTTCCGCGTCGATCTCGCTGGGGGATGACCTGAAACTCGGCACCTCGGAACTGGTGTCCCGACTCGTGGGGGCAACCTGGCGAAAGGTGATCGCGGCGGGCAGTTCGGTGGCGGCGACCATCGAGCGGGACGGTCAGCGCAGCGTGCTCATCGCGGAGTTGCGGACCAGGCCCATGGAGATCACCAGAATCCGGATCTTCGCCGACGATTGAGATTGGGCCACCTGGTGCCGACCGAGACCGCGGACGTGAGACGGTAGGAACACCATGCCTGAGCACGAACAACTGACGTACGAAGAATTCGGCCGGAGATTCTTCGAGATCGCCGTCACCGAGGAACGCGTCGGCGACGCCCTCGCTGCCATCGCCGGCGAAGGGTTCGAGATCGGCCCCATCGCCCAGGGCCCCGGCAAGATCGCCAAGGTCACGGCAAAGGTCAAGGTCCAGCCGCCGGAAGTCACGCGTCAGGTCGGCGAGCAGATCACGTTCGCCATCCGCATTCCGCTTGAGATCGACATGGTCATCGACCTCCGCATCGACAAGCCGAGGTTCATCGTGTTCGGCGAGATCGCCCTGCGGGCCACCGCGCTCGCCGCCGAGCCGTTGCTGTTGATTCTCGACGTGCACAAGCCGCGGCCGTCGGACATCGCCATTCACGTGACGTCGAAGTCCCTGCGGGCGGAGGTGCTACGGATCGTCGCGGGAGTGGATGACGAGATCAAGCGCTTCATCGCCGCCCACGTGGCCGGTGAGATCGACAGCCCAGAGTCAGTCAGGGCCAAGATCATCGACGTGGCCGAACAACTGGACTCGACATGGACGGGAATCTAGGGAGTTAGCTGATTGGGCGAGGGGACGCTTCGCCCGTACGCTGTGCCTGTGTTCCAAACGACGACTCGGATCGCCATGGCCACCGCTTGCGCGGTCGCCTGTGCGCTGATGGCCTCAGCACCGGCACAAGCGGATACCGCCGACGACGCATTCCTCAACTCGCTCGGCACCTCAGGCTTGGGCGCCGCTGACCCGACGGACGCGGTCGCACTGGGACAGTCGGTGTGTCCGATGCTGTCGCAGCCCGGCCAGACCGCCGCCGACGCCGCAGCGAAGGTGGCCGACACCGCAGGCATGTCACTGGGACCGGCGACGATGTTCACCGGGCTCGCGATCTCGGCGTTCTGCCCAGGGGCCATTTCCGCGCTCGGAAATGGACAGACCCCGTTCCCGCTTGGGCTATTCGGCTTCTGACCAGCACGCCGGATCGAACAGGTCCGCGAGCCCTTCAACCCCGGCCAGCGCCCCACGCCTCGGGTCGCGGCCGTCGCCACTGGAGCGCCCCCTGAAGTGGCGCCACAACCACGGCATCAACAGGTTCTGCGTCCAAAGGGCCTGTGAATACATCCGCGAACGGAATCCCGGGCGTACCACGTGGGGGCGAACGCGCGCCCAATCATGGTTGCTGCCAGGCAGTTCCAACGCTTCGGCCGCAGCGGCGGCGAAGAGCGCGTGCCCCCGCGGTGAGCCGTGCACTCGATCGGCGCTCCACGTGTCCGGGTCGAGCATCGACGGCGCGCCATAGAGGTCGACGAGCCGGAAGCCGTGTCGCGCCGCCGCATCTCGGATCACCTCGTTGATCTCCACCACGCGGTCCGCGATGAGCCGCCCCACCGGCAGGATCTGCACCAGATCGGGAAACGTGGTGGTGACCACCGTGGCGCCCGATTCCGCCAGCCGATCGTGCAGATACTCCAGGTCGGCGAGCGCTCGACCGAACGCACGCCCCGGCCTCGTCACGTCGTTCATGCCGATGCAGCTGGTGACGAGGTCGGGCTCCATCGCCAGCGCAACGGGCAGCTGTTCGTCGGTGACGTCACGGACTCGTTTACCCCTGACGGCAAGGTTGGCGTAGACAAGGCCCGAGTGCTGCGAGTCCAGGAGCACCGCGAGCCGGTCGGCGAAGCCGTGCACGCCTGCCGTGTCGTCGCCGTCCCACAAGCCCTCGCTCTGACTGTCGCCGATCGCGACGTAGCGAGTGAACGCGTGGGGGGACGTGCGATCTGCCACGACGGCAAATGTTAGTAAACGATCAGGCATCCTTGCTCGGCCAGATCAGGTTAAGCGGCCGGCCCACGACGCTCAACTGATCGATCACGTCGTCCAGGCGAGTTCGCGGCAGCTCCGTGCGCCATTCCGGGAGCGTGCCGCGCAGCCGCACGACGTCGGCGTCGAACTCCACGCCCGTCAGTTGCAAACCGTGTGGCAGCGGAGGTAGTTGGACCCGATATGCGGGCGTGCGGGCGGGCAACTTCCAGCGCCGCCGTCGTGTGATGGCCGTCGGCTTCAGCCACAGTGTCGATCCGTCGAGGCGGGTCTCCACTTCGACGTGGCCTGCCTCGCGGCGATTGGCGAAGCGCAGCCGCGCCACGCCGTCGGGGCCGACCTCACCCGACAGCCTCGGGGCCGCCCATCGGAACAGCTCGTCGAGTGAGCGTGCAGGCACGTCGAGGGTCAACTCGACTGGCGCGGCCACCAAGACCGGCGGTACCGACGGTCGGAGCTGAACGTTGTGCAGTACCGCGATCGCCCGGCCGAAGCGGTGCTGGTTCCAGCGCACCTGGTCAGCGACCAGTCGGACGTCGTTGAGCTGCCCGACCGCCATTCCCCGCATTCCGACCCGGGAGTCGAACTCGACCAGCGTAAGCACCAGTTCACCCGTGTCGAGCCGAACCCCCAGCCGCCTGCCCAGCACCAACTGGCGCAACGTGATGAACGCGGTCAGATGAGCGGCGAAGACACCGGTATTCGCCAATCCGACGAACGGCCGGAACGGATCCCACCCGAATAACGAGCCAGGACGCGTCACCGCTCCAGCATCCGTCATCGTCGCCTCGAGAGCCAACTCCGCAGGATGTAGTCGGCCGCGTCGCCGGCAGTGCCTAAGCTGGCCCCCGTGCCGAAGCGGAGTGCAGGACTGCTGCTGTACCGGATCACGGAAGTTGGCGTCGAGGTCCTGCTTGGCCATCCCGGCGGCCCGTTCTGGGCACGCAAGGACGACGGCGCCTGGAGCATCCCCAAGGGGGAGTACGCCGAGGAGGAGGATCCGTGGGCCGCCGCTCAGCGGGAATTCCGCGAAGAGCTTGGCTCGTCCGCGCCGGATGGTCCGCGGCTCGACATGGCGCCTGTGAAACAGCCTGGCGGCAAGGTCATTACGGCCTATGCCATCCGGGGCGACCTCGATGTCTCCCGCAGCACAAGCAATAATTTCGAACTGGAATGGCCGAAGGGCTCCGGCAAGATCAGGGAGTATCCCGAACTCGACCGGGTGGGCTGGTTCGCCATCGCCGAGGCCCGGTCGAAGCTGGTGAAGGGCCAGCTGCCGTTGCTCGATCGACTACTGGAGCACCTCGCAGCCGACGGATGAGCTCACCGGGGACGGTCGCGCGACAACGGTTCGGTCGACGCCGCTGCCGGGTGACTACGCAATCGACGCACCTGACGGGTCTCGATCGCGTTGATGGTGAGGGCGCGGCCGTTGATTCGCCAGCCTGCCTTCGTGCGCAGGTACTCGTCGTCGTAGCGCAGGTGCCACACCAGATCGGTCACCTGGCCGTCCCGCTGCGACCAGTGGTGGGCGACGCACGTGATGCGACCCAGCGCATAGTCCGGCTCGGGCGTCGCGGCGTACACCTCGCCCACGATCGCGTGCTCGGTCCGGTCGACGCCGGCCAGGGCGTTCATCGCGGCGCGCACGCCGGGTTTGCCAAGCTGCACGCCGACCGGATCGAGTTGATGGGGAGGATTGGGGAGGCGCAATTCTGCGGTGTCAGTGAATAATTCGACGACGTCGTCGAAACGTCGGTCGTCAACGGCGGCAGCGTAGAGATGGACCAGATCGGCAAGCGCGAGCCGATCGGCCACCGCGATCGTCATGCGTCCAGCGTCAGTCGTTGGGCGCAGGCCGACAGCACGTCCTTGGCCTCACCGAGGTCCGACGCCGGGGGCATCGCGAGTACCACCCGATCGGCACCTAGCTCGGCAAGCCGACCCGCCCGGTCCGCGTCGACCTTGCTCACCAGATGCCCAAGCGACAGTTCGATGCCGTCCGCGTCGTGCTCGACGGCGACGATTGACTCGAAGCCGCACGACTCGACGTGCCGCGCGAAGGCGCTCATCCAGCCGGGATCGGCCGTCACCCCCGCCACGACCGGAGCGATGACCGCGAACTTGAGCAGGTCGGTCACGCGCGGCCGTTGCTTCGCCGGATGTCCAACATGCACCGCAGGCGCGACTGCCCGGTCTGTTGCATGCAGACCCGTACCGGCGATTCCTCCTCGGTCGGCAAGGGCGTATCGGTGGCTTCGGTCGTCACGGTCACCGTCGGACTCGGCACGTCGCCCTGGTTCAGCGACCAGATCGTGGTGCTGGTGCCCTGCAGCGTCGAGCAGTACGCCGCCTGCCCGGCTGCGGTGGTGGCGGTCGTACCCACGGGCGAACAGTTGGCCCCTATTGCCGCGACCGGGGTGACCGCGGCCGCGGTGGTCGTCGCGGTCGTGGTGGTCGGCGAAGGTGGCGGCTGCGGCGGCGGCAACGGTGTCACGCGCGAGGTCGTCGATGGTGTCGAAACCGGGGTGGTGCGCGACGTCGCCTGCTCGTCGTCGGCCCTGGTCAACTCCAGCAGCGCGAAGCCGATCGCGACGACCAGGAGGAGCGCAAGCACTGCGGGGACGATGACGCCGGCCCGGAGTAGCGACCGTCGGGCTGTGGGGATGGCCGCCGCGGCGTGCGACAGCCGTGTCTCGCCGGATCGGTCGTCGTCGCCGATCCGGTGGGCCAAGGCGCGCGCGAAGTCGGCGCAGCGCTCGTAGCGGTCCTTGGGCTCCTTGGCCAACGCCTTGGCGAGCACCGGGTCCAGGGCAGCAAGTTCGGGGCGGCGGTCCCCGATGGCAGGGGGCGTCGCGCTCAGGTGCTGGCTGATGACGACGGCCGGATTGGAATTCTGAAACGGTGGTGCGCCTGTCAACAGGTGAAATGCCGTGGCCGCCAACGCATATTGGTCCGCCCGCCCGTCCAGCACTCCACCCATGAGCTGCTCGGGCGCCGCGTACGACACCGTGCCGACCGTCATGTTGGTGGCCGTCAGTCCGCTGGGATCATCGGCCCATCGGGCGATCCCGAAGTCGGCAAGCAGGATGCGCTGATCCGGCGAGTCGGGATGGGCCAGCAGCACGTTGGCAGGCTTGACGTCGCGGTGCAGCAGGTTCCGCTGATGTGCGTAGTCGAGCGCCTCCGCCACGGCGGTGATGAGCGCAGCGACCTCGGGGCCGGGCATGCCTTCGGGATGGCGCTCGCGGAGCAGGTGAGCCGCGTCGGTGCCATCGACGTAGTCCATGGCGATCCAGAGCTGGCCGCTGAACTCACCGCGGTCGTGCACGCCGACGATGTGCGGGTGCCAGAGCGTGGCCGCGATGTCGGCCTCGCGCTCGAAGCGTTCGCGATATTCGCCGTCCGCAGAGACCTCGGCGCGAAGCACCTTCAGCGCGTCCTGGCGGGGCAGTCGTGGGTGCTGAGCCAGATAGACCTCACCCATGCCGCCCGAACCCAGCCGCCGCACGATGGTGTAGCCGGCGAAAGTCATCCCATCGGCCAACGGCATGGGCGCATAGTAGTCCGCTGCCAAGCCGCTCAGAGGTCAAGCACGAGAGGCCCGTCGGCCGACGCGCGGGAGACGCAGATCAGCATCATTCCGTTGGCGCGTTCGGGGTCGGTGAGAAGCGTGTCGCGATGGTCGACCGTCCCGGACTGCACCCGGGTACGACAGGTGCCGCAGAAACCCTGCTGACAGGAGTACGGGGCGTGCACCCGGGCGCGGTTGAGCGCAGTGAGCATGGTCTCGTCGGCGCCGACGAGAATCGATTGCCGGGTCGACGCGATCGTGACGTTGAACTCCGCACCGTCGACCACCGGCGGCGCGGCGAAGCGTTCGAAGTGCAGTTCGACATCGTCGCGCCCGACCAGCTGGGCCCTGATCGCGGTCAGCATCGGCGCCGGGCCGCACGCATAGACCGTCGTGCCGTCGGGGCAGTCGCCGAGCAGGTCGGCGGCCGACGGCAAGCCGTACGCGTCATCGGTTCGGACGTCGATGCGCCCCCCGAAGCGGGCCAGTTCCTCGCGGAACGGCAGGCTGTCCCTGCTGCGGCCCGTGTAGACCATCGACCAGTCGACGCCGACCCGGTCGGCCGCCGCCAGCATCGACAGGATGGGCGTGATGCCGATGCCGCCCGCGATGAAACGGAACCTTTGCGTCGGCGACCCGTAGCCCGGCATCGTGAGTGGAAACGCATTGCGGGGCCCACTCGTGGTGACGGCCGCGCCGACGGGTAGTTCGTCGTGGACCTCGATCGAGCCACCCCCGCCGGCTGGTATGCGGCGCACCGCGATTCGGTACGAGTCACGGTTGGCCGGGTCACCGCACAGCGAGTATTGCCTGACCCGTCCGCTGGGCAGGTGAACGTCGATGTGTGCACCCGGATGCCAGCGCGGCAGTCGACCGCCGTCCGGCGCGGTCAGCGTCAGCGCGATCACGTCCTGGTCGTGCGCGACCACCTGTCGGTCGGCGACGGCAAGGGCGATGCCCCGCTTGACCTCGCGCAGGGGCGCAGGGTGACGAACCGCCCCGGAGAATGCGAAGAGCCCCGTCACCGCCACGTCGGCCAAGCCGATCGACCAGTCGTGACGGACCCGGCCAAAGGCACTCGGCGGGGCCTGCCGGAACCGGTCGATGAACCCCATCAAAGATGAGCCGCGCGGGCGGCAGGCGAGCTGGCGAGATAGGCCACCGCCTGCGCGGTGGAACCCATCTGCTCGGGCGAGAAGCTCGGGCGGAAGTACATGAACGTGTTGGAGCCGAACAGCTTTCGATACTGCGGCAGCAACGCGAGCTTGGAGTCCCGCATCCGCAACCGCTGCATCTTCCACCACCCGATGTCGAGCTGCGGATCGGACTTCGTCAGGTACCACCCTCCGCGTTGGAAGAACACGGCCATCAGCACGACGGCCATCATCATGGCCCGGATGCGGTCGACGTAGCTGTCGTGGAAATAGGTGGCCACGTCGTGCGCCACCATGCGGTGCTCGACCTCTTCGCTGCCGTGCCAACGGAACAGGTCCACCATCGTCGGGTCCGCGTCGTGGTCGTCCCACGCGCAGTTCAACGAGAAGTCACCGAGCACCGCGGTGTAGTGCTCGATCGCGGCGATCAACCACAACCTGTCGCACAGGTGGTTCATCCGCCGCTTCGGGTCGGAGGAGGTGCTCGGGGCGAGCACCTTTTCGAAGACGTACTCGATCTGGTCGAGGATGGGTGTCACGTCGACCCCGCTGGCGACCATGTAGTCCCGCAGCACCTGGTCGTGAGTTTCGGCGTGCATGGCCTCCTGGCCAATGAAGCCGCGGATGTCCTCGGCGAGCTTGGGATCCTTGACTAGCGGGAGCGCCTCGTCGTATGTCGCCACGAACCAGCGTTCAGCGGCAGGCAGCACGACGTTGAGCAAGCTGATGACGTTCGAGGCGACGGGGTGGTTGGGAATCCACTGCAGCGCGGTGGCCGACACGTCGAAGTGGACCTTGCGGGCCTGGATCTGTACGGGACCTGGATCGATCTCCGTGTCGAAGCGACGTGGTCGCAGCATGGCGAGCACCCTCCTGGCGAAGTGACAAGAGGAAGTCTACGACGTTAGGTGGGAACGCTGGTACTGCGTGTTGTCATTATCCGACCGGGACGGGTACTCCGATGGGGCCACCGTAGCTACCCTGGCCAGGAGTACCAGCTGCCGGTGCCGGGGCGCCGGGCGCAGCCCCGGTGGCGCCGCCAGCCGCGGGCGTACTGGCTGTCGCGTCCTGCACGGCCTTCGTGGTGCAGTTCAGCATCAGGATCATCTTGCTGCCGGAGACGACCTTCTGCTTGTCGACGATGCACGCCGATTGAGGCACGTCGCTTCCGAACGAACCGCCGAACACACCCTTGGCGCCCTGGCTCTTCAGAATCGCCATCGCCTTGGCGTACGGCTCGCCGACCACGTTGAGCGAGGACGGATCCGCAACGGCAACGGCCGGGTGGAGTAGGGCGGCCGAGGCCACGGCGATGGCGCCTGCCACCAGCACTACAAGCTTCTTCACGTGACCTCCGGGTGTCGCGGTGCATTGCGAACATATCGCAGATGGGACCCTCACGTGAAGTTCGGTCACTCCTGTCTGGCCGTTACCGCCCTGCGCATGACCTCGGCGAGCGCGTCCGCACGCGGGTCGACGAAGACGTCTTCTAGCAGCATTCGACGCCCGCTGGGATCCGCCAAGGGCACCCGCCAGTTCGGGTATTCGTCGGTGGTGCCTGGCTGATTCTGGGTGCGGACGTCACCCACGGCATCCGGGAGCGCCAACGCGAGCAGTCGCGACGACGTGCGCCCGAGGTATTCGTATAGCGCGCGCACGATGTCGTCGACGGTGGGCTCGCCCTCCGGAACCCATTCCCCGGTCGCTTCGCTCCTGCCCTCCGGAACCAACAGTCCGACCCGGCGCAATTCGGCCAGCCATCCGGCCTGCTCGGCTCGATCGGCCGCGAGTTCCTCGTCGGCTGGCCTCGTCAGCAATCCGAGTTCCTTGCGAATCCGCACGTGCTCACCGGCCAGGTAGCCCGCGGTCGGCGGCAGATCGTGCGTCGTCACCGCAGAAAGGCAGTACTCCCGCCACCACTGCGACTGCAAGGGCTCGCCGTCGCGCCAAGGATCCTGCTCGAACCAGAGGATCGACGTGCCCAACAAACCACGCTCGCGCAGGTAGTCCCGCACCCAGGGTTCGACGGTGCCGAGATCCTCCCCGACGACGACCGCTCCCGCGCGATGAGCCTCGAGCGCGACGATGCCGATCATGGCCTCGTGGTCGTAGCGGATGTAGGTGCCGTCGGTGGGCTTGGCCGCCTTCGGAATCCACCAGAGCCGAAACAGCCCGATGATGTGGTCGATCCGAACCCCGCCGGCATGCCTGAGTACCGCGTTGACCTGGGCGCGGAACGGTTCGTAGCCGTGTTCGACCAGTCGGTCGGGTCGCCACGGCGGCTGGGACCAGTCCTGCCCAAGCTGGTTGAACTCGTCCGGTGGCGCCCCGACGGCGACGCCGAGTGCAAGCACGTCTTGCAGCGCCCACGCGTCGGCGCCGTTGGGGTCCACGCCGACTGCGATGTCGTGCATCACCCCGAGCGCCATCCCAGACTGAAGCGCAGTGGAATGCACCCGAGTCAACTGGTCGTCCAACTGCCACTGCAGCCAGCGGTGAAAGTCGACGTCGTCGGGATGCGCGGCGGCGAAGTCAATGACGGCTTTGCCACCGGGGTGACGGAGTTCGGCCGGCCACTCGTGCCAGTCGTTGCCGTAGCGCTCCGCCAACGCGCACCACGTCGCGAAGTCATCCAAGCTGCGGCCCTCGCGCGCCCGGTAGGCGTCATAGGCGAGGGTTCGGCCGGGGGAGCGCTCTACGCGGTACACGCTCTTCAACGCGTCGCGCTTGACCTTCCACGTCGAATCGCGATCGATGAGCTCCGATGCATTCGCACGTGCCTGGGCTACGGCCCGCGCCTTGGCTAGCCGATTGCGGTGGCGCACATACGCGAACTCGGGGATCGCCTCCACCCTCAGATATAGCGGATTGACGAAGCGCCTCGACGTCGGCAGGTAGGGCGAGGGTTCCATCGGTGCCGTCGGCGCCGCCGCGTGGAGCGGGTTCACCAGGATGAACCCGGCGCCGTGGCGCGCCGCCGACCACACCGCGAGGTCGGTGAGGTCAGTCAAATCACCGATACCCCATGACCTTTCGGAATGCACGCTGTACAGCTGCGTGGCCAGCCCCCACGTCCGCCCGCTCCCGAGCGTCGCAGGTAGCGTCAGCGCCGCGGGGGTCACGATGAGCCTGGTGCTGGTGTCGACGGAACCGGCCTGGGCGTGGAGTTCGTGATATCCGAGTGGGAGATCGGCGGGAAGCTCGAACGTCGCCTCGCCGATCGACCGCCCATCCACGTCGGTGGGCGGGCTGTTGTTCTCCAGTTGGCGCAGTCCCGCACGAACCGAGCCGTCCTCGAGTCGGATCCATACGCCGACCGGATCGCCGTGCGTCACGTGCACCCAGAACGACGAAGTACGCCCCGACCGCGTGACGATCGTCGGCGGCAGGCAGCGCCGCCAATGGTCGCGGTCGTGAGCGAGCAGGCCTGCCGCCCGTTCTTCTTCGGTAGCCGCGGGTACGCCCAACGCGGTGAGTACGGCCACCAAGGTCGACTCGGCGACCATCTGATGGCGACCGGCCCAGTCGTCGTATCCCGTGGCGACTCCGTAGCGGCCGGCCAGTTCGACCAGCGACGCGGCCAGCTCTGTCATTTCGCCAATCTTGCCGGTATCGGAGCGTTCGCGCCCGGCCTGGGTACTGCCGGCCAAGTATCGTCGCCGAACATGGCTTCTGGAAGACCCGACGCACGGGCGCGGGAGCTCTCGAAGGGCGACCGTCGGGCCCGGGTCGCGGTTGCCGCGCTGTTCCTGACCAACGGGGCCATCTTCGCCAACGTGGTGCCTCGACTGCCCGGCATCAAGACCGACCTGGCCCTGTCGAACACCTTCTACGGCATCATCGTCGCCGCCTTCCCCGCAGGGGCCTTGGTGGCTGGACTCGCCGCGGGTGCGGGCATTCGCAAGTTCACGTCGGCTCGGATGGCCGTGGCAGGCACGATCGGTATCGCGGTGCTGGTCTTCTTGGCGGCGTCGTCGACCACTCCGGTACTGCTCGCCGTCGCGCTCTTCATCGGCGGGGCGTGCGACGCCGTCACCGACGTCGCACAGAATGCCCACGGGCTCCGCGTGCAGCGGGTCTACGGACGGTCCATCATCAATTCGCTGCACGCGGTCTGGTCGGCAGGCGCGGTGCTCGGCGGTGCGATGGGCGCCGCGGCGATCGCATTGAACGTCCCGCGCGCAATGCATCTGGGCGTGTCGGCAGTGATCTTCATCGGCGTAGCACTGACCGCTTATCCGTTCCTGCTAATCGGCCCAGACGTGGACGACGATCCGGCTACCGCACCCGTGTCCGATCGCCCGCGCCGGCACGTGTACGGCGCGCTGTTCCTGCTGGTGGTCATCGCGATTGCGGGCGCCGTCGTGGAAGACGCCGGAAGTTCTTGGGCGACGCTGTATCTCGGTGAGCAACTGGGTGCCATCGGAGGCGTTGCGGCGCTCGGCTACCTCGCCCTGCTGAGCTTCCAGTTCGTGGGGCGGCTGGTGGGGGATCGCATGGTCGACCGCTTCGGTGAGCGCACCGTGGCGGCCGCTGGTGGACTGCTCACCACCGTGGGCATGGGGCTCGCACTGGCCGTTCCGACGGTGCCCGGCACCATCGCTGGCTTCGCCGCCGCGGGGCTGGGCGTCGCGACCGTCGTGCCCGCCGCCTTCCACGCCGCCGATCGGCTGCCCGGGCTACGTGCGGGGAGCGGGCTGACGGCCGTGGCGTGGCTGATGCGGCTCGGATTCGTCGGTGCTCCGCCGATCGTCGGCATGATCGCCGATGCGACGAGCCTAAGGGTCGGCCTGCTGCTCGTTCCCCTCGCCGGACTGGCCATCATCGCTTCGTCCGGGGTGCTCAGTGGACGACGCCGGCCAGTTCGATCGTGAGCACGCCCGCCACGATCAGACCGATGCCGATCATCATCTTGGTCGTCAGCGGATCGCGGAACAGATAGCGGGCGGTCACAGCGACGAGCGCGACGCCGCATGCCGTCCACACGCCATAGGCGATGCCAATCGGCATGCCGAGCGCCAAGGTGAGCCACAGCAGATAGAACGAAGCCAGGTAGGCCACCACGACGGGCCCGATCCAGGCCTTCTTCCGAAAACCGTCGGAGGCGCGCAACCCCAACGTTCCGAAGACCTCGACCAAGATCGCGCAGCCGAGCACGAGCCACATCGTCACGACGCGGAAGCCACTGCAGGCGGATGAGATCCGAGCTCGACGAAAAGCACCCCGGCGATGATGAGCGCGATGCCACCCGCGATGGGCCAGGTCAGCGCGTCACGGAAGATGACTGCGGCCAACACCGCGGTGAGCGCAGTGCCGGAGGCGCCCCAGATTCCGTATGCGACACCGACCGCGACGCCGGTCCGCAGTACCAGGGCAAGCAGGACGAACGCGATGGCGTAGCCGACGACGACGACCACCAGCCACCCGGCGTGATCCTGGGATGCGCGGAGCGACAGCGTCGCGGCGACCTCGGTGACGATGGCGGCGCTCAGCAACGCCCACGTATGCACCGCATCAACCTAGTCGAGCGTGCGCGCGCGCCACCATCGGCGTTAGGACTTCGCGTGCGAATCTGCCCAATTCGGCGTCGTCGCGGAAGTCCGGATCGGTGGGCGGCGCCGAGACGTAGGTGAAGAACAGTCGCGCGAACACGTCGGCGACCCACCGCACCTCCTGCTGCGGCGCCCCCGGCGCGTCCCCATGGATGTGGTTGGCGATGAACGCCGCGCCCATGTCCAGTAGCTCCGCCCAATCGGCGATGGGGGTGGGGTCCGCCGCCGCGGCACGCTTCAGCATTGGATGCTCGCGGGCGAAGCGCACCGCGCCGATGAACGCCTCCGCAACGCCTTCGTTCGGGTCCTCGGCAGCGTCGATGGCGTCGGCGACCGCGCCGAGGAAGCGCTGGGTCTCCCTGCGCACCAGTGCCGCAACCAGATCGTCGCGACGCGGGTAGCGACGGTAGACCGTCATCCGTGAGACGCCGGCCCGACGGACGACGTCCTCGACCGTGATCCGTTGCAGCCCAACGGCCGCAGCTTCATTCAGCGCCGCGTCGAGGATGCGTTGACTGGTCCGGTCGGCCGCTTCGTCGACGACGTCCGCGGCGGCCGCACCGACGACCTCGATCAGTTGCGCGTCGATCACGCCGACTCGCTTGTCGGCACGGCAGGCGCCGCATCCGGGATGGCGGCGCCCGACGCCCTTGCCGTCGCCATTTCCACGAAGCGAGGCGTTCCGAAGGCCCAACGCAGTCTCCGGGCATCGGCCTGCAGCGCCGGTTCGATGAGCCGCCGGGTGAGCGCCGACGGGCGGTCGAACCCGATGAGTTCACGTGCCCAGTGCGGGGCTCGGCTCATCCCAGCGAACACCGCGAACCGGTGCAGTTGACGGTCCATTGCGTCCGGCAGCGCAGGGAAGAAGGGCGAAGTCAGCAGGAAGTCGACGAACTCGCGGGTCTGGGCGTTGACGCTCAGCTTGGGACGCATGTCGGCGACGTAGTCGTCGAGTTCGGCGGACGTCGTCGGCACCGGTTCCCCGCCGCCCATCCTCCCGATCAACGCCTGCTCGGATAGGTACCGGTCGCGTTCCTCGCGCGCAAGCGGCCGATTGGTGTGCTCGAAGGTGCGCATGATCATCCAGGGGATGCAGGTGTGCACCCAGGCGAGCAACTCCGGGTCAAGCGCGTCGTACCCGACACCGTCGGGCCGGGTGCCTTTGACGTACGAGTGCACGTGACGAACACGGTCGATGAGGGTGGTGGCTGCCGCGGTGTTGCCGAACGTCGTGGCCAGGACGTATCCGAGCGTCGCGCGGGCCCGCTGGAAGGGGTCCTGCCGGTAGTTGGATAGGTCCTGAACGCCTGCGACGACGGACGGGTGCAGGATCTCCAGCACGATCGCGGGCAGTCCGGCCTGCGACACCGATGCGAGATCGGCGTTGAGTTCCCAGGAGATGCTGCCCGGCCCGATCAGCCCGGGATCACCCGGTGGGCCGCCGTACACCTCGGGGTCGTCGTGGCGGCCCGCACCCTTTTCGAAGTCGGCGATGATGCGCCGACGCAACCCGTCCATGACCACCCCCGCGGTAGGAATGTGACAATGGCCTATCCATGTCTACCACCGGGGCCTCGATCAGGCCAGGGCCGCCACCCTGGTGTCGAACGACTCTCAGTACACGAGGCCCAGCCGCGGCGGGCGGTCGCCGTGCAGGGTGTGGTTGCCGAGGTGGACGTACTTCCAGCGGGCCGGATCGTGCAGCGAATGCGTTCGCACGTTGCGCCAGTGCCTGTCGAGATTGGCTTCTCCGTCGGTACCCGAGGTGCCGGTCAATTCGAATATGCCGCTGGCGATCTCGACTGCGAACTCCTGCGCCAGTGCCTTGGCGGCCGCGACCTCCAACGTAGCCTCCGACGCGGCGGCTCGCGACAGCTCCGGCTGTGCGTAGGCGTCGTCGATGATCGCCGTGCCGCTGGACAGCAGGGCCTCGAGCGCATAGAGCCGGGCCGTGAATTCGCCGAACCGACGCACGACGTGCGGCTCCTCGTCGGCGCGTTCGAAGCCTGCGTCGAGCGCTTCCTTCCACGGCCGGGACCTGGTGCGGACGAACTCGGCGCCGTCTTCGAGTGCGGCCCTTGCGATTCCGATGTCGATGGCCGCGTGCAGCGCCTGGTCGAATGCGCCAAGGACCGTCGGCGGGCCGGTCAACGGGTCCGGCGGGCTGCCCTCCTCGATCACGAATGCGCCGTCGACGACGACGTCGTCGAGTCGAACCTCACCGCTCGCCGTGCCGCGCTGTCCGAATGCGGACCACTTGTCGAGATTCAAGGTGACGCCCGCCTGGTCGGGGCGGACGAATACCGTCGCCGTCTCGTCTTCACGCCGCCCGACCACGGCCGCAACCGCGAGCCACGACGCGCCGAGCGCTCCAGTGGCGTAGTACTTGGTGCCGTTGAGCAACCAGGTCCCGTCCTCCCTCGGGGTCACCGTGGTGCGACGATCCAGCGCGGTCTTCGTGCCGCGTTCGGCGGTGGCGTTCCCCAGTTGCGCCCCTGCCAGGATGTCCCCGTAGATCGTCGGTGCGGGTTCCTGGTGTCCAAGCCCCGAGATGGCTTGCGCGATCACGAAGTGGGACAACAGCAGTTGGCCGACCGCGCAATCGCCGCGGGCCACGCGGCGAAGCACTTCGACGGTGGTCGACGGGGGCAGCCCCGGGCCGCCGTGCTCGACCGGTACCGAGATGCCAAGTAGGCCCGCATCGGCGACCTGCCGGAGTTGCGGGATGAGTGCCGTCCCTGCGCGCTCTCGTTCGGCGCTGCCCACCGCGAGCTCGGCCGCCACGGAATCCGCGGCAAGCAACGCGGCCTGCGCTGACGCAAGCAGGGGAGCGGTGGTGGTGAGCTCTAGGGTCATGCCGGGGGACGCTACGGACGGCAGGCCGCGGCACCCAGAATTGCGACCAGCGAGAATGTTTCTGCCGCGGCTTTGCCCCAACCCGGCGCCATATCCGCTGATCAGATGGTTTGTCCGAGCCCGCGAGTAGCCTGGGTGCACTTCCATTCGATCGACCTCGAGGAGCACCACATGACGGACCCCCAGCGGACGCTCATCGCCGTTCTGCTCGACCGTTCCGGCTCCATGGAGACGGTCAAGTCCGACACCGAGGGCGGTTTCAACGCCTTCATCGACTCGCAGCGTGGTGAGCCGGGCGAGGCCGTCGTGACGCTGGCGCAGTTCGACACCGAATACGACGTGGTCTACGCCAACAAGTCCATTGCCGTGGTACCACGGCTCGAGCTGCAGCCGCGTGGCGGGACCGCGCTGTACGACTCCCTCGGTCGGTTGATCACAGACGTGGGTGCGGAGTTGGCCGCCCTACCCGAACAAGCGCGCCCCGGGAATGTGATCGTCGTCGTCTTCACCGACGGCCACGAGAACTCGAGCAGGGAATGGACGCATGAAGCCATAACCGCGGCCATCAAGCGCCAGGAAACCGAATTCGCCTGGGACTTCCTGTTCCTGGGTGCCAACATGGACGCTGTCGCGGTGGGCACAGCACTGGGCTTCTCGTCCGACAAGTCGATGACCTGGAGCTCCGAGGACGGCGGCGCGGTGAATGCGATGGCCTCCACCAGTGCGTACGTGTCTCGAAAGCGGGCCGCCCCGGCCGGAGCCGCAGTGGCCGGATTCTCCGAGGACGACCGCCGTGAGGCCAGCGGTCGCAAGCAGAAGTGACGGCCGAGACCCCAGACCCCAGCTCGGTCGACCAGCCCGTCATCGACACCTGCGACGGGCCCGTCCGCGGCAGCGACGACGGTACGGTCAAGTCGTGGAAGGGAATTCGCTACGCAGCGGCCCCGGTAGGGGAGCTGCGGTGGCGGCGGCCACAGCCTCCGACGGCCTGGACCGAACCCGCCGACGCGACGCGGGTCGGTCCGGTCTGCGCGCAGCCCACCGACCCGCGGATCCCGATCGACCTTGGCGCGCGACAGGGTGACGACTGCCTGACTTTGAACGTGTGGTGTTCGTCGGATTCCCGTCCAGGCGACGGAAAACCGGTGATGGTGTGGGTGCACGGGGGTGCCTACATCCTGGGCTCGGGTGCCCAACCGCTGTACGACGGGCGAGTGCTGGCCCGCGGCGGCGACGCGGTCATCGTCACGCTCAACTATCGGCTTGGCGCGTTTGGCTTCCTGGACCTGTCCGGGTTCAGTACGCCGCGAACGACGTTCGACACCAATCTCGGGCTGCGCGACGTGCTGTTCGCACTGCAGTGGGTGCGCGACAACATCGCGGCGTTCGGCGGAGCGCCCGACAAGGTCACGCTCTTCGGCGAATCGGCGGGCGCAGGCATCGTCACCACCCTGCTGGCCAGCCCCGAGGCCGCGGGCCTCTTCTCGGCCGCCATCGCGCAGAGCTCGCCGGCCACGTCGGTCTACGATTCCAGCCGGTCGCGCGCGCTCGCCGAAACATATTTGGAGGACCTCGGGGTGGCGCCTGGGGACGCCGACCAGTTGGTCCACGCACCCACGGCGGACCTGTTGGCCGCCTCCAAGAAGCTGTTCGACGAGGTGCCGCTGCGTACCCCTGGCACGCTCGCCTTCGCGCCCGTCGTCGACGGCGACGTCGTACCCGACTATCCGGTCAGGTCGGCGCGCGAGGGGCGCACTCACCCGGTACCCCTGATCATCGGCACCAACGAGCACGAGGCCGCGCTGTTCCGCTGGATGAAGTCGCCGTTGATGCCGATCACACCCGAGGCCATCAGGTCCATGTTCGCCGAGATCGCCGCAGAACAGCCCGGCGCGCAGCTACCCAGCGAAGCGAAACTGGGCTCGACCTACCGTGGTCGGGGCAAGGCCCCGGGCATGGGGGTGGCACGCGACATCGGCTTCCGCATGCCGTCGCTGTGGTTCGCCGAGGGGCACAGCGCCGTTGCGCCTGTCTACCTCTACCGATTCGACTGGGCGACGCCGATGCTCCGGCTCCTCCGACTCGGGGGCGCCCACGCCACCGAGTTACCGTACGTGTGGGGCAATCTGGTTGCCGGACCTAGGGATCCGACGTTCAAGCTCGGCGGGCTGCGGACCGGAGAGGGCGTGTCCCAGCGCATGCGGACGCGATGGCTGAACTTCGCCAAGCACGGCGAACCCAGCGGCCCGGCGGGCGCGCCGACCTGGAGGCCCTATCGCGGGCCGGATCGTGCGGCCCTCGTCATCGACAAGGCCGACACCGTCGTCGCCGACCTCGACCAACCGCTGCGCCAGGCCTGGGGTGACGACGTCTTGAGTTTCCGCTGATCATCGGCAGCTAAGCTGCCGATGGGAGGTATCGGACATGCACGGAGCGGATTGGCTCTTCTCTGGGGTGTTGCCTCCGCTCATGCACGATCCGGTGACGTTCGCCGTGCCGTTCTTCCTGCTATTACTCGTCATCGAGTGGGCGGCCGCCCGCAAGCTCGCCCACACCGAGGCCGAGCGCGCCCCGGCAGGCGCCTACCTGAAGCC
>JAOPVI010000309.1 GCA_025966225.1 Mycobacterium sp. | reverse complement strand
AGAAGTCGTCGTAGCGCTCGAAGCCGAAGTGCTCGAAGGCCTCGATCGACACGATGCGATCGACCGAGCCGCCGAACTGCTCCCAGCCCTCCAGTCGCACGTCGAACGTGCGCCCGGTGTCGACTTTGCTCAGCAGTTGCTCGCAGTACGCCTGCTGGTTCTTGCTCAGCGTCAGACCGATGACGTTGACGTCGTACTTCTCCATCGCGCGCTGCAGTGTCAGGCCCCAGCCGCAGCCGACCTCGAGCAGGGTCATGCCGGGCTTGAGGTCCAGCCTGTCGAGGTGCTGGTCGACGTTGGCGATCTGCGCCTCGGACAGCGTGGCGTCGGGCCCGGTGAAGAAGGCGCAGCTGTACTTGCGCGTCGGGTCCTGGAACACGCCGAAGAAGTCGTCCGACAGGTCGTAGTGCGCCTGTATGTCCTCGAAGTGAGGAGTCATATCCTTGGTGCCGGTGGAGTTATCAGACATGTCTTCCCTGGTGGGCCTTTCCTCGCGGGCAGCTGCGGGCAGTCGATCACGTTACGGGGGTCGTGCTGTGGTGGCACGCTACGCGGCGTGCGCTCAATGCGTAGGCAACTAGTCCTACACCCTAGCGTTTGGCAGGTATTCGGCCCTAATTCGCGCTAGGTCAGCCCTTGGTGAGCGTGAACTGATTCACGTCGGCCTGGCCCAAGTGGAACAGCCGGGCGCACCCCGTCAGGTAGTGCACGTACCGGTCGTAGACCTCTTCGGACTGCAGCGCGATGGCCTCGTCCCGGTGGGCGGTCAGCGCCTCGGCCCAGATGTCGAGCGTGCGGGCGTAGTGGGGTTGCAGCGACTGCGTTCTGGCGAGCGTGAAGCCGGCGTCGGCCGCGAGCTCGCCGACCATCTCGGTCTTGCACAGCTGCCCGCCAGGAAAGATCTCGGTCATGAGGAACTTGATGAACCGGGCGAGCTCCATGGTGAGCGGTACGCCGTTGGCCCTGGCGTACTCCATCGACACCCCGCAGATGGTGTGCAGCAGCATGACGCCGTCGTCGGGCAGTACCCGGGAGGCCATCTTGAAGAAGTCGGGATAGCGGTCGAAGCCGAAGTGCTCGAAGGCGCCGATCGACACGATCCGGTCGACGGGCTCGTCGAACTGCTCCCAACCCTTCAGCAGCACTCGCTTGGAGCGCGGGTTGGTGGAGTCGGCGAACACCCTTTCCACGTGCGCGTACTGATTCTCGCTGAGCGTCAGGCCGATGACGTTGACGTCGTAGCGCTCGACGGCCCGCATCAGTGTCGAACCCCACCCGCATCCGATGTCGAGCAGAGTCATGCCTGGCTCGAGGCCGAGTTTGCCGAGCGAGAGGTCCATCTTGGCGAACTGCGCGTCTTCGAGGGTCATGTCGTCGCGCTCGAAATATGCACAGCTGTACGTGTGGGTGGGATCGAGGAACAACCTGTAGAAGTCGTCTGACAGGTCGTAATGCGACTGCACGTCCTCGAAGTGAGGAGTGAGTTCGCCCATGAATGGTCCGCCTTCCGAGTGGTTCGTCGGCATCCCAAGGTCTAGAGGAATTCGATGTCAACGCCGCAGCGTTGGTTGAATGTTACCCGCGGTAGCTGGGCTTACTTTGCCAGCGTGAACTGACAGACGTCGATGTAGCCTTCGTGGAAGCCCTTGGCGCAGCCGGTGAGGTAGTGCATGTAGCGGTCATAAACCTCTTCGGACTGCACCGCGATGGCCTCGTCCTTGTGCGCTTGCAGCGCAGCCGACCAGGTGTCGAGCGTCCTGGCGTAATGCTTCTGTAATGACTGCGTCCTGGTCAGCTCGAATCCGGCCCTCGTCGCGAACTCGCCCGCCATCTCGGTGGTCGGCAGATATCCGCCCGGGAAGATCTCGGTGAGGATGAACTTCACGAACCGCGCGATCGAGAACGTCAGCGGCAGACCCGCCGCGGTCATCTGCGGAAGGGTGAGCGCCGTGATGGTGTGCAGCAACATCACACCGTCGTCGGGCAGCGCCTTGTATGCCATCGTGAAGAAGTCGTCCCAGCGGTCCTTGCCGAAGTGCTCGAAGGCGCCGATTGACACGATCCGGTCGACGGGCTGGTCGAACTGCTCCCAGCCATTGAGCAGTACTCGCTTGGAACGCGGACTGTCGTGCTTGGCGAACTCGGTCTCGACGTGGGCCTTCTGGTTCTCGCTGAGCGTGAGGCCGATGACGTTGACGTCGTAGCGCTCGATCGCCCGCAGCACGGTCGAACCCCAGCCGCAGCCGACGTCGAGCAGCGTCATGCCGGGCTCGAGGCCCAGCTTGCCCAACGCCAGGTCGACCTTGGCGACCTGGGCCTCTTCGAGGGTCATGTCGTCGCGCTCGAAGTATGCACAGCTATAGGTCTGCGTGGGGTCGAGGAACAACCGGAAGAAATCGTCGGACAGGTCGTAGTGCGCCTGCACGTCGGCGAAGTGTGGCTTCAAGACGGGCTTGCGCGTGGGTTTGGCCATGGTGCGCCTCTCCAAAAGATCAGTGCTCGGCAGAAATCGCCAATGACTCGTCAAGCGCTGATGAATTCCCGGTGATTGTACGGGTTTGGCCTGCGCCGTGGAACCTGGGCACCACTGCTCACGGCACTTCAGCAAACGTCGTCTTGAGCTCTCCGACGATGTCGTCCCATAGCGGCTCGGGCAGATCGTGGCCCATTCCGTCGAAGAGCACCAGGCGAGAGCGACGAATTGCCTTCGCGACCGCGCGTCCGCCAGACGGCCGCATCAGCTTGTCCGCGCGGCCGTGTATCACCACTGTTGGGGCGATGATCATTTTGTCGTAAGAATGCAGGCTCCCGCTGCCCATGATCGCCGCGAAGTGTCGGCCGATGCCTGCCGGGTAGTACGTCCGTTCGTAGCCTTCGACGGCGTCGGCCAGGATCTTGTCGTCAGGCGCGCGATGGCCCGGACTGCCGATGATTTTAGTGACGCGCACGGCATTTGCGAGCACGCCCTCTCGCGAGGTGTCCTTCGGCCGCGTCGTCACCGCACGCAACTGGCGGGGTCCAGGAGGCGGCAGCAGTGACTTGTTGTTGCTCGAGAACATCACCGCGAGCGTCTTGGTGCGGTCCTGATAACGGGCGGCGAAGATCTGCGCGATCATGCCGCCCATCGAAGCGCCAACGATGTGGGCCCGCTCGATGTGCAGGTGGTCCAGGACCGCGGCGGCGTCGTCGGCCATGTGCTCCAAGGTGTAGACGGCCTGGCTCGGCTTGCCGAAGTAGGACCGGACCAGCCGGGGCAGCAAAGGGGCGCCGGTGTGACGGCCCTCGACCTTGCTGGAGAGTCCGACGTCGCGGTTGTCGTAACGGATGACCCGCAAACCTTGATTCACGAGCCGCTCGCAGAACCCCTCGCGCCACATCAACAATTGCGCGCCGAGCCCCATGATCAACAACACGGCTGGGTCGCCGGGGTTGCCCATGTCCTCGTAGTAGATGTCCAAGTCACCCGAGCGTGCGGTGCCGGTTCGGACGTCCATGACGGCCTCCAATTCAGCGGGGGCGATGTGTTGACAAAACCCCCCGGTTTGCTGCGTGCTCCCAGGGTATAGGCGCCCCCCGTCGAGCGAGAATTCCACTTGCGGTCGCAAAGGCCGCAGTGTCGGAAGGGCCTTTCGGAGTGCCTAACTTGCAGCGACAACGGGTGTGGTGGAAATGGTTAAGCGTCGAGTTCGTCGGAGTGTTCGCGGCTGACCTCGACCATGAAGTTGGCGAAGTAGCCCGTCAGCGCCGGGTCGCTCATCATCTGCCACTTCGGTGCCAACAGCTTCATATAGCGCTCGACGTAGAGGAACTGCTTGCCGATGAGCACCAGCTCGCGGGGCAGCGTGACGTCATAGGCATCGGCGAGTGCCGAAAGCTGCTTGCCGATCTCGGCGTACCCGAGGTCGCCCAGCGACTTCGACGTGAGTGGAGTGGCAAAGGCGGCAAGGTCTTTCGCGGCCTGCCCGTCCGGTTTCACATTGCCGACCGCGCCCATCAATACGACGATCTTGCCCGCAGCGGCATGGTCCTTCTTGACCAGCAGCGCGTACACCAACTCACGCAGCAGCCATCGCGTGCGGGGGTCGATTCGGCCCATGATGCCGAAGTCGAAGAACACGATCTTGCCGTCGGGATCGACGTAAAGGTTGCCCGCGTGGAGGTCGCCATGGAACAGGCCGTGCCGCAAGCCGCCCTCGAACAAGCTGAACAGCAACGCCTTTACCAGTTCGGTGCCGTCGAAGCCGGCCTTGCGGATGGCGGCGACGTCGTCGATGCGGACGCCCTGGATGCGCTCCATCGTCAGCACCCGCTGGCTCGTCAGATCCCAATACACCTGCGGCACCCGGATGTTCTTGCCGAGCGGCGAGGCATGCATGTGGGCCACCCACGCGTCCATCGACTGTGCCTCGAGCCGGAAGTCGAGCTCTTCGGCAAGGTTGTCGGCGAAATCGGCGACGACGTCCTGGGCCGACAGACGGCGACCCAGTTTGGCCAATTCGACCAGCTGCGCGCCGCGCTTGAGAATCTGCAGGTCGGCGGCCACTCGACGCCGGATACCGGGCCGCTGGATCTTGACGACCACCTCCTCGCCGGTGTGCAGGGTCGCGTAGTGCACCTGCGCGATGGACGCCGAGGCGAACGGTTGCTCGTCGAACGTCTTGAACAGGTTCGCGGGATCGTCGCCGAGGTCTTCCTTGAAGAGTTCGTGCACCTCGGTCGAATCGGCGGGCGGCACCCGGTCGAGCAGACTGCGGAACTCGCGGCTCAGCGGCTCGCCGAACGCGCCGGGGCTCGACGCGATGATCTGACCCAACTTCACGTAGGTGGGGCCGAGGTCGGAGAAGGCCTGAGGGAGCTGCCTGACGATCTTCTGCTGCAGGGAACCGCGGCCGATCAGGTTCGTGACAACCCGTGCGCCGGTGCGCGTGAGCTGCCACCCCGTCGCCCCGATCCGGGCAGCCTCGACCGGCAATGGCACCCGGTCCAGCTTGGCTACCTCGCGGTGCTTAGTGGTACTCATCCCTGCAGTCTCTCAAAAGCGGCCGGTCGGTGGAAATTTCGTGTGCGCCCCGTCACATCCGACACCGATGAAGATCCAGCGCACGGGCAACGTCGCCGGGCGTTCGTCATTTGCCGTCGGGCTGCTCTTTTTCGAGTGCCTTGCGGCGCTCCTTGACCGCGCTCGGAGTTCTCCATTGCTCACGCTAACGCCATGGCGGCGCTCTTGGCGGCCCGTCTACCGTAGCTGTGCTCGACTTCTCGCGGCCACGTGTGTCGGCAGCGTGTGCGGCACCGTCGTACCGGCCGCCACCCTGGACCGAACCAGCCGGGGGCTCCCGAGGGGCCCCCGAATTCCATCCCGCGGAAGTAGGGTTTACGGACGTTGCGATCGAATCGTTGCTGCAGCACGACCTCTCTGATGGATACTTTGGCAACGGTTGTTGTCACTCCACTCAGTGGGTATCACCGTCACCAGATTTCCGACTTCGTTCGAGGGCTGAGCCAATGACGAGTCCGACCAGATGGGCGGGAGTGCCGCTCAGCGACCGGCGCGCCGAGCGTCGGGCCCGCCTGGTCGAGGCCGCTTACACGCTGTTCGGCCTCGAAGGCGAGGCCGCCGTGACCGTGCGGTCGGTGTGCCGGGTATGCGAGCTCAATTCGCGCTACTTCTACGAAAGCTTTGCCACCACCGACGAGCTCCTCGGGGCGGTGTACGACCACGTCGCGATGCAGCTGGGCGAAGTCGTCGGCGAAGCGATGATGGCAGCGGACGAGGACCGGAAGGCTCAGACCCGCGCAGGCATCCGGGCGGTGCTGTGGTTCAGTGCGGCCGATCCGCGGCGCGGGCGCGTATGTTCACCGACGGGCGCGCCAACTCCGCGCTCGCCGAGCGCCGGACCGCCGCTCAGGATCTGCTGTTCCAGATGGTGGTCGAGGACGACGAGCGGGTGAATGCCGACGCGGACCCGATCGCCGCAAGGGTCGCGGCGGCGCTGTACACCGGTGCGTTGACCGAACTCGTCCATCAATGGCTGGCGGGCCGACTCGGCTCCGACCTCGATTCGATCGTCGATTGCGCGCTGACCCGGATACTGCCGGGCGTGTGAGGACGTTAGCGCGACGCGGCGTTGCCGATGTTCTCCGTCAAGGCGTCGACGACCGGGCGCCACACCGGCCGAGGCAGATCGTGGCCCATCCCGTCGACGACCACGAACCGTGCCCCCTTGACGATGCGAGCGAGGCTGCGGCCGTTGCGGATTCGCATCATTGGATCGTGCGAACCATGGACGATCACGGTTGGAGCGGTGATGCGTCGGGCATAGCGCACCAGGCTGCCGGTGCCAAGGATCGCGTCGAACTGACGCAACCCGCCCTGCGGATAGTCGCTGCGCGCCGTCAGCGTCTCGACGCGATCGCGTAGCTGCTCGTCGGTGGGAAGGAAGTTGGGGCCGTTGATGATCGCAATGTTGCGCACCTCGTAGGCGACCTTGTCCTCCTGCGCTGCGTCCTTCGCGGGCGGGTCGAACGCCAGCTTGATCACCCGCCACGTCGGCAACGCCGACAAGGCCTTGCCCGAACTCGTCATCAGCAGGCCGAGCGACGCCACCCGATCGGGGTGGCTGCCCGCCAGCACCTGGGCGATCATGCCGCCCATCGAGGCCCCGACGACGTGGGCCCGCTCGATGCCGAGGTGATCGAGCAGGCCCTTCGCGTCGTCGGCCATGTCGACCAGCGTGTAGGGCACCGAGCTGGTCCGGCCGACCATGTAGCGCATCACCCGGGGGACGATTCCTCCGGTGGCCCGCTGACCGTGCAGCTTCGTGGACAGGCCGATGTCACGGTGGTCGTACCGGATGACCCGCAGCCCCCGCTCGACCAGCCGCTCGCAGAAGCCATTGGGCCACATCGGCAGCTGCGCGCCAACCCCCATGATCAGCAGGACGGCGGGATGCGACGGGTCGCCGAGCTCCTCGTAGAAGAGCTCGACCGGTGAAGAGGAATCCCCGCAGGGCGCCGTCCCGCTTCGGGTGTCCACGTATCAGTTCTACCCGCAGCCCCTAGCTGCTGACGGGCGCTTTGCCCCACGGGGTGAGCCACGGCGTCACGTCCCAGCCCTCTAGGCCGGCCAGCAGCTCGTACATCGTTGCGCCGTCGATGGTTTCGCGGATGACGTCGGCCTGGCCGGCGTGGCGGGCCAACTCCTCGATGACGTGGAAGATCACCCAGCGCACCGACCACGCGGGTACGTCCTTCGGGAACCAGGGCACCTGCTGCGGAATCGGCACCGCGGCGCCCAAATCCGTCGTCTCGATCAGGCGAATGGTCTCGGCGTTCTGTTCGTCGAACTTCGCCAGCAATTCCGCCAACGTCTCGTCCTCCCGCATGACGAACTCGTCTTCGTAAACCGACTGCTGGTCCTCCATCGGCATCTTGTCCATGTCACAGAGTTCGGGCGCGGCGGCCACCCGCTGCATCCACCCGTGCTGGCAGTGGGTGACGTGCTTGATCACCCCGCCGATCGACATGGCGCTCACCGACGGCGTCGACCGGGCTTGTTCGTCGGTGAGTCCGAAAGCCACGGTGTGGAACGCGTACTGCTGCGCAGCGACGTACTCCTTGAGGCCCGCACGCTCGTCGGCGATGGGTGGTGGCATGGCAGCCATGTTCAGTTCTCCTTCTTGTTGGTGTGGAGGTAAAGGTCGCGGAGCAAGGCGATTTCGGCTCCGTGGTGAATCACTTCGCGGTTGATGTGCAACACGAGCGTCGTCATCGGCTCGTCGGCGTACGGACCCTCGGCCGGTCCGCACGGTTGCGCCAGCGCGGCGTCGTCGAGTCCGAGTACCCCGTCGTGCCAGGAGCGGTAGGCGTCGTCGAGTTGCCTGAGTGCCGTGTCCGCGTCGGTGGCGTAGTTCCAGGATTGGTAGTCGGCGGGCGGGCCGTCGAAGTGGGAGTGGGCCCGCACCGCGAGCACGCCGACGATGACGTGCGCCAAGCGCCACGCGATGGTGGTGAAGGGTTCGGGCTTCGGCGGCGGATATGCGAAGTCTGGGAACATGCGCGCGCCGTCGCCACGAAGGGTCCAGCAGTCTGGCACCGGCGCCCAGAAGTACTCGTCGTCGGTGAGCCCGTCGAGGCGGGGACGCAGGGCCGTGCGCCAATGTAAGTCCAGCTGTTCGGCCAGTTGAGCGGCCAGTTGCTTGGTCATGAACCCACCCTCGCAGCTCCATAGGACAGGTTCTGTCCTATGAGTGCGACAGACTGTCAGACATGTCGGAAACCACCAGCCGGGTGCTGCAACTTCTCGGCCTGCTGCAGTCGCGTCGCGTGTGGAGTGGAGAGGAACTCGCCGAACGGCTTGGGGTGACGGGCCGCAGCGTGCGCCGCGACGTCGACCGCCTGCGTGACCTGGGCTATCCCGTGCACGCCAGCAAGGGCCACGGCGGCGGCTACCAACTGGGCGCGGGGGCGGCACTGCCCCCGTTACTGCTCGATCCGGAAGAGGCCGTGGCCATGGCCGTATGCCTGCGGGTCGCGGCCGGGGGCAGCGTGGCGGGCGTCGGCGAGTCGGCCTTGCGGGCGCTGTCGAAGCTCGACCAGGTCATGCCCGCCCGGTTGCGCGCGCAGGTCTCCGCGGTGCACGACGCGACCGTCACCCTGACCTCCGGCCAGCCCGACACTCCGGTCGAACCCGACGTGCTCATGACGTTGGCGCGCGCCTGTCGCGATCACGAGCACGTCAGCGCCGGCTACGTGGACATCCGCGGCAACGAGACCCAGCGCAGGCTCGAGCCGTACCAACTGGTGACGACCGGCAGGCGCTGGTACCTGCTCACCTACGACCGTGACAAGCTGGACTGGCGCAGCCTGCGGCTTGACCGGATGTCCGACGTCCGCGCGCTCGGGAGCACGTTCGTCCAGCGGGACGCGCCCGACGCGGCCAGCTACGTCCAGCATGCGATCACCGCATCGCCCTACCGATACGTCGCCCGGGTGCGGTATCACGCCCCGCAAAACGTTGTGGCACAGGTCTTCTCGGCCGCGTCCGTCGAGTTCGAAGCGGACGGCCCCGACGCGTGCATCATGACCACCGGGGCCGATGACCCCGAGCGCATGGTGCCGTGGCTGGCAATGCCGGGCTGCGAGTTCGAAGTGCTCGGGCCGCCAGAGGTCGTCCAGGCCGTCCGGGTCGTCAGTGAGCGGTTGGCGCGAGCCGCGGGCTGAGTTCCCTGCGCGAGCAGACGCAAACTCCCCTCAATCGCGCACATTGAGGGGAGTTTGCGTCTGCTCGCGGAGCTGGCGGGCTGCGCTGACGCCACCGACGACGACGTCGGCGACGATCGGCACACCGGGCCGGTAGGCCAGATGGACGAAGGACGGCGCGTCGAGCCGGATGAAGTCGGCGCGGCGGCCGACGGCGAGCACGCCGACGTCGTCGCGGCGCAGCGCCTTCGCACCGCCCGCGGTCGCCGACCACACCGCCTCCGCGGGGGTGAACCCCATGTCGCGCACGGCCACCGCGATGCAGAACGCCATGCTCGTCGTGTACGAGCTTCCGGGGTTGCAGTCGGTGGCCAGCGCGACGGTGGCCCCCGCATCGATGAATCGGCGGACATCGGGCCACGGTGCGCGCGTGGAGAATTCGGCGCCGGGCAGCAGGGTGGCAACGGTGTCGCTCCCGACCAGCGCAGCGATGTCGGCCTCGGTGGCATAGGTGCAGTGGTCCACCGAGGCCGCCCCGAGCTCGACGGCCAGCCGGATGCCGCCGCTGGGGCCGAGCTGTCCCGCGTGCAGGCGCGGGATGAGCCCCGCGTCGCGGCCGGCCTGAAGGATGAACCTGGCCTCGTCGACGTCGAACGCGCCGCGGTCGCAGAACACGTCGATCCAACGGGCGTGGTCCTTGCACGCGGCCAACATGTCGCCAGCCACCAGCCGCACGTAGGCCTCGCGGTCGTCGCGGTAGTCGAGCGGAACCACGTGGGCGCCGAGGAACGTCGTCTCTGGGGTGAACTTGCCACCAAGTTCCAGACTGCGCTGCTCGTCGAAGGTCGTCAGCCCGTAGCCGCTCTTGGTCTCGAAGGTGGTGACGCCGCCGCGGTGCAGTTCGTTGGCAAGCCGGGCCACGTTGGCGGCCAGCAGGTCGTCGGAGGCGGCGCGGGTGGCCGCCACCGTGGTGGCGATGCCGCCGCCGTCGTAGGGCGTGCCGCTCATGCGGGCGGCGAATTCGGCGGACCGGTCGCCCGCGAACACCAGGTGGGCGTGGCTGTCCACGAACCCGGGCAACACGCTGGCGCCCGCACAGTCGATCCGTCGATCCGCCTCGGGTGCTTCGGCTTTCGGCCCAATCCAGGTGATGCGGTCGCCGTCGACCAGCACGGCTGCCTTGGTCAGCGCGCCGAGTGTGGTGCCGTCGCCGACCGACGGGTCGTTGGTGACGAGTTCACCGATGTCGTCGTAGAGCACGGTCATGGGGTCTCCCACAGCATGCCGATAGTGTCCGCCAGCGCGCCTCCGACGCCCGGCACGCGGTGGTGTTGCCGGTCGGTGACGACGGTGCGCCCGTCGACCACGACGTCGGTCACGTCGGCGGCTGAGGCCGCGAACACCACGTTCTCGGGCGTGGCCCCTCCGCCTGCGGTGCGCACGGACTCGAGGTCGACGGCGACCAGGTCGGCCCGCGCACCGACCTCGAGTCGGCCTGCGTTCGCCCAGCCGAGCGCGCGCTGGCCGTCCCGTGTCGCGGCGTCGAGCAGTCGGGAGGCGACGATGGCGCCACGCTTCTGACGCGCCAGCCGCTCGTTGAGTTCGACGGACCTTGCTTCCTCGAGCAGGTCGATCATCGCGTGGCTGTCGGTGCCCAGGCTGAACGGCCCCGGTCCGTCGAGCAGGGCGGGGGCCGGCCCGATCCCGTCGCCGAGATCTCGTTCCGTGGTGGGACAGAAGCAGACGCCGGTGGCGCTGGCGTGCAGGTCGGCGATGTCCTGCTGGGTCAGATGCGTCGCGTGTACGGCGGTGGTGCGAGGGCCGAGCACGCCATGCTCGCGCAACAGCGCCGTCGGCGTGCAGCCGTTGGCGGCCAGGCACTGCTCGACCTCGGCGACCTGCTCGCTCGAGTGGACGTGCAGCGGGGCGTCGTACGCGTCGGCCCATGCGGCGACCCGGCCCAGCTGGTCCGCGGGCACGGCCCGCACGGAATGCACTGCGGCGCCGACGAGTACGTGGTCGTGCTGCTTGGTCTCCGACCGAAGCGCATCGGTCCGCTGGGCCCAGCGCTCCGCGTCGCCGTCGCCGAACCGCAGCTGCGGGCCCTCCAGCGGCGCGCCAGCTGGCCCCGCAGACAGGTAGCAGGTGTCGAGCAGGGTCAGCCGGATGCCCGCGTCGGAGGCTGCGCTCACCAGCGCCTGGCCCATGTCGTTGGGATCGGCGTACGGCACGCCGTGGGGACCGTGGTGGACGTAGTGGAACTCGCCGACCGCGGTGATGCCCGCCAGCGCCATCTCGGCGTACACCGCCCTGGCCAACTCCAGGTAGTTCTGCGGCGTCAGCCGGGCGGCGATGCGGTACATCGACTCCCGCCACGTCCAGAACGAGCCGCCACCGCGTTGGGTGTGCGAGCGCAGCGCACGGTGAAAGGCGTGGGAGTGTGCATTCGCAAGGCCGGGAATCACCAAGCCGCGCAAGCGTTGTCCCGCCGGAGCGTGGCCGGGTTCAACGGTGTCGATGACGCCGTCGGTCGCGGTGACGAGCACCCCGTCGGCGACCCCGTCGCCCACCCAGGCGTGTTCACACCACCAGGACTGCGTCACCCCGTCACCCAGTCGGCCATCACGTCGGCCAGCGCCTCGGCGCCACTTCGGCAATCGGCGATTTCGGCATACTCGTCTGGCGAGTGCGAGACACCGGTCGGATTGCGTACGAACAGCATTGCGGTTGGCACCTTTGCAGAGAGCACCCCCGCATCGTGTCCGGCCTGCGTCGGTAGCACTGGCACGTCTCCGAGCGCCGAGAGTGCGCGAACGATCCGGGCCCGCGGTTCCTCGGGAAAGACGACGGCGGGGCTGACGGATTCGACGTCGACAGTCAGCGAGACCTGATCGGCTTCGGCGTATCCGGTCGCGTCGGCGGCGATCGCCTCGACCATGGCCGCCAGCGTCTTCTCGTCGGCGGCGCGCGCGTCGAGCCAGGCGTGAAGCCGCGACGGAATTGCGTTGGCGCCGTTGGGTGTGACGGCCAGCTTTCCGAACGTCGCCACCGCCGCGTGCGTGGTGGCTCGAGCGCGCGCGGCGTGCACCGTGGACGCGAACGCGAGCATCGGATCGCGCCGGTCGACCAGTCGCGTGGTGCCCGCGTGATTTCCCATGCCGCAGAACGTGAATTGCCAGCGTCCGTGCGGCCAGATGGCCGACGCCACTGCGACGGGCCTGTCCACCAGATCCAGTGCGCGGCCCTGCTCGACGTGCAGTTCGACGTAGACCCCGACGCGCTTGATCAGCTCCGGGTCGGGGCCGACGTGGGCGGGATTGCGGCCTGCGGCCGTCAGCGCATCGGCCAGCGTGATGCCGTCGGCGTCGTGCAGGCCCAGTGCCCGCTCGGGAGTGACGGCGCCCGTGGACAGTTGCGATCCGACGCAGGCGACCCCGAACCGGCCACCCTCCTCGTCGGAGAACGCGACGACGGCGACCGGAATGCGCGGGGTCACCCCACGCGCGACGAGGAGGTCGATGGCTGCGAACGCCGACACGATGCCCAACGGCCCGTCGAACGCACCACCACCGGGCACCGAGTCAAGGTGTGACCCGGTGACGAATGCGCCCACGGGGTCGCCGATCCATCCGTCCGGCATCCACCACGCCCACACGTTGCCGTTGCGGTCCTCCTCGGCCGTCATGCCGCGCCGCTGTGCCTCGCCTGCGAACCACTCCCGCAGCGTCAAATCGGCGGTGGTCCAGGCGAACCGGCGGTAGCCACCGCTGGCGGCGTCACGACCGACGTCGAGAATCGAAGCCCACAGCCCATCGAAGGCCACCGACGTCATCGATGCTCCTGCATGGGAATTCGCACGCCGCGGTCGGCGGCGATCTGGGCCGCGTGCTCGTACCCAGCATCAACGTGACGGATGACGCCCATGCCAGGGTCGTTGGTCAGCACCCGCTCCAGCTTCTGCGCGGCGAGTGCCGACCCGTCGGCGACGCACACCTGGCCCGCGTGGATGGAGCGGCCCATTCCGACGCCGCCGCCGTGGTGGATCGACACCCAGGAGGCGCCCGAGGCGGTGTTCACCAGCGCGTTGAGCAACGGCCAGTCGGCGATCGCGTCCGAGCCGTCCAGCATGGCTTCGGTCTCGCGGTACGGGGAGGCCACCGAGCCGGAGTCCAGGTGGTCGCGACCGATGACGATCGGGGCACTCAGCTCACCGGAGGCCACCATTTCGTTGAATCGTAATCCGGCGCGGTGCCGTTCGCCGTATCCGAGCCAGCAGATCCGGGCAGGCAGGCCCTGGTAGCTGACCTTCTCCTGCGCCAGGGTCAGCCAGCGGCGCAGGTGGTCGTTGTCGGGGAAGAGTTCGAGCACGGCGCGGTCGGTGGCCTCGATGTCCTTCGGGTCGCCCGACTGTGCGGCCCTTCGGTACGGGCCCAGGCCCTCCTCGAACTGCGGGCGGATGTAGGCGGGCACGAAGCCGGGGAAGTCGAAGGCCCTGTCGTAGCCCGCCTTTCGGGCCTCATCGCGGATGGAGTTGCCATAGTCGAACACCTCGGCGCCCTTGTCCTGGAAGCCCACCATGGCCGCGACGTGCTTGGCCATGGACGCCTGCGCCTGCTCGGTGAAGTACGCCGGGTCCTTGTCTGCCATCTTCTTCATGTCCTCGAACTCGATGCCGACCGGCAGGTAGGACAACGGGTCGTGTGCCGAGGTCTGGTCGGTGACGATGTCGATGGGCGCGCCGCGGTCCAGCAGCTCGGCGAACACCTCGGCGGCATTGCCGAGCAGTCCGATCGACAACGGCCGCTTGGCATCCCGGGCCTCGACGGCCAGCCGAAGGGCGTCGTCGATCGAATCCGCGCTGGTGTCGAGGTAGCCGTGTTCGATGCGGCGCTCGATTCGGCTCGGGTCGCAGTCCACGCAGATCGCGACGCCGTCGTTCATGGTCACCGCCAGCGGCTGGGCGCCACCCATGCCCCCGAGGCCCGCGGTCAGTGTGACGGTGCCTGCGAGCGAACCGTTGAACTTCTTGCGGGCCACCGCGCCGAACGTCTCGAAGGTGCCCTGAAGGATGCCCTGGGTGCCGATGTAGATCCACGAGCCCGCCGTCATCTGGCCGTACATCGTCAGGCCCGCGGCCTCGAGTCTGCGGAACTGTTCCCAGTTCGCCCAGTCGCCAACCAGATTCGAGTTGGCGATCAGTACCCGTGGTGACCACTCGTGGGTGCGGAACACGCCGACCGGCTTGCCCGACTGCACCAGCATGGTCTCGTCGTCCTCGAGGTCACGCAGCGTGGCGACGATCGCGTCGAAGGCCGCCCAGCTGCGGGCGGCGCGGCCGGTGCCGCCGTAGACCACGAGGTCCTCGGGATGCTCGGCGACCTCGGGATCGAGGTTGTTCATCAGCATCCGCAGAACGGCTTCCTGTTGCCAGCCCTTGCAACTGATTTCGCTTCCGCGCGGTGCGCGTACGGTGCGGGCCGCAGACGTGGTTCCCATGGGAGTAAGCACACCCGACGGCGGGCGATTGCTCCAGACCGTTTCAGCGGCTAGTGTCTCGTATCCGAGACTCTGTTGATTCCCGGGTCGCTTCGCTCCTGCCCGCCGAAATGGATTCCCCCGTCGCTTCGCTCTCCCCGGCAAGCGGGGGACCCCCAGCGCCGAATGAAGGACACGGATGTCGAGTACCTCGCCGGCGGTCGGTCGGGCCCTCGACGTGCTGCTGTACCTCGCTGGCAAGCCCGGCCCGGCATCTGGTGGGGCGGTGGCGCGCGACCTCAAGATTCCGCGGTCGTCGACCTACCACCTGCTCGACGTGCTGATCGCGCGTGGGTTCGTCGTGCACTTCCCCGACCAGCGCACCTACGGCCTCGGGGTGGCGGCCTTCGAGATCGGCTCGGCGTACCTACGGCACGAGCCGTTGGAGATGCTGGCCCGGCCGGTGCTGCGGCGGCTGGTCGCGCAGGTCGGCGAGACGGCTCACCTCGGCGTCCTGCACGGCGCCGAGAGCCTGTACCTGCTCAAGGAGCAGCCCGCCGTGTCCCGGATCCCGGTCACGCTGGTCACCGACGTCGGCGTGCGACTGCCGTCCCACCTGACGGCCAACGGCCGCTCGATCCTGGCTCATCTCCCCGCTGCCCAGGTGCGGGCGCTGTTTCCGTCGGCGCGCGGATTCGTCGACCGCACCGGGCTGGGCCCCGCCACCCTGCCCGAACTCCGGCGGGTGCTGACCGCAGAGCGGCAACAACGTTGGTCCGAGGAGATCGGGTTCGTCACCGCGGGCCTGCAGTCGGTGGCGGCCTGCGCGTTCGACCACTCGGGCAGGCCGTGCGCGGCCATCAGCGTGACGTGGCGCAAGGACCACACCGGCTCGTCGCACCCGGACCTGGTGCGGGCGGTACGCGCAGCCGCACAGCAGCTGACCTGGGCGTTGTCCGGGCATGGCCCCGAAGGCTGGTTCGAAGCGGCTGTTGTCTGAGATCCGAGACACTATCTGCAGTGGGACTGGCCCGAAGGCTGTGGCCTAGGTCCTAGGTTTGCGGGATGACAGTCACCGTCGGCATTGGTCCCGTCAGCTTCGACGACGTCGTCGCGGTCGCCCGCGGGGATGCGGCGGTCTCGCTTGCCGACGACGCAGTCAAGGCGATCGAGGAGAGCCGCCGCCACATCGAGGCGCTGGCCGCCGACCCGACCCCGGTGTACGGGGTATCCACCGGATTCGGCGCGCTCGCCACCCGCCACATTCCCGTCGACATGCGAACCGCATTGCAGCGCAGCCTCATTCGTTCGCACGCCGCCGGGTCAGGTGAGGAAGTCGAGCGCGAGGTCGTGCGCGCAATGATGCTGTTGCGACTGTCGACGCTGACCAGCGGACGCACCGGCGTGCGTCGTGAAACCGCCCAGGCCTACGCGGACCTGCTGTCGGCAGGGTTGACGCCGGTGGTCTACGAGTACGGAAGCCTCGGTTGCTCCGGCGATCTCGCGCCACTGGCCCACGTCGCGCTCGCGGTCATGGGGGAGGGTCAGGTGCGGGCCAGCGATGGCGAACTGTACGAGACCGGCGACGCGCTGCGCGCGCACGACCTGCAGCCGGTCACCTACGCGGAGAAGGAGGGCCTTGCCCTCATCAACGGAACCGACGGCATGCTCGGCCAACTGGTGCTCGCGCTGACCGATCTGGAGAACCTGTTCCGGGTCGCCGACATCGCCGCGGCGATGAGCGTCGAGGGCCAACTGGGCACCGACCGCGTCTTCGCCGACGACCTGCAGCGTCTTCGCCCGCATCCCGGACAGGCCTCGTCGGCGGCGAACATCCGCGCGCTACTGGCCGATTCGGCGATCGTGGCCAGCCACCAGACCCCGGACTGCACCTTCGTGCAGGACGCGTACTCGCTGCGCTGCTCACCCCAGGTGGCCGGCGCGGCGCGCGACACCGCGGCCCACGCTCGGACGGTCGCGGAACGCGAATTGGTCAGTGTCATCGACAATCCCGTCGTCACTCCCGACGGCCGCGTCGAGTCCAACGGCAACTTCCACGGCGCTCCGGTGGCCTACGTGCTCGACTTCCTGGCCATCGTCGTCGCCGATCTGGCGGGCATCAGCGAGCGCCGCACCGACCGGTTCCTCGACGTCGCCCGCAATCACGGGCTCAACGCATTCCTGGCCCATGATCCGGGCGTCGACAGCGGTCACATGATCGCTCAGTACACGCAAGCGGGCATCGTCTCGGAGCTCAAGCGGCTCGCGGCGCCCGCGAGTGCGGACTCGATTCCATCGTCGGCGATGCAGGAGGACCACGTCTCGATGGGCTGGTCGGCGGCGCGCAAGCTGCGACGTGCAATCGACGGCCTGAGCCGCGTGCTGGCCATCGAGGTGCTCACTGCCGCCCGCGGCATCGACATGCGCGGCCCGCTGACCCCGTCACCGGCCACCGGCGCAGTGATCGCCGTACTCCGCGAACACGTCGCGGGCCCGGGCCCGGACCGCTACCTGGCGCCGGAGATTGCGGCCGCCGTCGAACTGGTCCAGTCCGGTGCGGTGGTCGCGGCCGCCGAGCGCGTCGTCGGCCCCCTGCAGTAATCGGCGAGCAGACGCAAAATCCCCTCATTCGCGCGGATTCAGGGGCTTTTGCGTCTGCTCGCGGGGAGTCGCCGGGCGCACGTACTGTGGCGACATGCACGTCACCTCGGCGGAGTCGACGGAGTTGTTCACCGGCCCGGCCGACGCGCCACTGCAGCTCGTGCGCGTGGTGTACCGGTTGTGCACCCGGCCCACTGTGGTTCGTGTCCAGGGGCCAGGGCTCGAGACCGTCGGCAAGGTGATCGCGACGCCGCGCCGACGCGTCGTCGAGGTTCCGGTGCGCGTGACGGACGCGAACGTCGGCGAGCATCGATCCGGCCGGGTGACCGCGGGCCGCAGCGCCGAAGCCTTCGACTTCGTCGTCGCCGAACCCGGATGGACCATGTACATGGTCAGCCACTTCCACTACGACCCGGTGTGGTGGAACACCCAGGCCGCATACACCGAGGTGTGGACCGAGGATCCGCCAGGCCGCTGCCGGCAGACCAACAGCTTCGAATTGGTCAGCGCCCACCTCGAAATGGCCAGGCGTGAACCGGAATACAAGTTCGTGCTCGCGGAGGTCGACTACCTCAAGCCGTACTGGGACACCCACCCCGAGGATCGCGCCGACCTGCGCCAGATGATGGCCGAGGGCCGCGTCGAGGTCATGGGGGGCACCTACAACGAGCCAAACACCAACCTCACCAGTCCGGAGACCGCTATCCGGAACTTCGTGCACGGCAGCGGTTTTCAGCGCGACGTCATGGGTGCCGAGCCGGCCACCGCGTGGCAGCTCGACGTGTTCGGCCACGACCCGCAGTTCCCCGGCATGGCCGCCGACTCCGGGCTGACGTCGAGTTCATGGGCGCGCGGACCGCACCACCAGTGGGGCCCGATGACCGACGGCGGCGACCCAGAACGCATGCAGTTCGCCAGCGAATTCGAGTGGATGGCCCCATCGGGCCGCGGGCTGCTGACCCACTACATGCCAGCGCACTACGCCGCCGGATGGTGGATGGATTCGTCGGCGTCGCTCGAGGAGGCCGAAGGCGCGACCTACGACCTCTTCCACAACCTGAAGAAGGTCGCGCTCACCCGCAACGTGCTACTCCCGGTTGGTACCGACTACACGCCACCCAACAAGTGGGTCACCGACATTCACCGCGACTGGGGCGCGCGCTATACCTGGCCCCGCTTCGTCTGCGCGACACCGAGTGAGTTCTTTGCAGCCGTGCGGGCCGAACTCGACGAACGCGGTGCCATCCCGTCGCCCCAGACCCGGGACATGAACCCGATCTACACGGGCAAGGACGTCTCCTACATCGACACCAAACAGGCCAACCGAGCCGCCGAGCATGCGGTGTTGGAAGCCGAGCGGTTCGCGGTGTTCGCCGGCCTGCTGGCCGGGGCGACGTACCCGGAGGCCGCGCTGGCCAAGGCGTGGGTGCAACTGGCCTACGGCGCGCACCACGATGCGATCACCGGTTCGGAGTCCGACCAGGTGTACCTCGACCTGCTGACCAGCTGGCGGGATGCCTGGGAGCTCGGGCGAACGGCGCGGGACAACGCGTTGGCGCTGTTGTCCACCGCCGTCGACGGCTCACTAGTGGTATGGAATCCCCTCGGGCACAACCGGACCGACATCGTCACGGTTCACCTCGATGAGCCGCTCGCGGGGGTGTTGCTCGACGACGACGGCAACGAGGCACCCGTGCTCGTCGAGCACGACGGACACACCGTCTCCTGGCTGGCGCGGGACGTGCCGTCGCTTGGCTGGCGGGCTTATCGATTCGCCGACGGCGCGAGTGGTGCAGGCTGGGGGCCGGTCGACGGGTCCGAGATCGCCAACGAGCACTACCGGCTGCGCGTGGACGGTGCCCGCGGCGGCGGCGTGAGTTCACTGATCGCCGGGGACCGGGAACTCATCGCAGAAGGTCGAGTCGGCAACGAACTCGCCGTCTACGAGGAGTATCCCGCGCACCCCAAGGCGGGAGAGGGTCCGTGGCATCTTTTGCCGAAGGGTCCGGTGACGAGCTCGGCGAGCGTCCCCGCCGCCTCGGTGCTGGCGTATCGAAATCCGTTGGGGGAGCGCATCGTGGTGCGCGGACGGATGCTCGGGCTGTTGAACTACACCCAGACGCTGACGTTGTGGCATGGCATCGACCGGGTCGACTGCCGGACCACGATCGACGGCTTCACCGGCGAGGACCGGCTGCTGCGGTTGCGCTGGCCGTGTCCCGTTGCGGGGGCCACGCCCGTCAGTGAGGTCGGGGATGCCGTCATCGGGCGCGGCTTCGGGCTGACGCACCGGCACGGGGTCACCGACAAGGCCGTGGACACGGCGAAGTTCCCGTACACGCTCGACAACCCCGCCTTCGGTTGGTTCGGGCTTTCGTCGATGGTGCGGGTACGCATCCAGGGCGGCGGGGTCGAGCGCACCCGCGCGATATCGGTGGCCGAGGTGGTGTCCCCTGGCTCAGAGGCCGACGCGCTGGCCCGCGACGTGATGGTGGCCCTGGTGCGGGCCGGTGTCACCGCGACGTGCAGTGCCGCCGAGAAGGCCCGCTACGGCGACCTGGCGGTGGACTCGAACCTGCCCGACGTGCGGATCTCGCTTGGTGGGCCGGACGTGAACGCGTTCAGTGCCGCGGTGCTCGCTGGCTGCGACGTGGAAGGCGTTGCCAACGTGTGGATTCCGGCCAATGCGCCGCTCGCGGACGTGTGGGTGCCCGGAGCCGACCTGCGCGGGTTGCGCGCACTCCCGGTGCTGGTCGTCACCTCGCCGGATGGGCTGGAGGAGGCCGTCGCCGACCTGTGCGACGAGCTCGCCGATCGGGAGCTCTACGCGGACGGTCCGAACTCGCCGCGCGACGAGTTCGACGACCGCACAGTGGCGGTGTTCAATCGAGGCGTGCCCGGCTTCGCCGTCGACTCCGACGGCACCCTGCACACGTCGTTGATGAGATCGTGCACGGGCTGGCCGTCGGGAACGTGGATCGACCCGCCCCGCCGCACCGCCCCTGACGGTTCGAACTTCCAATTGCAGCACTGGACACACGCGTTTGACTACGCCCTCGCCGCGGGTGACGGTGACTGGCGGTCCGCCGACATGCCTGCGCGCAGTGCCGAGTTCGGCCAACCGCTACTCGGCGTCGTCGCCAACCACGAGCCCAGCTCGGGCGGCCTGCCCCCGTGGGGCTCGCTACTGGAGGTCGAACCAGCGCGCAGCGTGGCGATCGGGGCACTGAAGGCCGTCGGCAACCCGACCGCAAGAGGCAGCGCCGACCACGTCGATCCCACCACCGGAATCGCGGTGCGCCTGGTCGAGACGCTTGGTCACTCCGCAGACGTCACGCTGCGTTCGGGGCTGCGCAACGTGTCGACGGTCCGGCGGCTGGATCTGCTCGAGCAACCCAGCGCCGAAGACTCCGACGCGTTGACGTTGCACGGTTACGAGATCGCCACCGTCCGTGCGCAATTGAACCTGCCGCGCGTGCTCGACGCCGAGCACGCGGTGCTGGCTCCCGACGCCGAGCCCGCGCAACCGCTATACGCGCGGTACTGGCTGCACAACCGCGGACCTGCCCCGCTTGGCGGCCTGCCCGCCGTGGCCCATCTGCATCCGCGGCAGCTCGCCGTGGAACCCGATGCGCGCGTAGACCTCCAGCTCACGGTGGTCAGTGATGGAGACGTAGCCCTACACGGCAAGATACGGCTGCTCTGCGCGCCGGAGTGGACGGTCGACACCGACGAGCTTTCGTTCATGCTCCCGCCAGGGGAGTACCTGGAGTCGAAAGTCGCCGTGACGATGCCGCCGGGAACCTCGCCAGGGCTGTATCCCGTGCGCGCCGAACTGTCGCTGACCGGAACGTCGTTGCCTACCTCCTGGCGGCAGCCAGTCGAAGACGTGTGCGTGATCTCCGTCGGCGCCACCGACGAGCAGGTGTTGCGCCTCGTCACGGAACCGCAACCGGTCGTCGTCACAGCCGGCGAGTCCGCCACGATCGGCGTCACCGTCGGCACCGACGGGTATGCCGGCCTGTCGCTGGAGACACACCTCATCACGCCGTGGGGAACCTGGGAATGGCTGGGGCCCAACATCGTCGGTGCCGATGTACCCGCGAGGGGCACCGTCGTCCTCGAGTTCGACGTGGCACCGCCCGTCTGGGTGGAACCCGGTGAATGGTGGGCGCTCATCAGGGTGGCCTGCGCAGGCGAGTTGGTCTACACGCCAGCTGTGAAGGTGACGGTGCGATGAGCAGCGAAGTGGTCGCGAAGGTTGCGGGCGACGCGGTGCTGGTGGCCGACGTCGACGGCCGCGAGGCGCGGCTGCGGAGCTCCCAGTCGGCGGCGGCCCTCCCACGCGCAGGCACCAGCGAAGGCCGTCAGCTGCGGCGGTGGCTCACGCAGCTGATGGTGACCGAACGCGTCGTCGCCGCCGAGGCTGCCGCCTTCGGGCTCGCCGCAGCGGGCGCGCCCGAAGAGCGGGAACTGCTGCCGGACAACGTTGCCCGGATGGAGCTCGGCAGCGTCGCGGCATCGGTGTTGCAAGAGCCGTTGGCGCGGGCGTTGTTCGTCCGCGTGACCGCGGCGGTCGACGTCTCGGCTGTCGACGTCGAGGACTACCACGCGCGCAATCCCGGCCGGTTCGCCTCGGTGGCGCAGCGCGCGGATGGGTGGCGCAGCCGGGCACCCGCGCCGCTCGACGAGGTGCGCCCAGCCATCACCGAGCACTTGCGCGCTGCGGCCCGTCGTCGTGCGTTCCGCCGCTGGCTCGACGCTCGGTGCGCGGAGCTCGTCGAATTGGCGCCGGGTTACGAACATCCCGGTGACCCTCGCCAACCCGACAACACCCACCGACACTGATGACTTCAACAACCCCCGGTCGCTCCGCTCTCCCCAGCGAGCGGGGGGACCCCCAGCGCCGAGCCCTCACGCTTGCGCTCGACATCGGCGGCACAAAGATCGCTGCAGGCCTCATCGATCGCGACGGCACGTTGGTGCACCGCGCCCAGCAGCCAACCCCGGACACGGATGCAGAGGCCATCTGGGCGGTGACCGCGGGATTGTTGTCCGACGCAATGCGCGAAGCGAGCGGCGGAATCACTGGGGTCGGTATCGCATCGGCCGGTCCGATCGACCTGCCGTCCGGCACCGTCAGCCCCATTAATATCGCTGCGTGGCAACGTTTCCCGATCGTCGAACGTGTCGCAAAGCTCACCGGGCGCAGTGTTCGACTCGGCGGCGACGGGCTGTGCATGGCGCTCGGCGAGCAATGGTGCGGCGCCGCCCGCGACGCGCAGTTCGTGCTCGGCATGGTGGTGTCCACCGGCATCGGCGGAGGGCTCGTGCTCGACGGCGCGCCTTACGACGGGCGCACGGGCAACGCAGGGCACGTCGGGCACGTCGTCGTGGAACCCGACGGCGCGCGCTGCACGTGTGGCGGCCACGGCTGTGTCGAGACCGTGGCGTCCGGCCCGCACATGGCGCAGTGGGCGCGGGAAAACGGTTGGGCCGCATCGCCCGACGCCGACGCCAAGGAACTCGCCGACGACGCCAACCGGGGAGACACGGTGGCGCTGCGCGCATTCCAGCGGGGGGCGACCGCGGTTGCCATGACGATCGCGTCCGTGGCGGCCGTGTGTGACCTCGACCTGGTGGTCGTCGGCGGGGGAGTCGCCAAGGCAGGTGCGCTGCTGTTCGACCCGGTGCGCGAAGCGCTGAAGTCCTTCGCGGGCCTTGACTTCATCCGGGGCCTGCGCGTGCTGCCTGCCGAACTTGGCGGCGACGCAGGCCTGGTAGGTGCGGCGGCCTTGTTCAACGCTTGAGAATTCCTGCGGTCCATGCAGATGACGGATCAGCATGCGCTCGGCGATGTCGGGAATGCTGCGGCGGAGTTCGGCTGTCCGCATGGGACCGGCTGCTCCTTTCCGCTGATCAAGTCCGCCTACGCCAACGCGGCCGGTACCCGGCTGTGGATGAAGGTTCCTGGCCGACTCGGACTGCTGCTCGGGCACCGGCTGACGTCGTTGACCCGTTCGGTGCGAGCGAGCAACCGGCGTTTCGTCGAGGCCACCGGCTGGCACCCGCGGTACCCCAGCGCACGCGAGGGCTACCTTGCGACTTCGGCGCGCTGAGGCGCCCTCACCGCGCGTCAGCACCCCCGAAATCACAGGGAGCGGCGGGCGTTTTGGCTGATCGGCGGGCAGCGCGCTATTGTTGTCGCGTTCCACCGAAGACCGTCGGTCACCGAGCAATCGGTTGAAGGTCCGGGATTGCCCGGACGGCCCACGCAGGAGGACGAGGTAGTAGCAATTTTGCGCGCCCCGACCTGTCTGTGTCGGGGCGTTCGTCATTTTCTGGGCCCTCGCCCCTTTTCTCTAGACGGTCCACGGTGAAACACCCGAAACCATCCACGAGGAGGCATGCATGGCCAAGGCTGACAAAGCCACTGCGGTCGCTGACATCGCCGAACAGTTCAAGGAAGCGGCGGCTACCGTCGTCACCGAATACCGCGGGCTGACGGTGGCCAACCTGGCCGAGCTCCGACGCTCGCTCAACGGCTCCGCCACCTACACCGTCGCCAAGAACACCTTGGTGAAGAGGGCAGCCAGCGCCGCCGGTATCGAAGGCCTCGACGAACTGTTCGCCGGACCCACCGCGATCGCATTCATCACAGGTGAGCCCGTCGACGCCGCCAAGGCGATCAAGACCTTCGCCAAGGACCACAAGGCGCTGGTAGTCAAGGGCGGCTACATGGACGGTCACGCGCTGACCGTCGACGAGGTCAACCGCATTGCGGACCTCGAATCGCGCGACGTGCTGCTGGCCAAGCTGGCCGGCGCCATGAAGGGCAATCTGTCCAAGGCTGCGGGACTGTTCAACGCGCCCTTGTCGCAGTTCGCCCGACTGGCCGCTGCACTGCAAGAGAAGAAGGCCTCGGAGGCGCCAGCCCCTGTCGTTTCCGAAGCACCAGCCGAAGCACCCGCGGAGGCCCCGGCCGACGCACCGTCCGAAGACCAGGCCCCGGCCGACGCGGCCGAATAGCCCGACCAACAACCACAAAGTTCAGTAAGTAAGGAAGGACCAACACAATGGCCAAGCTCAGCACCGACGAACTGCTCGACGCGTTCAAGGAAATGACCCTGCTGGAACTCTCGGAGTTCGTGAAGCAGTTCGAGGAGACCTTCGAGGTCACCGCGGCCGCTCCCGTCGCCGTCGCCGCTGCAGGTGGCGCTGCCGCCCCAGCCGAGGCTGCTGAAGAGCAGTCCGAGTTCGACGTGGTCCTCGAGGCCGCAGGCGAGAAGAAGATCGGCGTCATCAAGGTCGTCCGTGAGATCGTCTCCGGCCTGGGCCTCAAGGAGGCCAAGGATCTGGTTGACGGCGCTCCCAAGGCCGTCCTCGAGAAGGTCAACAAGGACGCCGCCGACGCCGCCAAGGCCAAGCTCGAAGAGGCCGGCGCGACGGTCACCGTCAAGTAGTTGCCGCGTAAGACGCCCCCGGGATCACCCCGGGGGCTTCTTCGCGTGTAGAGCCAGCCCCACGCATGAGCTAGCCGAATAGCTGCTCCGGCGAATCACCCATGGCGACAAGCAGATTGCCGACCAGGCCGCCTAGCACCGGGCCACGGCTGCGCCGTCACCGCCGTAATATCCTGCGAGTTCCAGCATTACGAAGCCGTGGATCATCGCCCAGAACTGCGCGAAGGCCGTATTCGCCACGCTTTCGTCATCGGCTGAGCCGACAGTGATTCGCCCGGCCAGCATGCATCGGTGCACGTGGGCACGAGCTGGCCGAAGGCCGGGTACTCCACGCGGATCTCGTCGACCGTCATCGTCAACAGGTTGCGGCCGAGCGCGTCGATGCCGTGCGCGCTGGTGCCGCCGAACATCAGCCGGTAAAGGTGGGGACGCTCGATCGCGAACTTCCGGTAGGCGACGCCGCAGAGCAACATGTCCGCCACCGGATCGTCGGTGTCCGGCCTCGTTAGAGCAAATTTCGGCCCCGTGCTGGCCCGATGTCACGGAACCAGACAATGTCAGTAGGGCCATGACGATGCGCTACAGTGACTCAAGCCACAGGCCGCAGCTGTGCGGCGAGGGTGAAGTCTGGGCGGAAGGATTGCGCGTGGGTATCGGCATTCAGGTTGAGGGGTTGACGAAGTCCTTCGGGTCCCAGCGGATTTGGCAGGATGTCACCTTCGACCTGCCCGCGGGTGAGGTCAGTGTGATGCTCGGCCCGTCGGGTACGGGTA
>JAOPVI010000279.1 GCA_025966225.1 Mycobacterium sp. | reverse complement strand
ACCAGTTCGGTGGCCATCATCAGGTACGAGCCGTCGCCGACCATGATGAACACGTCGCGATCGGGTTCGGCCATCTTGGCGCCGATACCGCCGGCGACCTCGTAGCCCATGCAGGAGAAGCCGTACTCGACGTGGTAGCCCTTGCGATCGCGGGTGCGCCACAGCTTGTGCAGGTCGCCGGGCATCGAGCCTGCCGCGCACACGACGACGTCGCGCGGGTCGGACAACGTGTTGGCCAGGCCGATGACCTGGTTCTGGTTCAGGGCGGCTCCGTCGTCCAATCGGTAGGCGGAGGACACGGTGTCCTCCCACTCCTTGGCCAGTTCGGCCGTGCGACTGCGGTATTCGTCGCTCACCGAGTAGTCGCCCAGGGCGACACCAAGGGCTTCGATCGCCTCGCGGGCGTCCGAGGCCACGCTGACGCCGCCCTGCTTGACGGAGTCGATGGAGGCCACGTTGACGTTCACGAAGCGGACGTCGGGATTGTTGAACGCGGTCCGCGAGGCACTGGTGAAGTCGCTGTAACGGGTGCCGATTCCGATGACGACGTCGGCCTCGGTCGCCAGCGCATTGGCTGCGGTGGTCCCGGTGGAGCCGATGGCGCCGACCGATTGCGGATGGTCGTAGGGGAGTGAGCCCTTGCCTGCCTGACTCTGGCCGACCGGAATGCCGGTCTGCTCGCAGAAGGCCGCCAGCGCATCGGTGGCGTCGGAGTAGATGACGCCGCCGCCTGCCACGATCAGTGGCTTGCGGGCGGTGCGGATGACCTCGGCCGCGCGGGCGATCACCGAGCGCTCCGGCAGCGGACGCGCGACGTGCCAAGTGCGTTCGGCGAACAGGGATTCCGGCCAGTCGTGCGCCTCAGCCTGCACGTCCTGGGGGATGGAAACGGTCGCTGCTCCGGTTTCCACGGGGTCGGTGAGCACCCGCATCGCACCGAGCAGGGCGGCGGGCAGCTGCTCCGGTCGCCACACGCGGTCGAAGTAGCGCGACAGCGGCTTGAACGCGTCGTTGACGGTGACGTCGCCCGACGATGGCAGTTCCAGTTCCTGCAGCACCGGCGAGCTGACGCGGGTAGCGAAGGTATCGGCGGGCAGCAGCAACACCGGCAACCGGTTGATGGTCGCCAACGCGGCGCCGGTCAACATGTTGGTGGAGCCGGGGCCGACGGACGCGGTGACGGCCCAGGTCTGTAGCCGGTCCTTCTGGCGGGCGTACGCGACGGCGCTGTGCACCATGGCCTGCTCGTTGCGGCCGAGCACGTAGCGAAGGGCCGGCTCGGTCCCCGCTTCCAATGCGGTTACCTCGGCCTGCAACAGCGCCTGGCCCAGGCCGGCCACGTTGCCGTGTCCGAAGATGCCGAACGCGCCGGCGAAGAACTTGGTGCGCGCACCGTCGTGCTCGACGTACTGGTTGCCGAGGAACCGAATGGTGGCCTGCGCGACGGTGAGTCGCACGGTGGACTCGGGGTCGGGAGTCTTCTCCGCCTTCTTCGGCGCCGTGGAAACCACGATCATGCTCCTTGGGACGAAGGTGAATGCAAGGGAAGCCGCGAGTCAACGGCCTGGTCGTCCCAGGTGCCGCGGAGCCAGGCGTGTTCGGGGTCGTCGACGATCTTCCAGGCGCGCTCGGCGCCGGGGCCGGCCATCACGTTGAGGTAGTACATGTGATAGCCCGGGGCGGCGACGGACGGGCCGTGATAACCGTGTGGCACCAGCACCACGTCGCCGGTGCGGACTTCCTCGAGCACTTCGATGGGGCGGTCCGGCGTGCCATACACCCGGTGGTAGCCGAAACCTCTGGAACCGTCCGGGCCGGGCGCGATCTCGAAGTAGTAGATCTCCTCGAGTTCCGACTGGGTCGGGGTGTTCTCGTCGTGCTTGTGGGCCGGGTAGCTCGACCAGTTGCCGCCGGGCGTGATGACCTCACAGGCGATCAGCGAGTCGGCCTCGAAGACACCTGCGGTCCCGAAGTTGTGGACCTGGCGACTGCAGTTGCCCGCGCCGCGCAGTTCGACGGATACGTCGGCCGCGGCCACCCGACGGTTGGGGAAGGACCGCTTGGCCCTGGCGCCACAGATCGCGAACCGTCCGGTACCGCCAAGCACGTAGCTCTGGTCGACCCCGAGATAGACCATGTCGGACGGGCCATCGAAGACCGAGGTGCGCGGTGCCAGTTCGAACGACTCGCCTGCACACTGGACGGTTCCGCCGCCCGCCAGGGGCAGGATCATCACCTCGGTGTCGCCGGTGTCCAGCGAGAGCGACTGACCCGCCTCGAATTCGACGACCTGCAAGCTGGATTCGGTCCAGCCGGCCGATTCAGGGGTGACGTCGACGGTAAACGGCAGCATGGCGCTGCGTGCCGGGATGTAGAGCTTGCTGTGCATCTCAGCGCACCATCGAGACCGCGGTCGACACGGCCGAGCTCACGTCGTCGTCGCTGGGGTAGAGCAGGGTGCGGCCGACGATGAGCCCACGCACCGATGGGAGGCCAAGTGCCTTCTCCCAGCTCGCGAATGCCTCGTCGGGGTCGGCGGGATCGCCGCCGAGCAGCAGCGTCGGCAGCGTGGTGGATTCCATCACGCGGTCCATCTCGTCGACGACCGGGAGCTTCATCCACGTGTAGGCCGAGGTGGAGCCCAGGCCCTGGCCGATGTGCACCGACTTGATGACGGCATCGGGGCTGAGGTCGTTGCGCACCTTGCCGCCGGAACGCGAGGACATGAACGGCTCGAGCATCGCGATCAGGCCGCGCGCAGCCAGTTCGTCGATCGCCTTGGCGCAGGCGGCCATGGTGGCGACCGTGCCCGGATCGTCGAGGGCGATGCGGCACAGCATCTTTCCGCCATTCATCTTCGCGGCGGCCGTCGACTCCGCGTTGGCGGCAGTCATCTGGTCGTCGAATTCGAAGGACGCGCCTGCCAGGCCGCCGCGATTGAAGGACGAGAACACGACCTTGTCCTCGAGGGCGCCGAGGAGCAGGAGGTCGTCGAGGATGTCCGAGGTCGCAAGCACACCGTCAACGCCAGGGTCGGCCAACGCGGCGCGCAAGCGGTCGAGCAGGTCGGTGCGGCTGTTCATGGCGGTCGGGCGGTTGCCGACGGCGAGCGCGCCGCGGGCGGGATGGTCGGCGGCGACGATCATCAGACGGCCGTCGCCCTGAATCGTCGGGCGGGTGCTCCTGGCCGCCCACGCGCGGGCGACGGCGCCGGGGTCGGCGGCGCGCAAGTCGGTGACCGCGGCGTAGTCGGAGCAAAGTGCGCTAGACATTCACGGCCTCCACGGCGGTCTGTTCGGCCAGCTCCGCAACTTCGGCGGCGGTCGGCATTGCGGTCGAGCATTCGAGTCGGGACGCGACGATCGCGCCTGCGGCGTTGGCGTAGCGGAGCGTCTTCTCCAGCGGCCAGCCACGCAGTAGCCCGTGAATCAGGCTGCCGCCGAAGCTGTCTCCGGCACCGAGGCCGTTGACGACGTCCACGTCGTTCGGCGGGACCGTCACCGAGCTGTGCTTGGTCTTGCCGAGCACGCCGCGCGGGCCCTGCTTGACGATCGCCAATTCGACACCGAGGTCGAGCAGGGCGTCGGCCGCCTTGTGCGGGTTGGTCTCGCCGACGGCGATCTGGCACTCCTCGCGGTTTCCGACGGCGACGGTGACGTGTTGCAGCGCCTTCTGCACCTGTTCGGTGGCGGCGGCTGGTGACTCCCAGAACATGGGGCGGTAGTCGAGGTCCAGCACGGTCAGGGGAGCTCGGAGCCCCTTTCTCCCCGTCGCTTCGCTCGCCCCACGTGATTCCCACGCGGCAAAATGTGCTGCGCGGCTGGGCTCTTCGGACAAGCCGGTGACCGTCGACCAGTACAGCCGGGCCGATCGAATTGCGTCGGCGTCGAGCTCCGCCGGGGTGAGCTGCAGGTCCGGGGCACTGGGCTTGCGGTAGAAGTACAGCGGGAAGTCATCCGGGGGGAAGATCTCGCAGAACGTCACGGGGGTCGGGTACTCGTCGTGCGTGGCGACGAAGCGGTTGTCGACCCCGAGCCGGCCGAGCTCGGCGCGGACGAACCGGCCGAACGGGTCGTCGCCAACACCGGAGATCAGCGCCGTGCCGTTGCCGAGTCGAGCGGCGGCCACCGCGACGTTGGCGGCACTGCCGCCGAGGAACTTCCCGAACGATTCCACCTCTTCGAGGCCGACGCCGATCTGCAGGGGATAGATGTCGACGCCGCTCCGGCCGATGGCCAGTACGTCGAACGGCTCTGAGGTGGACAAGTCAGCTCCCGGGGCGGTAGTCGATGGGCTCCTTACGAGAGTGCCCTTCGTCACTCCGCTATGTCAATAGTTTGTCCTGACATTCTGACTTGCGGTCATGCGGGTGTTACTCTTGGGACCAGTCTTGTCTGGTCACCCGACATCGGAGGCCGCGTGCCGTTGGACGTTGAACTCGACCGATCGAGCCCTGTACCGCTGTACTACCAACTGGCGCAGGCGATCGAGGCAGCCATCCGGGATGGCCACCTCGCTCCTGGCGACCGATTCGAGAACGAACTCGACCTGGCCAAGAGGCTCACGCTCTCCCGGCCGACCACGCGACGGGCCATCCAAGAGGTCGTCGACAAGGGCCTTTTGGTGCGCAAGCGTGGTGTCGGAACCCAGGTCGTACAGAACCCCGTCCACCGTCGGGTCGAGCTCACCAGCCTGTTCGACGACCTGGCCCGCGCGGGCCAGGAGCCGACCACGCAACTGCTCGACTATCAGGTCGGCAAGGCCGATGACGAGGTGGCCGTCGAGCTGAACCTGGCCACCGGCCACGAGATCGTGACGATCCAAAGACTGCGCTCGGCTAACGGTGAACCGCTCGCCGTGATGACCAACTACCTCCCGATCGAGTTGGCGCCGGAGCCCGAGGAGCTGGAACGCAGCGGGCTGTATCAGGCCTTGCGAGCGCGGGGGGTGCACATCCGGCTGGCCAGGCAACGCATCGGGGCGCGCGCTGCGACCCGCGTCGAGGCCCGGCTGTTGTCTGAAAAGGCGGGCGTGCCACTGCTTTCCATGAATCGCACGGCTTACGACGACTCCGGCAAGGCGGTGGAGTACGGCGACCACTGCTATCGCGCCTCGCGGTACTACTTCGAGACGACGCTCGTCGACCGCTGAACCGGCTCACGTCCGCCCGGCTCCGGAACACGGAAGGCCGGCAAACTTTCATGCGCAAAGTTACGTATGACTTGCAGTCCTAATGTCCGAACAAAGTCTTGACATTCTCCTGTGACCCGTATTACATCGTTTACAGGTACGTGCCGTAGGGCACTTGTCCGGTGGGCAGGAGCGAAGCGACACGGAATGTCCAGAGACAGGAGAGACGATGAAGTTTGTTCGGTTGGCAGCAGTCGCTGGAGCCGGCGTGCTCGCAGTGGGACTCGCGTCGTGTTCGAGCACCGGCGGCAAGCCGGCAAGCAGTGGTGGCGGCATGGGTGCGGGTCAGGCCAACACCCCGCGCATGACCGTCGCGATGATCACGCACGAGGTGCCGGGCGATTCGTTCTGGGACCTCATCCGCAAGGGGGCGCAGGCCGCCGCCGACAAGGACAACATCGAACTGCGCTACTCCAACGATCCGGAGGCGCCCGCTCAGGCCAATCTCGTGCAGAGCGCCATCGACAGCAAGGTCGACGGCATCGCCGTCACGCTGGCCAAGCCCGATGCGATGGCTCCGGCCATCAAGGCCGCTGAGGCGGCAGGCATCCCGGTCGTCGCCTTCAACTCCGGCTTCGACGACTTCAAGGCGATGGGCATCCAGGAGTACTTCGGCCAGGACGAGAAGCTGGCCGGCGTCGCGGCCGGCGAGAAGCTGAACGCCGACGGCGCGAAGAAGATCATCTGCGTCATCCAGGAGCAGGGTCAGGTCGCCCTCGAATCACGCTGCGCCGGAGTCAAGCAGGGCTTCAAGGGGCAGAGCGAGATCCTGAACGTCAACAGCAAGGACATGCCGTCGGTGGAGGCGACGATCACCGCCAAGCTCCAGCAGGATCCGTCCGTCGACCACGTCGTCGCGCTGGGCGCGCCGATCGCGCTGACCGCCGCCCAGTCAGTCGGCAATGCGAACAGTTCGGCGAAGATCGTCACCTTCGACACCAATGCCGCACTCGTCGACGCGATCAAGGGCGGAAAGGTGCAGTGGGCGGTCGATCAGCAGCCGTTCCTTCAGGGCTACCTCGCCATCGACTCGCTCTGGCTCTTCAAGAACAACAAGAACCTGATCGGTGGCGGTCAGCCGACACTGACCGGACCGTCGTTCATCGATCAGGGCAACATCGACGCCGTCGCCGAACTGGCCAAGGCCGGAACGCGCTAGAGACATCAGGGGAGAAGGAGCAGCCATGTCCACTCAAGCAGACCTGGACCTCGGGAGCCGCAAGGTCGTCCGCGACGAACGGGTCAAAGAACGCAACCGCCTGCAGCGCATGCTGATTCGCCCCGAGATGGGGGCTGCAATCGGTGCGATCGCGCTCTTCGTCATCTTCCTGATCGTCGCGCCGCCGTTCCGGGAGGCCGCTTCGCTGTCGACCGTGCTGTACGCCAGCTCCACGATCGGCATCATGGCGTGCGGCGTGGCCCTGTTGATGATCGGTGGCGAATTCGATCTGTCGGCAGGCGTGGCCGTGACGTTCAGCTCGCTGGCGGCCTCGATGCTGGCCTATAACCTGCATCTCAATCTCTGGCTGGGTTCAGGACTGGCTCTGATCCTCGCCCTGGGCGTTGGCTTCCTCAACGGCTACCTGGTGATGAAGACGAAGATTCCCAGCTTCCTCATCACGCTGAGTTCGTTCTTCATGATCGCCGGCATCAACCTCGCTGTCACCAAACTGGTTTCGGGCCAAGTCGCCACGCAGAGTGTGAACGACATGCAGGGCTGGGACTCGGCGCACCGGGTCTTCGCATCGTCGATCCCCATCTTCGGCATCGAGATCCGCATCACCGTGGTGTGGTGGCTGGTGTTCACCGCGATTGCGACGTACGTGTTGTTCAAGACCAAGATCGGCAACTGGATCTTCGCCGTAGGCGGCGACGCGGACAGCGCTCGCGCCGTCGGTGTACCGGTAACCAAGGTCAAGATCGGGTTGTTCATGGTCGTCGGCTTCTGCGCCTGGTTCGTGGGCATGCACCTGCTATTCGCTTTCAACACAGTGCAATCCGGGCAGGGCATTGGCAATGAGTTCTTCTACATCATCGCCGCCGTCGTCGGAGGCTGCCTGCTCACGGGTGGTTACGGCACCGCGATCGGTGCGGCCATCGGTGCCTTCATCTTCGGCATGGCCAACCAAGGAATCGTCTATGCGGGTTGGGATCCGGACTGGTTCAAGTTCTTCCTCGGTGCCGTGCTGCTGTTCGCCGTCATCGCCAACAACGCCTTCCGTAACTACGCAGCGAAGAGGTGACCGAATGACCACAACAGTCGAACGTCCCGAGCACGACGCCCCCTCCGGGGGCAAGGTTCCCCTGGTTGAGTTGAAGAACGTCGGTAAGTCGTACGGAAACATCACCGCGCTCAAGGACATCTGCCTCCGTGTGCACGCTGGCGAAGTCACCGGCATCCTCGGCGACAACGGCGCGGGAAAGTCCACGCTCATCAAGATCATCTCCGGGCTGCATCAGCAGACCGAGGGCGACCTCCTGGTGGACGGTGAGTCGACCCGGTTCGCATCGCCGGCAGATGCTCTCGACAAAGGCATCGCGACGGTGTACCAGAACCTCGCCGTCGTGCCGTTGATGCCGGTATGGCGCAACTTCTTCCTCGGTCAGGAACTCCGCAAGTCGTCGTTCCCGTACTCGTTGGACGCCAACGCGATGCGGGCCACGACGCTCACCGAACTGGCCAAGATGGGCATTGAGTTGCCCGACGTCGACGCGCCGATCGGCTCGCTGTCCGGTGGCCAGCGTCAGTGTGTGGCGATCGCGCGGGCAGTGTTCTTCGGTGCCCGCGTGCTGATCCTCGACGAGCCGACCGCCGCGCTGGGTGTCAAGCAGTCGGGTGTCGTGTTGAAGTACATCACCGCCGCGAAGGAGGCGGGGTTCGGCGTCGTGTTCATCACGCACAACCCGCATCACGCGCATATGGTCGGTGACCACTTCGTGTTGCTCAATCGCGGTCGACAGAAGCTCGACTGTGCCTACGCCGACATCACCCTTGAGCACCTCACGCAGGAGATGGCCGGCGGCGACGAACTCGAGGCGCTTTCCCACGAGCTCAGCCGCAAGTAGATCCGGACCCAGGACCCCGTCGACCGCAAAAGGTCGGCGGGGTCTTGTCGGTCGTCGTCGCGACTATCCTAGGAAGCAATGTCGTCGACCGAGCCGGATCAGGCCCAATTTCCAAGGGCCATGGCGCTGTTGGTGGCTGGTGCGTTCTTCATGGAGATCCTGGACGCCACCATCATCACCCCCGCCATCCCGTTGATGGCCACGTCGTTCGGGATCGACCCCGTTGACGTCAACGTGGCGATCTCGGCCTACCTCGTCACGGTCGCGGTGCTCATACCGGCAAGCGGGTGGATGGCCGACCGGTTCGGCGCCCGGCCGGTATTCGCGGCCGCGATCGCGATCTTCACGCTGGCGTCAGTCGGCTGCGCGGCCAGTGTCTCGTTGCCGATGCTGGTCGCCATGCGCGTCCTGCAGGGTGTCGGTGGAGCGATGATGGTGCCGGTCGGCCGGCTGGCGGTATTGCGGTTCAGCGGCAAGGCCAATCTGGTTCGGGCGATCGCACTGCTGACGTGGCCCGCGCTGGCGGCGCCCGTGGTCGCCCCGGTGCTCGGCGGCGCCATCGCGACCCTGGGTTCGTGGCGATGGATCTTCGTCGTCAACATCCCCATCGGGATAGTTGGGTTCCTGTTGGCGCTCAAGTTGATCCGTGGTGCGGCGATCCCGTCGCCGCGGCCCCTGGACTGGCGCGGCCTTGCGGCGCTCGGAGCCGGGATCGCCGTCGCGTTGATCGCGCTCGAGCGCATTCGGGTCACCGGAACGGACTGGCTGCTGGTGGCCGTCGGCGCGGCGCTGGCCGCCGTGCTGCTGGCGGCCGCGACGTGGCACCTGCTGCGCTATCGGTATCCACTCGTGCAGCTTCGGGTACTTCGGGTGCCGACCTTGCGCATCACCGTGTCCGCCGGATCGCTCTACCGGCTGGTCATCACCGCGGTGCCGTTCCTGTTGCCGCTGCAGTTCCAACTGGTGTTCGGATGGACGCCTTTCGCAGCCGGACTGTTGGTCGCGGCGCTGTTCGCGGGGAACATCGCGATCAAACCGGCGACGACACCGCTGATGCGGCGGTACGGAATTCGGCGGGTGCTGCTCGTCAACGGCGTGTTGTCGGTCGCTAGTTTCGGACTGTTGGCGGTCCTGACCCCGGGTATGCCGGTCGTGGTGATCACGGCCATTCTGTTCGTCAGCGGCGCGCTTCGCTCGATCGGGTTCACGGCCTACAACAGCCTGGCCTTCTCCGACGTCGACGGCGACGAGTTGACCCACGCCAACACCCTCAACGCGGCGGTGCAGGAACTGGCGGCAGGCCTCGGCATCGCCGTCGCCGCACTGGCGCTGAGCACCTTCACGCCGCTGGCTGCCGCTCATGGCCACGGCCCAGGCGCCGCATACGGTTTGACCTTCCTGGTGCTCGGAGCGCTGATGGTGGTGACCATCGTCGAGACGCTTCGCCTACCGCGTGACGCCGGCTCTGCGGTGACGGCCAAGCCCTAGCTATGGTTGACGCGTGGACGCCGAGGCGTTGAAGGCATGGCTCTTGGACTCGGATCCGGCGCTGCGGTGGCAGGTCGAGCGCGACCTGCGTCGACGGGCGAGCCGGTGGCGCCATGGGCGACCCGCTTCGCCTACCCCTTTCGCTGGGCATACAGCGTGCTCAATGCGGCCGAGTACTTCCGCGAAGCCGCGCTGCTCGACGGGACGAGGCCGGACCAACGCATGGCCGACGCGATCGCGCTCATTCGTTCCTCCAGGCAATCGGATGGCACCTGGCTTCAGGAGCACAGGCACGCCGGCCGGGTCTGGTTCGAGGTCGACGAACCGCCCGGGGCGCCGTCGAAGTGGTTGACCACGTCGGCGACCCGTGTGCTCTCGTGGTGGGATTCCGCGGCGTAGCGGGTATGCGGCAAAAATGACCACTTCAACTCTGAAGACAGAAGATGCCGGCCCGCACGCGATCAGCCGAAGCGTGCAGGTCGCGGCCCCTGTTGCGGACGTGTTCGCGCTGATCGTCGACCCGCATCGTCATCCCGAACTCGACGGTTCGGGGACGCTGCGCGACATCGACGTGAAGGGCCCACACCGGCTCGGCGAGGGCGACAAGTTCACCGTCGGGATGACCCAGTACGGCGTGCCATACAAGATCACGTCCAAGGTGACCGCGGTCGAGGAGAACCAGCTCGTCGAATGGCAGCATCCGTTGGGCCATCGCTGGCGTTGGGAGCTGGCCGAGGTCAGCCCAGGAACGACGAAGGTGACCGAGACCTTCGACTACGCGACGGTGAAGATTCCGTTCGTCATCGAGTTGACTGGATTCCAGAAGAAGAACGCCAACGGCATCGAGTCGACGCTGCAGAACTTGGTGGACCGCTTCGACGACCACAATTGATCACGGCAACAGCTCGGTCCTCCGTTGCTCCTCCCAGAGCGCCATCCGGGTACGGGCCGGCTCGCCGACCGCATCCATCACCAACGGGATGAGCAACTCGGTGAGCAGGAAGCCTGCCGCCATGCTCTGGTACGTGGTGCCGACCGTGCTCGACGCGGCGAGCACGACCTCGGCGTCGGGCGCGATCGGGCAAGCGAGGTCATCGGTGATGAGCAGCACGGTCGCACCCGCGCGGTGCACCCGGGCCGCGAGGTCGGCCGCGCTGCGTTGGTATCGGTGGTAGTCGAACAGCACGACGACGTCTCTGCGGGTGAGTTCGATCATCGCGCCCATGTCGCGGCCGCTGGGGTCGGCCAGCAATCGCACTCCTGGACGCAGCTGTTCGAGGTGGGCGGCCAAGTGCATCGCCAACAGGTGTGAGAACCGGCCGCCGTTCAGGTAGAGCGTGCGGGTGGTGTCCGACAGCAGTGCCACCGCCGCTTCGACTGCCGAGGCGGGGAGCTGGGCCAGCGTCTCGGCGGCGCGGTCGTTTTGGCCACGGGCCTGCCGTAGCAGCCGATCCAGCAGGCCGTCGGCTGTGGGTACGGACGGCAGCCGGGTGATCGGTCCGTTGGATCGTGCGGTCAACTCCGCCCGCAGCGCGACCTGAAGGTCGGTGAAGCCCTCGTAGCCGAGCGACTGCGCGAGCCGGAGCACCGTCGGCGGGCTGACTTCGGCCCGCTCGGCCAGCCGGGCGGCACTGGCCAGCCCCGCACTCGGGTAGTCGGCGAGCAGGGCTCTGGCGACCCGCCGCTCCGCCCGGCTAAGGGCAGGCAGCGCGGCACTTGCACGCGCGGCCACGCTTTCGTCGGTCATCCCGGCCTTGCCAGTGGTTGCAGGGTCATCGACAGGTCGCGCATCGAGATGGCGGCGACGGACTCGGGCGGCAGCGGCTCCCACGCGAGGCTGCCGAAACCGGTGGATCCGATCACCAGCGTGCCGTCATCGGGCCGGGCCAACCGCAGCGCGAAGTAGTCCTCCAGGTGCTCGGCGGGCAGCTCGGCAGCGGTGATCTCGTCGATGTCCTCGTCGAGCAGCGTGCTGCGGGCGTGCGCGTGGACGACGATCAGCTGGTCCTCGCCGAGCACCAGCGCATTGAGGCTGGCCTCGGGATGGAGCTGCCGCAACTGAGTCACCGCACGATGGACGGCCTCGGCGAGATCGTTTGTGGTGCGTCGGTATTGGCGGATCAACGCGAAATAACGCTCGCTGTCGGTGGTGCCGTGCAACGAGGCGGCGATGTCGGGTTCGAGCAGGTCGTCCAGCGGGCCCATCGGCTTGATGGAGCCGTTGTGGGCCATCGCCAATCCGTCGGCAATGAAGGGATGGGAGTTCTGGGGTTGGACCGCCAGCCCGTTGGTTGCCCACCGCAGGTGCACCACCGTGGCGGCGGACCGGACGTCGTGAGTCGCGGCAACGAAGGCCGGGTCGTCCAGTGCGGTGCCCGCCGAGACCTGCGTCTTCGGGTGCTCGCCGGAGTGCCCGACGGTCGCGACGCCCCACCCATCCCCGTGGACTTTGGTCAGCGCGACGAAGTCCTTCAACACTTCGTCACCGACGGCGTCGGCGACCGTGATCGGCGTGGTCGAGACGACACCCAGCAACCGGCACATGAAGGCATCCTCCATTCAAAATCTTATGAACGAATCCTAAATCGTGAAAATTAAACATTCTGAAACATTCATGACATACCTTTCTCGCAGACTCACGTAGCGCTCCAATTGCGGACGAGGGGGTTGTATGCCGGTGTCGAGCGACGATCGCATCGAGGAACTGCGCGCCATCGGCGTCGAGTTGGTGGCGGGTTCGGTGACCGATCTGGGTGGCGTCACCCGTGCCAAGTACGTGCCACTGCGCCGACTCGGGGACTTCGCGCGGTCGGGCGCGGGGGTCTCGCCGTCGTGGAGCGTGTTCTGCGTCGACACCGGGATCGCCTTCACGCCCGACATCGGCGTCGTCGGCGACCTGCGGATCCGCATCGACCCGGCCGACGTGCGGCTCATCGACGACGGAGTCGCCTGGGCGCCAGGCACTCTCAACGATCAGCAGGGTGCGCCTGCACCGCTGTGCGTGCGATCGGTCCTGGCGCGCACGGAACGAGCGGCCGCCGATCGCGGCCTCACCGCACTCCTCGGCACGGAACTCGAGTGCACGATGCTGGCGCCCGACGGCAGCCAGGCCACCTCCGAACCGTGGTCGCCATACGGCATCAGGACCTCGCTTGACCGCTCCGCATTCCTGGTCGACCTCGCCACCACCGCCGAGCGGGCCGGGCTGACGATCGAACAGATCCATACCGAGTACGGCCACGATCAGCTCGAGGTCTCGCTCGCTCCTGATACGCCCGTCGCCACGGCCGACGCCGTCATCCTCGCGCGGATCGTCATCGGCCGGGCCGCCGCCAGGCACGGACTGCGAATCTCTTTCTCGCCAGTGCCCTTCGAGGGCGGCGCGGGCAACGGCGCACACCTGCACCTGTCGTTGTCCGACGAAGAGGGGCCGCTTTTCTCCGGCGGCGACGGACCCCACGGCATCCGCCCCGCAGGCGGGTCCGCCATCGCCGGGGTGATCGAGGCCCTACCGGATCTGCTTGGGGTGTACGCCGGTTCGGCGGTGTCTGCACTGCGGCTCAAGCCGGGCAACTGGGCAGGCGCGGCGGCGTGCTGGGGGCTGGAGAACCGTGAGGCGGCCGTGCGGTTCGTCGCGGCCACCCCCGGCAGCCCGCAGGGCGCCAATGCCGAACTGAAGCTGATCGACCCGAGCGCCAACCCATATCTCGCCGCGGCGGGACTGCTCGGCAGTGCGTTGCGTGGCATCGACCGCGGCCTCGACCTGCCTGCCGAGATGTCGGTGAACCCCGCTGAGTCGGCCACCGCACCGCCCCCGCTTCCCGCCGGCCAGCGCGCGGTGATCGAGGCCCTCGAGAACTCCGCGGTCGCGGCGGAACTGCTTTCCCCCGAAATCATCGAAGGCCTTGTCGCAGTGCGACGTTACGAGCTGACCACGTTCGGCGAGCTATCGCCGGCCGAGACCACGCAGGCGCTGCGCCTCGCGTGGAGTTGTTGACAGAGAAGGAGACATCGATGAGCACCAGCACGTCGTCGGCAAGTCAGTCAGGAGGAGCCGATCAGCTTCCTCACCGGCGCCTGCCCTTCTGGGTGGCGTTGGCGATGTCCGTCGCCTTGGTCGGCCCGACCCTGGCGATGTCCGGAAACGGTCAGGGCTTGATCGGCACCGTCGGCAAGGCCATTCCGCTGGTGTTCATCATCGGTCTGATCGGCGTTTCGCTCGTCGGCTACAGCTTCGTGCGGCTGACCCGACACCTCAATCACGCCGGGTCGGCCTACGGGTTGGTGGGCGGGACCATCGGACCGAGGACGGGGTTCTTCTCCGGCTTCGCGATGCTCGGGGCGTATGTGGGCTTCGCCATCGGCACCTTGGCCCTGACCGCCGCGTTCGTCAACGCGTTCATCGCCAAAATGCAGCCGGGCAACGACAATCCCTACCAGCTGCCGTGGCTGGGGGTCGTCGTGGTGGCCGCCGTGGTCTCGTTCCTGTTGTCCGGTCGCGACATTCGACTGTTGGCCAAGATCCTGCTAGTGATCGAGGGCGTCGGCATCCTGTCCATGATCGTGCTGGTGGTGGTGATCTTCGCGAAAGGTGGTGCGCCGACGACCGGGGTCGACTTCAGCGCGTTCTCGTTCGACGGCGTCTCCGCCTCCGCGGTGCTGAGTGCCGTGGTCGCGGCCTTCCTGTCGTGGGCGGGATTCGAGGCCTGCGCGTCGATGGGTGAGGAGACGGACGATCCCGGCCGCAACATCCCGCGGGCACTGGCAGGCACGCTGATCCTGACCGGTGTGCTCTTCGTCGTCGTGATGTTCGCCCAGGTCGTCGGGTTCGGAACCGATCAGGCCGGTCTGGACGCGTTCAAGAACTCCGGAAACACGTTGGGAGACTTGGGTAATAGCTACGTCGGACAGTGGTTTAGCCTGCTGATCATCTTCACCGCCATAGTGTCCGCGTTCGGCTGCCACCTGGCCTGCTCCGCGACGTCCGGCCGAATGCTGTATGCGTTCGGCCGCGATGGCTTCGGCCCGAAGGCGTTGGCGCAAATCCACGAGGGCACCGGGGGCCCGCGCATCGCCACCTGGCTTGTCGTCGCGGTCGCGCTGGTGGTCGACCTCATCTGCGGCGCCCTTGGCTGGCCTGACATGGGCACCGGCAACGACGCGATCAACACCTACTTCCTGTTCGCCGTCGCCGGATCGGTGTGCCTGATGGTCTGCTACCTCTTGGTCGAGATCGCGGCAATATGGTTCGTGGGCGCACCCAAATTCGTCGACGTGCACGGCGGCAAGGGCAAGATTCCGGGTCTGGTGCTGCCTGCGCTTGGCGCCGTGGTGATCGCGGTGGTCCTGTGGTTCAACGTCAAGGGCGCCGTGACCTGGTCGGACGCTCCGCTGCTCGGACTATATTGGTGCGCAATCGGACTGGTGATCGCCATCGCCGCGTCGGGGATCGCCAAACGCGTCGGAGAGTCGCTGAGTGCCGAACTTGCTCAGACAACGCCGGTGAAGGCGGAATGAGCACGCTCTACCAGCGCGACGACGCCGCCGTCGCGGGGATCGAGAAGCTTCGCTTCTTCCCGCTGGAGGTCGTCTCGGGTCACGGCTCGACGCTGGTGACGCCCAACGGGCGCGAGCTACTGGACCTGTCCGCGACGTGGACGGCCAGTGGACTCGGGCACGGCCACCCGGCCGTCGTCGAGGCGGTGAGTCGGGCGGTGCGCACCGCCCCCGGTTCCGGCGGCTTGTCCGCGGTGCATCCCGATTCGGTGGGGCTGGCCGAGGACCTGCTCGCACTGGTCCCCGGCAGCGGCGAGCGGCGGGTCTACCTCGGGCATGCGGGTTCCGACGCCAACGACGTCGCGCTTCGTGCGTGCAGGCACGCCACCGGACGACGCACCGTCATTGCGTTCGAGCACAGCTACCACGGCGGTGTCGGGGTCGCGATGGGCGTCTCGGGCGTGCACGTCGACGCGGGCATGCCGCCTGACCCCGACGCGGTGTTCCTGGCGTACCCCAACCCCTTTCGGCCGGTGCGCGACGACTCAGGAGACTCGGAAGCAGACGTAACGGCCTGCCTGGACGCTGCCGAGCAACATCTGAGCAGCGGCTCGATCGCCTGTCTGATCGTCGAACCGATCCTGTCGGACGGCGGCCTGATCGTCCCGCCCGATGGGTTCCTCGCCCGGTTGCACGAACTGTGCCGTCGGCACGGCGTTCCGATGATCTGCGACGAGGTCAAGATGGGGCTCGGCAGGCCTGGCACCCTGCACGCCTTCGAACACGACGGGGTCGTACCCGACATCGTCACGTTCGGCAAGGTGCTCGGCGGTGGCTTGCCGCTGTCGGCGGCGGTGGGTCCGGCGGAAATCCTCGACAATCCGCCTGCGGCAGCGCTGCTCACCACCGCGGGCAACCCGGTGTGCACCGCGGCCGGTCGTGCGGTGTTGGCGACCATCGTCGGCGATCGACTGCCCGAACGGGCCGCGAAAATGGGCGCTCTGCTGGCCGACGGGTTGCGCGCGCTCGCAGGCGCTCCGGGCTCCGAGCACATCGGGGACGTGCGCGGGCGTGGGCTGGCGATCGGCTTGGAACTCATTGACCCGGAGACGGGGGAGCGCGATCCTCACCTTGCCGCGCAGGTGGTCTACCGTGCGTGGGAGTTGGGCGCCGTCGTCTACTACGTCGGTGGCAACGTCCTGGAGATCACGCCGCCGCTGGTGCTGACCGAAGCCGAGGCAAGCCGGGCGGTCGAGCTCCTTGGCGCGGCCATCGCCGACGCCGCCGCAGGAAGGGTGAACGCCGAGGAGGTCGCACGGTATGCCGGCTGGTGAACTGCCCTTTGGGGTATCAGGCGGAGCGTTCGCCGGCGTCGAAGATCAGGTGCCCGAGGCGTTGGCCGAGCACCTGCGCGGCATCGCGCTGATCGACCACCACGTCCACGGCACCTTCAACGAACCCGTCGACCGGGCCGGGTTCGAGGCCGCCATCAACGAGGGGTCCACCGACCCCGTCCCGAGCTTCATGACCCAGTTCGATTCGCCGCTCGGCCTTTCCATCCGCCGTTGGTGCGCACCGCTACTCGGCCTCGAGCCGCTGGCCAGTGCCGACGACTACTGGGCGCGCCGAAGCGAAAGCTCACCCGACGAACTGGGCAGGATCATGCTGCCCGCGGCGGGTGTCGCGCGCTGGGTCGTCGACACCGGGTTCAAGGGTGACCTCATCACCACCCCCGAGCAGCTGACCAAGCTCAGCGACGTGCCGTCTTCGGAAATCCTTCGGCTCGAACGACTCACCGAGGACCTGCTGGAGGACGGCACGTCGCCCGATGACTTCCCAGAGGCCTTCCGTGCGGCGCTGCGCGCCGCGGTCGAGAATCCGGAAGTCGTGGGTACCAAGACCATCGCGGCCTACCGCATCGGTTTCGACGTCGACTGGGCTCGACCGTCCGATGCCGAGGTGGTCGCTCGTGCCCGCGAGTTCAGTGCCCGGCCCCACCCGCTCCGTATCGACGATGCGGTCTTGATCGCATTCGGGGTGCACGAGGCCGCGGCACACGGACTGCCCATCCAGGTGCACGTGGGCTTCGGTGATCGCGACATGGACCTGCACCGCAGCGACCCGATGCTGCTCCTGCCATTGCTCCGCGCGATGACCCCGGTACCCGTACTGCTCCTGCACTGTTATCCGTTCCAACGTCAAGCTGGGTACCTGGCGCAGGCGTTCGATCACGTGAACTTCGATGTGGGCCTTGCGATCAACTATCTGGGCGTGCGGTCGACCGGACTGGTCGCCGAGGCGCTCGAGACGGCACCGTTCGCCAAGCAGCTGTTCTCGTCCGACGCATTCGGACCGCCCGAACTCCACGTGCTTGGCTCGGTGTTGTGGCGGCGCGCCATGGGACTGGTGCTCGGTAACTGGGTGCGCACCGGCGACTGCACCGACGCCGATGCGATCCGGATCGTCGACATGATCGGTGTGCACAATGCCGAACGCGTGTACGCACTCTGAACGGGCCCGCGCCGCCCGACTCAGTGACGCCGAAGGGCTCACTGCCGCGTCACAGGAGGTTGCCAGGTTAGTCCGAGCGCATTCCCTGACGCATGCGGCGAACTCGGTGAGATCGAAGTGGGCTGACCGCACTCAAGGAGGCAGGAGACTGGGAGCAGCGCAATGACGAACGTCTGTATGCCGCCGAGGTGTGTCGTCTCCGCGGCGAGCTACTACGCCGTCTGGAGGTCCCTGATCTGATTTAAGGGTTCGACACCCCCGACCTCATTGACGCGAAGCCGCTGCTGGAGAAGATGAACCGCTAGCCGCCCGAGGTCGAGGACGGCAAGGCCCCACCTCGAGTTGCAGAACCTCGCCGATCGATTCAACATCTAGACCGTGAAGGCGGCGCGGAACGCTTCGAGAGCCGCGACGCTGTCTCCGGACGCCCAGCCCTCCAGGCCCACGGTGCCGCGGAAACCCATGTCCTGCAACGCCCTTGCCACGGCGGGGTAGTAGACCTCACCCGTACCCGGCTCGCAACGGCCAGGGACGTCGGCGACCTGGAGCTCGCCGATGGCGTCGCCGCACCTGCGGACGAGTTCGATCAGGTTCCCCTCGCCGATCTGCGCGTGATACAGGTCGAGCATCATCTTGACGTTGGGGTGTCCCACGCCCTCGATCAACGCGAGCACGTCCTTGGCGCGAGCAAGTGGCACGCCGGGGTGATCGACGATCGTGTTGAGGTTTTCGACGACGAACGTCACGCCAGCTGATTCACCGAGTTCGCCGAGTCTCGTCAGGGTCCGCATGGCGGTGGTCCACATCGTGCCCGTGGCGCGCAGCCGCGGTCGGGCGGGGAGTCCGTCGACTAGTTCGGCGGTATGCAGGTTCAGTCGCGTGACTCCGAGCGTCTCGGCCGCCTCGATGCTGAGCTCGGCCGTCCGGACCACTTCGTCGGCGGTCTCGGGATCGATCAGGTCGCCGTGCAGATAGCCCGTCATCGACGTGAACGTCGCGCCCGTCGCGGCGAGCGCGTCGAGGTCCTTGTCGGCCCAACTCCAGATCTCAGCGGCGAAGCCGAGGTCGTGGATCCGCCGCACCCGTTCCACGAACGGAAGCTCGGTGAACACCATTTCGGCGCTGACGGAAAGCTGGAAGGTGCTCATCGGGTCTCCAGTCCATTTACGGTATCCGCGCACGTTGGGCGGTTGTTCACAGTCACGACACCGACACGGGATGGCGCGTCAAGTCGCGCGTTACCGCAAACCCGCCACAATGGTGTCGTGGACAACGAACGCCAGGGGGCGACAGATACCCCGGCCGCTACCCCCCTGTGGCGTGATCCGCTGTCGATATCGTTCCGGGCGCATCGGCAGGTGATGCTGCTGCGGCTGAGGTGGCACGAACGCCGCCAGGCCGATCCGGTCAGCCGGCGTAGGCCACTGCGCGCAGGGCGTCGGGCCCGCAAGCGTCCGTAGCGGGCAGCGCTCACCGGGGATTCATTCTGGCGGCGCGATAGGCCGCGTCGATGATCGCCATGTTCGCCACCGCGTCGGCGGTACCGAACGGTAGCGCAGCGCCCTGCTCCACGTGTGCGGCGAACGCCTCCAGTTGATAGGTGTACGACGGGCGCGTGCCCAGCCGTTCGACGGTGGTGCCGTGCGGCGTGCGGATCGTCAGTCGATCGTCGGTGTTCGGCTTGATGAAGTCGTGCACCAGCACGTCCCCTGCCGTTCCGACGATGCGGATGGTGAACGAGTAGTCGTCGGCCACCATCGAATGCGCGGCCAGCCCGGTCGCCCCTCCTGGGAATCCGAGGTCGACGTCGCACCAGGCATCCACGCCTGGCGTGCGCTGCTCGGCGTGAGCCCGCACGACCGACGGACGGCCCTCGAGGCCCGGCATCGCAAGGCGGCCCAGTGACCGCATCACGTGCAGGCCGTAGCACCCGAGGTCCATAAGGGCGCCGCCTGCAAGCTTGAGCGACCAGCGCGGGTCGTCGTCGTCGGGGGCGGGCATCGCCATCCGCACCTCGACGTGGGTGATGGCCCCGAGCGTGCCGTCGGCGGCCAGCGCGAACGCCCGCTGCGTCACCGGATGGAAGAAGTAGTGAAACCCCTCCAGCACGGTGACGCCCGCGTCGTCGGCGGCCTGGGCGACCCGCATGGCCTCGGATTGATCACGGGCAAAGGGCTTTTCGCTCAGTACCGGCTTGTCGGCTGCGATGGCGGCGAGGTTCCACGGTGCGTGCAGCGAGTTGGCCAGCGGGTTGTAGACGACGTCGACTTCGGTATCGTCGATGACGTCCTGATACGACGTGACGACACGCTCGACCCCGTACTTCGCCGCGAACGCCTCGGCGCGCTTCGGGTCCCGGGCCGCGACCGCGACCAGCCGGTGGCCGAGTTCGGCCGCAGGTCCCACGATCGACGACTCGGCGATCCGCGAAGCACCGAGCACCCCGATGCGCAGTGTCATGCGCGATCCCGCTTCGCTTCTCGCTCCCGCGTCATGACGTGATCCCGCTTTGCTTCTCGCTCCCGCGTCATGACGTGACGGCGTTGAGGTAGCTCACGCTGGCCAGCACGTCGCGCACCGGGCCTTCGTCGGAGGGTTCGCCGTCCAGGATGGTGTCCTGTTCGAGTACGAACCAGCCGTCGAAACCGTTGTCCCGCAACACCGAGACGATTCCGGCGATGTCGACGTCACCGCTGCCCAACGGCGTGTACATGCCCGCCTTGACGGCCTCGGTGTAGGTCAGCTCGCCGGACTGCACCTTGGCAGCCAGTGCGGCGTCGACGTCCTTGAGGTGCGTGTGCGCAATCCGATTCGGTACGGCCTTGGCCAGTTCCAAGGGATCGGTGCCGCCGATCAGCAGGTGGCCGGTGTCCAGGCACAGCGGGATCGACGAGCCCGCGAGCACGCGGTCGACGTCGTCCTTGGTCTCGACGACGGTGCCGACGTGTGGATGCAGGACTGCGAGCAATCCGCGGGCTGACGCGATTCCCGCCAACCGGTCCAGGTTGTCGAACAGCGTCGCCCACTGGGCATCGTCGAGCACGGGCCGCGAGTCGTAGCCGTCGGATCCGGTGGCTGCGGCGAGCACCACGACGCCTGCTCCTGCGGCGATCAGGGACTCGATCGGCCCCGCCAGGTCGTCAGCGGGGTCGTGATCGTCCTTGAACAGTACGACCGGGACGAAGCCGCCGACACACGCCAGGTCATTCTCGCGCAGAACGGCTTTGAGCTTCTCGGAGTCCGTCGGGAGGAAGCCGTCGGGTCCGAGTTCGGTCGCGGTCAGCCCGGCGCCGCGCATCTCGTCGAGCACCCGGTCGGGCTCCAGCTGGTAGCCCCAACCGGGCACTTCGCAAACGCCCCAGGAGATCGGCGCTCCGGCAATTTTGATCGTGCTCACGAGTTGCGTACCTCCGCGATCGTGACCGGCACGCCGCGGCGCAGGGATTCGGTGGCGGCCTCGGCCAGCCAGGCGACCTCGACCGCGTCGGCGACCGTCGCACCCAGGACGGGGCCGCCCTTGGCCACCTCGACGAACGCCGCCAGCTCGATGCGGAACGCCTCGGTGAAGCGATCCATGAAGAAGTGGTGCGCAGGCCCGGCGGGAAAGTCGTTCGCGGGATCGGTGTTTCGCAGGGGCACGCCCTGGTCCCAGCCGGCGGCGACGCTGTCCTCGAAGCCGTGGACTTCGAGGCGGCAGTCGTAGCCGCGCGCGTTGTACCTCGCGGCCGAGACGAGACCCAGTGCGCCACCGTCGAACCTGACGACCACTGCGGCAGTGTCGACGTCGCCGTACTCGGCGAACAGCGGGTCGCCCTGGACGGTGCCGGTCGCGTACACCTCGACGGCGCGCTGTCCGGTGATCCAGTTCAGCACGTCGAAGTCGTGCACGGCACAGTCGCGGAAGATGCCGCCAGAACCCTTGATGTAGTCCATCGGCGGGGGAGCGGGGTCCATCGTCGTGCTGCGCACCGTGTGCAGGGTGCCGAGTGACCCTTCGTCGACGGCGCGCTTGGCCGCGGCGAAGGCCGCATCGAACCGACGCTGGTAGCCGACCTGGACCGGCACGCCGGACTCGAGGATCACTTCGGCGACGCGGGCGCTCTCCGCCGCGGTCGAGGCGATGGGCTTCTCGCAGAACGTCGGGATGCCGCGTTCGACGGCGGCCAGGGTCAGTTCCGCGTGGGCGGGCGTGGCCGCGGCCACGACCACTCCGTCCACGCCAGCGGACAGCAGGTCCTCCACGGTCGCGACGTACTTGACACCGTGCTTGGCGGCAACGGCCTCGGCCACGTCGCCGCGCTCGTCGGTGATCACCAGTCCGTCGAGACCGGCTAGGCCGCTGAGGGTTTCGGTGTGGAATGCGCCGATGCGGCCCAGTCCGATTACGCCGAGGGTGGTCATGGAATTCTCCGTTCGTCTTGTTGCACGAGTGCGATGTCGAGTTGTTGGGGAGTGAGTCCGTCGGCCAGGGCGGCCAGCACGGTGTCGACCTGGCTTGCCGGCGCCAGGCTGCCGATGGGTTGGTCGTGGTCGAGGTTGGTCGGGAAGGGATAGCCCTCGGCGGTCGCGTTGACCGCGTTGGCGAGTTCCCGCTCGGATCGACCCGCGGCCCGCATCGCCTGCAGTGCGGGGTAGACGGCGCGCACCATCGCCGTACGGTCCAGCGACTCCATCGCACGCCCGAACGGCGACGAGATCTGCAGCAGGTTGGCCATCCGGCGGATGTCACCCGAGGTGTTGTGGCCCGCACCGTGATACAGCGCTGGGTTGAAGAACACCGCGTCACCCTTGCGCAGCGGCACCTGCACGTGATGCTCGGCGAAGTACTCGATGAACTCGGGTTGGTAGAACGCCACGTAGCCGCCGACGAACCGCTGCGAGTGCGGAAGCAGCATCGTCGGTCCGCTCTCCAGCGGCATGTCGCAGTGCGCCACCGCCCCTTGCAGCGTCAGCACCGCAGACATCCGGTGCATGTGGGCCGGATAGCCGGCCAACTGGTCGACGTCGACGAAGCCGAGGTGGTAGTCGCGGTGCGGAACCTGCGCTGCACCACCGGGATTGACGACGTTGACCTGGGAGGTCAGCTGGTACCTCGGGCCCAGCCAGGCCTGCGAGACCAGCGCGAGCGCGTCGTTGGCGTAGTAGTCCGCGAACACCTCGGGTGCATACAGCGCCAGCTTCTGCGCGGCGTTCCAGACCCGGTCGTTCGCGCCGGCCTTGCCGAAGTGGTCGCCAGCGGCGGCGCCCTCTGCGCGCTGGGCCTCGATGAGCGCGGTGAAGGCCTCGCTGGCACGATCCACCGCGGCACGGTCGAAGGCGCCCTCGAACACCACGACGCCAGGGCCGTCGGCGAGCGCGCGGATCAACTCGGCCTGCAGGGCACGCCGATCGGCCGCGGCCATCGTTTCGGCGGAGTAGACGAGCACGCCCGCGCGGACGTCACTCGCCAACGGGTAGTCCGCGAGCTCGGTTTGGCGAGACACCTCGGTGCGGAACTCTTCGAGGTCGCAGTCGGACGCCTCGATCCACGCTCCGCGCGCGGTGTCCAGGGGAGTGACCATGACCGTCAGTCTTGTTGTGACTTGCCCCGCAATCAACACCAAAAAGCCGTCAAAAAGCCATCACGACGGTACCTTGACCAAATCGCCAGGGAAGGGGGAGGAGTGTCGTGCCGCATCGCTACAAGGTTCGCGAGATCGCCCAGCAGTCCGGGCTGAGCGAGGCGACCGTCGACCGCGTGCTCAACGATCGCCCCGGAGTTCGGGAGAACACCCGGTCCGAGGTGATGCAGGCGATCGCCGACCTGGACAAGCAGCGCGCGCAGTTGCGGCTCAATGGTCGTCGCTACCTGTTCGACGTCGTGATGCAGACGCCGCAACGCTTCTCCGACGCATTCCGGGCGGCGGTCGAGGCCGAACTGCCCGCGTTCGCGCCCGCGATGGTGCGCGCGCGGTTCCACCTGTGGGAATCGGGTTCGACCGCGCAGATGGTCGACGTGCTGACGCGCATCCGTGGCAGTCACGGTGTCGTGCTGAAGGCGCAGGACGCACCCGAGGTGGCCGAGGCGGTCGATCGACTGGTCGACGCGGGCGTGCCCGTCGTCACCTACACCACCGACGTCCCCCACAGCGCGCGGTGCGGCTACGTCGGCATCGACAACCACGGCGCCGGGCAGACGGCGGCGTATCTGATGGATCAATGGCTCGGTCCGACTCCGTCCGATGTGCTGATCACGTTGAGCCGGGCGGTGTTTCGTGGCGAGGGTGAGCGTGAGGTCGGCTTCCGATCCGGGTTGCGGGGATCTGGCCGCGACATCGTCGAGGTGAGCGACAGTGACGGCATCGACGCCACCAACGAACGCCTCGTGCTCGATGCACTCGAACGTCATCCGAGCGTGGAGGCCGTCTACTCGCCGGGCGGGGGCAACACCGCAACGGTGGCCGCCTTCGAACGTTTGGGTCGCGTCTGCAGGGTGTTTGTCGCCCACGACCTCGACGCCGACAACCGACGGCTGCTGCGCGACGGTCGCATCTCCGTGGTCTTGCACAACGACCTGCGCGCCGACGCCAGGGTGGCCATCAGGTCGATCCTGCAGCAGCATGGCGCGCTTCCGGTCGAGGCCGTCCGACCCACGCCCATACAGGTCGTGACGCCGTACAACGTGCCTTTGTAGTAGCCACACGACCGATCTGAGTGGTGGTAGCGCGGCGGACCCCCGGCTTTGGCCGTGGGGTGAGCGCGTCGAGTTTGTGCTCGGGTGGCCAGGGCCAGGGCCAGCAGGGCCAGGGCTGGGGGTGTTGGGGCGTGTCGGGCGGCATTGGATGGGTGATTGCTATCTGGTGTTGTCGGTTGTGGGTGTTACGTTGCGGGCGAATGCGAATATTGCGTTCCGGTGCGCCTATCACGTGGTGTGGTGTCCGAAGTATCGCCGCCGGGTGATCGGTGGCCGCATGGGGTCCGGCTCGAGGAGATCATCGTCGAGGTGATCGAAGAGAAGGAGGCGTGGTTGATCGAGTTGGATACCATGCCTGATCACGTGCATCTGTTGGCCAACTCGTATTTCGTGGCCACGGTGGGTGGGGCACCGCTGTCGGTGATCAACCGTTACGTCGAGACTCAGGAGGACCGCTGAGCGATGTTGACGGGGCGCCGGTTTCGGGTGGAGTTCACCGAGGAACAGCTCGAGTATGCCGAGCAGGTCGGCTCGGTGTGTCGCGCGGTGTGGAACACCGGCCTCGAGCAGCGCCGCATCTACCGGCGCCGGGGCGCGTGGATGAACTACCGCGAGCAGGCCAGCGAGCTCGCCGCCGCCAAAGCCGAACATCGGTGGCTGGCCGAGGTGCCCGGGCATTGCTTGCAGCAGACGTTGATGGATCTAGACAAGGCCTGCCGGGCGCACGGCACGTTCAAGGTGCGGTGGCGTTCCGGGCGTCGTTGGGCGCCGTCGTTTCGGTTCCCCGAGGGCAACAAGATGGTCGTCGAACGACTCAATCGCCGACGTGGCCGGGTGAAGCTGCCCAAGCTGGGCTGGGTGAAGTTTCGGATGTCCCGTGCACTGGATGGTGAAACCGTGCGCTCGGCCACCGTATCCCGTGACGGCCGGCACTGGTTCGTGTCGTTCCTCGTCGAGGACGGCCAAGGCGTGCCGGTCGAGCATGGTGCGCCCGGGACGGCGGTGGGTGTGGACCGTGGTGTCGCCGCGGCGATCGCCACCAGCGACGGCGAGTTGATCGACCGCGAGTTCTGCACCGTCGGTGAACGGCGTCGAGCGGTGGGGTTGCAGCGCAAGCTCTCCCGATCGGCCCGAGGTGGCCGCAACCGGGACAGGACCCGTGCCGCGCTGGCCGACATCACGGCGCGGGAGCGGCTGGATTTCTGCGCCCAGAGCGCCCACCGGCTTGCCACGGCCAATGCGGTGGTGGTGCTCGAAGACCTCAAGACCAAGAACATGACTCGTTCGGCGAAGGGAACCCTCGACAAGCCGGGAACCAATGTGCGAGCCAAGTCCGGGCTCAACCGCGCCATCCTCGGCAAGGGCTGGCACCAGTTCGCCTTGGCATTGTCATCTTCGGCCCGCTACACCGCTACCACGGTGGTGAGGGTGCCGGCGGCCTACACGTCGCAACGCTGCTCGGCGTGTGGACAAGTGGATCCGAGATCCCGCGAGAGTCAAGCGGTATTCCGGTGCACTACTTGTTCGCATGGCGAGCACGCGGACGTGAATGCCGCGCGCAACATTCTGGCCGCAGGGCTTGCGGTCACCGCCTGCCAAGACCACCCCCAGCCTGCAGGCTGGGCGCGGTCATCGAAGCAGGAACCAGCGGGAAACCGCGAGGAATTACTGCACCAACCACTACACGCCCCAGCGGCGTGACCCAGGTTGGAATCCCCCGGCTAAAGCCGTGGGAGGACGTCAAAAATCGTCGGTTCGGCGCTACCCCGGATACCATTTCGCCCCACGGCGTCGACCAAAGCGCCGACGTAGACCGGGAGATCGATCGGTGCCGCGAGAGCTCGTCAACGGTGTGACCGTGCTGGGCAACCTTGCGGTCGACGTGATCGACGGCGCGCCCCCGAGCCCAGGCGGCTGTGCGTCGTTCGCCGGAGTGGCGCTGGCCGCGACCGACGTGCCAGGACGGATCGTCGCGATGGCCGACGAGCGTGACCATGCACTTTTCGACGAGTTGCAGGACCGCCTCGGCTCACTGCTTTGCATCCTGCCCGCCGACCGGACGAGCTCCTTCCGGCTGGACTACGTCGATGTCGACCATCGCCGGATGTCCGTCGACGCGATCGGCCCGGTGTGGGGGGCGGCCGAGCTCGAGGCCGCCGACCCGGACACCACGTGGGTGCATCTCGCGCCGCTGCTGCGTACGGACTTTCCCGCAGGCACGCTGGCCCAACTGGCCTCACGGGGACATCGGATCGTCTACGACGGCCAGGGGCTGGTCCGCGCCGATCAGGTGGGACCGCTGGTGGTGGACCGGCACTTCGCACCGGAAATGCTCAGCCACCTCGCGGTGCTGAAGCTCGCCGAAGACGAGGCGGTCATCGTGGCCGACGGCGAATTCGACGCGTCGACCGCGGCCCGGCTGGGCGTTCCCGAGATCCTGGTGACCTTCGGCTCCGAGGGCTGCGACGTCTATCTGGACGGCTCGGTGGTCCGGGTGCCCGCGGCGTGGCGGGTCGAAGGGGTCCAGACCACCGGCGCGGGCGACATGTTCACCGCCTCCTACGCGTTGCACCGGTCGGCCGGGATCGGTCCGGAGGGTGCCGTGGAGCGGGCCAGCGCGCTCGTCGCACGCGAACTCGAGCGCAGGCTGCGTAGCGAGTCGCTCGACCAGGTGTAGTGCTAGCTCGGAGCTACTGACGAGTAACCGAATCTTAGAGAACGACACTCTCCGAAACGTGACCAAAACCACACTTCTCGTGGATGTTTCCCAGGTTCACGCCATTGACCTGCGCTCATCGCGCTTGTTCACCTGTCGGTAACCGGCGCGCCCGAACCAGGTCAGCCTAAGAGAAGTGCAATAATCGGTACTACCAGTGACAGACAAAAAATTGGTGGACGTCATAGCCACGGCGCATCGTGCGATACAGGGCCTCGATTGCGACTCGAAATGGCGCAGCCTGACAAGCTTGAAAGGCAGGGGTCGTGAGCCAAAACGGCAACGGAACCTCCCCGCGTCAGAAGCTCGAAAAGGTCGTCATCCGCTTTGCCGGTGACTCCGGCGACGGCATGCAACTGACCGGTGACCGGTTCACTACCGAAGCCGCGTTGTTCGGCAACGACCTTGCCACGCAACCGAATTACCCCGCCGAGATCCGCGCGCCACAGGGCACGCTGCCCGGCGTCTCTTCGTTCCAGATCCAGATTGCCGACTACGACATCCTCACCGCGGGGGACCGGCCCGACGTGCTCGTCGCGATGAACCCCGCCGCGCTCATGGCCAACGTCGAGGACCTGCCACGTGGCGGCCTGATCATCGCCAACGCCGACGAGTTCACCAAGCGCAACCTCGCCAAGGTCGGATACGAGGCCAACCCGCTCGAGAGCGACGAGCTCTCCGACTACGTCGTCCAGGCCGTGGCGATGACCACGCTGACGCTGGGCGCCGTCGAGGCGATCGGCGCGACCAAGAAGGACGGCCAGCGGGCGAAGAACATGTTCGCGTTGGGGCTGCTGTCGTGGATGTACGGCCGTGAGCTCGAGGCCAGCGAGGCCTTCATCCGGGAGAAGTTCGCCCGCAAGCCAGAGGTCGCCGAGGCCAACGTGCTCGCGCTCAAGGCCGGGTGGAACTACGGCGAGACCACCGAGGCGTTCGCCGTCACCTACGAGGTGGCCCCCGCCAAGCTGAAGTCCGGCGACTACCGGCAGATCTCGGGCAACACCGCGCTGGCCTTGGGGCTGGTGACGGCCGGTCAGTTGGCCAACACGCAGGTCGTGTTGGGCAGCTACCCCATCACGCCTGCGTCGGACATCCTGCACGAGCTCTCCAAGTACAAGCACTTCAACGTGCTGACCTTCCAGGCCGAGGACGAGATCGCGGGCATCGGCGCGGCCATCGGCGCCTCGTACGGCGGCGCACTCGGCATTACCAGCACCTCTGGCCCGGGTATCTCGCTGAAATCCGAGGCCATCGGCCTGGCCGTGATGACCGAACTCCCGCTGATCGTCATCGACGTGCAGCGTGGTGGTCCGTCGACCGGGTTGCCGACCAAGACCGAGCAGGCCGACCTCCTGCAGGTGCTCTACGGCCGTAACGGTGAATCGCCCGTCGTGGTGCTCGCCCCCGCGACGCCCTCGGACTGCTTCGACGTCGCCGTCGAGGCTGCGCGGATCGCGGTGACCTACCACACCCCGGTGGTCATCCTGTCCGACGGCGCGATCGCCAACGGGTCGGAGCCGTGGCGCATCCCCGACGTGAGCCAGTACGCGCCCATCGAACACACCTTCGCAAAGGCCGGCGAGCCCTTCGAGCCGTACGCCCGCGACCCGGAAACCCTGGCCCGCCAGTTCGCGATCCCCGGGACTCCTGGTCTGGAACACCGCATCGGCGGCCTCGAGGCGGCCAACGGTTCGGGCAACATCTCATACGAGCCCAAGAACCACGACCTCATGGTGCGGTTGCGCCAGGCCAAGGTCGACGGCGTCACGGTGCCCGACCTCGAGGTCGACGACCCGACCGGCGACGCCGAGCTGCTCATGATCGGCTGGGGGAGCTCGTACGGCCCCATTGGCGAGGCCTGCCGGCGCGCCAGGCGCAAGGGCATCAAGGTTGCCCACGCGCAGGTGCGTCACCTCAACCCGTTCCCGGCCAACCTGGGCGACGTGCTCAAGGCGTACCAGACGGTGGTCCTGCCCGAGATGAACCTGGGTCAGCTGGCCATGCTGCTGCGGGCCAAGTTCCTGGTCGACGTTCAGTCGGTCACCAAGGTCGAGGGCATGGCGTTCCTCGCCGACGAGGTCGAAGGCATCATCGACGTGGCGCTGGACGGAACGCTCGCCGACAAGGAAACTGACAAAGCCAAGTTCGCGCGGCTGGCGGCAGCCACGGTCGATACTGGTGTGGGAGTAGACGGATGACCGACAGCGAGAAGCGGAGCGGATCGCGCAATGACTAACGTGATAGGGGCTGACCTCGGGCTCACCTCCGTTGATTTGACCAAGACCAGCGGGGTGCCGAAGACCGACGAGCCGCAGAAGGCCAAGGACTTCACCAGCGACCAAGAAGTGCGCTGGTGCCCAGGCTGCGGTGACTACGTCATCCTCAACACCATCCGCAACTTCCTGCCGGAGCTGGGCTTGAAGCGCGAGAACATGGTGTTCGTCAGCGGCATCGGCTGCTCCAGCCGTTTCCCGTACTACCTCGAGACCTACGGCGTGCACTCCATCCACGGCCGCGCCCCGACCATCGCCACCGGCCTCGCGCTGGCCCGTGAAGACCTCTCGGTATGGGTGGTCACCGGCGACGGCGACGCGCTGTCGATCGGCGGCAACCACCTGATCCACGCGCTGCGCCGCAACATGAATCTGACGATCCTGCTGTTCAACAACCGCATCTACGGCCTGACCAAGGGCCAGTACTCGCCGACGTCCGAGGTCGGCAAGGTCACCAAGTCGACGCCGATGGGCTCGCTGGACTACCCGTTCAACCCGGTGTCGCTGGCGCTGGGCGCCGAGGCCACGTTCGTCGGCCGGGCGCTCGATTCCGACCGCAAGGGCCTGACCGAGGTGCTGCGCGCAGCGGCCTCGCATCGTGGCGCCGCACTGGTCGAGATCCTGCAGGACTGCCCGATCTTCAACGACGGCTCGTTCGATGCGCTCCGCAAGGAAGGCGCCGAGGAGCGGCTGATCAACGTCGCTCACGGCCAGCCGATCACCTTCGGTGCCAACGGTGAGTACTGCGTCGTGAAGTCTGGTTACGGCCTCGAGGTCGCCAAGACGGCCGACACCGCCGCCGACGACATCGTCGTCCACAACGCTCACGTCGATGATCCCGCCTACGCGTTCGCGCTCTCGCGCATCTCGGAGCAGAACCTCGAGCACACCGTAATGGGCATCTTCCGTCAGGTGATTCGCCCGACGTACGACGAGATGGCGCGCGATCAGGTCAGCTCTGCAAGGGATTCCAAGCCCCATGACACCGCGGCTCTGCAATCCTTGCTGCGTGGAAAAGACACCTGGACCGTCAACTGACGTAATGCCCCCCCTCGCCGCGATCGTGTTGGCGGGTGGTGCGTCCCGACGAATGGGCCGTGACAAGGCCACCCTGCCGTTCTCTGACGCGATGGGTGAGACGACGCTGGTCGAGCGCGCGGTGACGACGCTGCGAACCCGATGTGCGCCGGTCTTCGTGGTCGCCGCGCCTGGCCAGCCACTGCCTGAGCTCGACGCCGAGGTGCTGCGCGACGACGTGCGTGGTGTCGGCCCCCTGCTGGCGACGGCGAGAGGGCTGCGGGCGGCTTCCGAGGCGGGTGTGGAGTTGGCGTTCGTGTGTGCCGTGGACATGCCGTATCTCGACGTCGAACTGATCGATGCGCTCGTCGGTCCCGCCCTTCGGTTGGGCGCCGAGGTCGTACTGGCGTGGGACGGCCGCGACCATTACCTGGCCGGCGTGTATCGCACCGCGCTCGCGACGCGC
>JAOPVI010000278.1 GCA_025966225.1 Mycobacterium sp. | reverse complement strand
GGCCAGGATTCTGGACCGTGTGCAATTACCAGGGCATCCTGCAGATCATGCAGAACCCGGAAACCTTCTCGAACAGTGTCGTCACGGCGTTGGATCCGGAACCGGCGATCAAGTGGATCCCGGAGATGCTGGACGGTGACGAGCACAAGCAGTGGCGCCGCCAGCTGGGCCCACTCTTCTCCCCCGGCGCAGTAGAGCTTCTCGAATCGACTGTGCGACAACGGGCGATCGACATCATCGACGGTATCGTCGCCCGCGCTGAGGCGAGCGAAGCGACGGGAAAAGGGTCTGGGGCGAGCGAAGCGACGGGGAAGAAGCAGGGCTCCTGCGACTTCATGGCCGACTTCGCGACTCGCTTTCCTACCACCATCTTCCTCGACCTCATGGGCCTTCCGGTCGACGAACTCGACCAGTACCTCGAGTGGGAGCATGACATCCTCCACGCCGGCGGCAGTGACGAGGAGAAACTGCAGAAGCAGATGAACGCGATGTTCGCGGTGATGGGTCGTTTCTCGACCGTGATCGCCGAACGGCGCGAAGACCCGCGCGACGACATCGTCAGCAAGGCCCTCACCTACGAGATCGACGGAGCGCCGGTTACCGACCAGGATCTGCTGTCGTTCTGCCTGCTGATGTTCATGGCCGGCCTCGACACCGTGTCCGTCACGCTCGGTTGGACGTTCCTGCACCTGGCCCGCAACGATGCCGAGCGCGCCCAGATCGTCGTTGAGCCGGCCGTCATCCCCACGGCGGTCGAGGAGTTCGTCCGGGCCTATGCGATCGTGATTCCGGCCCGCAAGGTGATGGCCGACATCGACATTCAGGGCTGCCCGATGAAGGCCGGCGACATGGTGAACATCCCGTTGAATGCCGCCACCCGCGATGAGGCTGCCTTCGCCGACGCGACGTCGGTGGACATCACCCGTAAGCCGAACAACCACATCGGCTTTGGCGCCGGTCCACACCGCTGCCTCGGCTCGCACCTGGCCCGCCAGGAACTCAGGATCGCGTTGGAGGAATGGCACCGGCGGATACCCGACTACCGGGTCGCAGCCGATGCGGAGATGCTTGAGAGCGGCGGGCAGCTAGGCCTGGAGAGCCTGCCGCTGGTCTGGGACCTCTGATGCGTAAGCCGCTCAAAGGAGTTCGCGTCCTTGAGGTCGCACAATTCACTTACGTGCCGTCGGCGGGAGCCGTGCTCGCCGACTGGGGCGCCGAGGTGATCAAGATCGAGCATCCCGTAACCGGCGATGCCCAGCGCGGACTGGTCAAGGTGCTGGGTGCGGCGGCCAGCAAGCCGGGTTCCTCCTTCGCCCCGATCATGGAGGCGCCAAACCGTGGCAAACGCAGCGTTGGACTGGCCCTCGACAACGCCGAGTCGCGTCCGGTGTTCGAAGAACTCGTCCGGCGCAGCGACGTATTCCTCACCAACTATCTGCCGTCGGCCAGGAAGAAGTTGAGCATCGACGTAGACGACGTCCGCAAGGTCAACCCCGACGTCATCTACGTGGCAGGCAGCGGATTCGGCATGAACGGGCCAGACCGCGACGCGGGCGCCTACGACGCCACGGCATTCTGGGCCCGCGGCGGCAGTGCCGACGGCCTCAACCCACCCGACGCCGAGCACTCGGCGTTCATGCCCGCGGGTGCCTACGGCGACAACATCGGCGGCATGACCATCGCGGGCGGCGTGGCCGCGGCACTCTATGGGCGACACGTGACCGGCGAACCGTCAGTGCTCGACGTGTCACTGCTCGCCGTTGGTGCGTGGACGACCCAGTTCAGCCTCAACATGGCGATGCTAATGGGCGGGCCACTGCCGAAGATGGAGCGCCGGACCCAGGCGCCAGGCAATCCCCTAACCGGCGCATACCGCACTGCGGACGGTAGATTCGTCCAACTCTCGATGCTGCAACCGACCCGGTACTGGCCAGAATTCTGCCGCCTGATGGGGCTGGATGAGTACGCCGAGGACTCCCGGTTCGAATCACTCGCGGCGATGGCCGAACACGCCGACATCGCCTATGGCCTCGTGCACGACGCCATTGCCAAGTTGAGCTTCGCCGAATGCAAGACACTGTTGAGCAAGGGCACCGGCCAGTGGGCACCGGTGCAGGATGCGTGGGAGCTCGCACACGACGAAGGTCTGACCGCGAATGGTCGGATCGCCAGGATCGTTGATGCCGAGGGTAACTCGCAGCAGTTGGTGACCAGCCCGGTCAAATTCGACGACGACCCCGCCGATTTGCACCGAGCTCCGCTATTCGCCGAGCACACCGACGAGGTGCTGCGCGAACTCGGGGTCGATGACGACGGACTCATAGAACTCAAGATCGCCGGTGCCATCACGTAATCTCAGCGCTGTGACCGCCGCGGACATGACCACTGGTGACGATGGCACCGTCAAGGATCGGTTGATCCGAGCGGCCGACACCGAGATCGCCGCCCGCGGGATCAACGCGGTACAGATGGAAGTGGTCGCCAAGATCGCCGGGGTTTCGCGGGCCACCGCCTTCCGGCAGCTAGGCAGCGTCTCGGAGATGCTGGTGCAGGTGGCGTTGCTGCGGGCCCGTCGGCACACGGCTGCCGTGGCGGCGATCATGGCAGCTAAGACCGGCGTCTTCGCGAAGGTGGAAGCGGCGCTGGTGTACACGGCGCGCGAACTCCCGGCGGACCCGTCGATCGCTGCACTGATAGCCCAGCACTCGGAGTCGGTGCACGACCCGCGAGTCCACCAGGTCGCGGTGGACGCGATGGGTCCGGTGCTGGACGAGGGCCAACGCAGCGGCCAGGTGCGCACCGACATCGGCATCGACGAGATGGTCGACTTCCTGGTCGAGCAGACCTATCTGGCTGCCGAGGAGATCGAACGCTCCGACGACGAAACACGTAGGCGCTTCCGTCATTTCATCATTCCGGGGCTGGCTGCGTCGGGTGGCTCCGGCGGTGAGCACCTTTCTCGGACCATGGAAGTCGAGGATGCAGTGACGGTTGCGATCGAGGCACTGAACAATCTGTCCGACCAACTGCGCCGGGACCGTTGCGAGTGACTTGCGGCTAGGCGACTCGCCCGCTAACCGCTCCCAAGCAACTGCTGCATTCGACCGAGCTGCCCCTGGTACGTGCCGATGAGCTGCTTCGCCGTCGCGACGGCATCGACGTTGGTGCCGTGTGCGGTCTCGGCCTCGGCCATCGTGACCACCCCCTGCTGGTGGCCGATCATGGACTGCAGCCACAGGGTGTCGAAGTCCTGCCCACGCAACGAGCCCAACCGCGCCATGGTCGCATCGTCGATCGTGCCCGCGACGGCGTTGCCGTTTCCGCCCTGCCCGGAGTTGTCGTCGGAGTTCGAGTCCCACTGCACCAGGAACACCTTCATCATCTCGAGCTCGGGTTGTTGCGCGGCGTCGACGTCGGAGGCGAGCTTGATCAGCTCCGGGTCGGTGGAGTGGTCGGGCACGAGCGCAGTCAGCTCGGTCGTCTGCCGGTAATTCGCGATCATGTTGGTCGCAAAGGTCACGTCGTCGGCGTTGAAGGCGGCGGGTGCGCCGGTGATGGCAGGCTGCTCCGTCGACGAACTGGCCTTGGGCGGAGCGGTTGAATGTCCGCACGAACTCACCACGAGGGCGGCCACGAGCAGGAGCAGCGATCGGGCGCTGTAATTCTTCATCTCGGTCATGATCGTAGCGTCAGAGCGGTCGGGAAGTAGGTGGCCCGCAACTCGGCCTTCTTGACCTTTCCGAGCGCCGTGCGGGGCAGCGCGTCGGCGATCACGAACATCTCGGGTGCCTTCTGTCGGGCCAGGCCCACTCGGGCGAAGTGTCGGCGTACTTCGTCGAGGTCAAGTGTCGCACCGGGTTTCAGCACGACGACCACGGCAACCACCTCGCCGTAGCGCAAATCAGGAGCTCCCACGGCGGCGACCTCGGCCACGGCGGGATGGGTCGCCACCGCCTCTTCCACCTGGCCCGACGAGATCGTCTCACCGCCCCGGACGATGACGTCCTTGATGCGGTCGGTGATGGTGAGCCGCCCTTCGGCGTCGAGATTTCCCAGATCGCCGGTTCGGAACCAGCCGTCAGCAGTGAACGCATCGTCGTTCAACGCCGCGTCGCGGTAGCCGACGAACTGCTCGGGCCCCTGGACCACCACCTCCCCCTCGACTCCGGTCGGCGCATCCACCCCATCGGCGCCGAGGATGCGAACCGCCGAGCCCGGCATCGGCTTACCATCGGTGTTCAGCCGTGCCCATGTGGCCTCGCCCTCGTGCTCCCCGGTGACCGTCGGGTGTTCGGTGGAGCCGTACGACCGGAAGGTGGCGATCCCCGCGTCCGCTGCCCGCCTACCGAGTTCCGAACTGACCGGCGCGGCGCCGACGAGGAACTCGCGCAACGTGCCGAGCTTGCCGGTGGCTCCGAGGTCGAGCACGTCCTGAAGGTGGGTGGGCGCGCCGGAGGTCGACGTGACGCGGTAGTCGTGCACCAGGGCCACGGCCTTCGCCGGATCCCATGCCTCCAAGAACACGGTCCTGCGGCCGGTCAGAAACGGTCTCAGTAGGCTGCCTACGCCTGCGATGTGACCGGGCGGGAACGTGACGAGGGATACCGCATCGGGGTCGCCCGCGATCAACGCAGGCATCGTTCGTTGCTCGGCGAGCACCGTATTGTGCGTGTGCTGAACACCTTTGGGTGCCGAGGTGGTGCCGGACGTGTAGATCAACAGGCACACGTCGTCGGCGGAGAGCCTCGGGCGCTGGTAGCCCTTTGTAGCATCCAGCTGCGACCACGTCAGGTAGCCCTCCCCCGGCTCGCCTTCGACGACCACGATGTGGCGCAGCGTCTGGATTGCGGAGAACTCCGGTACCCGATCGAGGAAGCACGTCGACCGAAACCGCTCGGGCATGATCATCACCTTCGCGCGCGACTCCGCGAGGATGAAGGCCACCTCACTCACGCCGTAGACGTGGATGATGGGCACCAGCACCGCGCCACAGAGCAGCACGGCCTGATAGGCCACCGCGCATTCGACTCGGTTGGTCAACTGGACGGCAACGGCATCGCCGCTGCGCACCCCGAGCCCTTGCAGGGCGCCCGCCAACGCAGTGGCATCCCGATGGAGCTCACCCACTGTCACCTCGGTCGCCGACTCCCCACGTACGAAGACCACCGACGTGGAACCATGCTCGCGCGCACCAGCTTCAAAGGCATCGATACACGTGAGCGATGAGAACCACCCATCGCGGTACCACTTTCGGCGCATGACCGAGTAGTCGAAGGACATCAGCCGGTCGGTTCTGGCCACCTGAGGCCCCTTCGTCGTGTTTGGTGAACCGACGTCCACGGCCCATCACCACCGTACGGCCGGCTCGCTTGACTCTCCCGTAGCGGGAGGGCCCAGGCTCGAATGTGACAGTCATCCGATGTCACAAGGAGCACGCAATGACTACACGACTCGCCCTGGATCCTGCGATCGCGGCACACCTCGCCGCGGTCAACAGCTTCGACGTCGACGCCATCATGGACACCTTCGCCGACGATGCGCTGGTCAACGATTTCTCGCGGGAGTTCTGGGGCCGTGATCACGTCCGCGCATTCATGTCCAAGGAGTTCGTCGGCGACCACGTCACCGTCACACCCGTCGAGGTCCTCGACAACGCCGGCATGTGGTGCGTGCGCTGCCAATTCGATGGCGACTACGACAAGACCGGCTTGCCCGATCCGTTGGTCATGACGAGCTACTTCCGCATCCGGGACGGCAAGATCGTCACCCTCTTCGTCATCAAGAACACGGAACCGAAGTACTGACGTTGGCCGCCTATTTCGGCGGCATCCTGATTCCGCCGTCCACCCGGACGACTTCGGCGTTCATGTATGAATTGGTGACCAGTTCGACGACCATCGAGGCCAATTCGTCGGGGCTGCCGAGGCGGTGCGGAAAGAGCACGGACTGACCCAGCTTCGCCTTGAAGGCCTCCGAATCCTCGCCCGCACCGTAGATGGGGGTATCGATGAGGCCGGGCGCGATGGTGTTGACCCGGATCCCGACCGCAGCGAGGTCCCGCGCCACCGGCAGCGTCATGCCTACGACGCCACCCTTCGACGACGAGTAAGCGGCCTGTCCGATCTGGCCGTCGAAGGCGGCGGCGCTCGCCATCGACACGATCGCTCCGCGCTCGCCGCCCTCCAGCGGCTCGTTGCGGCTCATCACGGTTGCGGCCAGCCGGATGCAATCGAAGGTGCCGATCAGATTGACCGCAATGACCTTCTTGTAGGCGTCGAGGTTGTACGCCGACGCGAACTCGCCATCCTTGCCTATCGTGCGCTGTGCACCACCGATGCCTGCGGAGTTGACCAAGACACGCAGCGGCCCGAGTTCAGCTGCCTTATTGACAGCCGCCTCGATCTGCTCGGTGTCGGTGACGTCGACGCTGACGAAGACGCCGCCGATTTCTTCGGCAAGTTCGGCTCCGCGGTCCGCCTGGAGGTCGGCGAGGACGACCCTGGCCCCCTTCGCGGCCAACTGCCGTGCGGATGCGGCACCGATACCCGATGCGCCGCCGGTGACTATTGCGCTCGCTCCGTCGATTTCCATTACGACGCCCACGCCAGCTCGACGCGTTGCCACCCGTTCAGCAGCGCCGATGGATTGCGTTGCAGCGGAGCACCGGTCAATTCGAGACGGTCGAGGTAGGGCAGCAATCCACCAACCGCGGCCCGCACTTCTTGACCAGCGAGGTGAGCGCCCAGACAGTAGTGAATGCCGTGGCCGAACGACAGGTTCTTGGCGGCCGGGCGAGTGATCAGAAAGCGATCGGGATCGTCGAAGCGCCGGGGATCCCGGTTCGCGGCCGCCATGTGCAGCGCGATGATGGCACCCTTCGGAATCGTCGTGCCCGCGACCTCGGTCTCCTCGGTCGCTTCACGAAACGCGAACTGGATGGGCGCCGTCAGCCGGTTCGCCTCATCGACCGCATTGGGCAGTAGGGCCGGATCGTCGAGCAATAGTCGGAGCTGGTCGGGGTTGGTCAGCAGTTCGACCACCGTGTTCCCGATCAGGTTCGTCGAGGTTTCGTTGCCGGCGACCATGATCGTGATGGCCACCATCAACGTTTCGACGGTGCTCAGCGACTCGTTGTCGATTGCCGCCACCATCGCGCTGACAAGATCATTCCTCGGCTCAACCCGCCGCGCCTCGATCAACGGGACGAAGTACGTACTGAACTCCTTGATGGTGCTCAGCATCAACTCGTTGCGTTCAGCGGGGCTACTAAAATCACCCCCGGCGGCCGCGGCGAAGGCATCCGACCAGAGTTTCGCCCGGCCATATTCGCTTCGATCGATGCCGAGGATGTGGCAGATCATCTCCACCGGCAGCGGAATGGCCAGCTGCTCAACGACATCGAAGCTGGGTGCGTCGGCGACGCCGGTAAGGCACCGCTGGACGATCCCATTGATCGCCTCGGCCATTTCCTTGATCCGAGCAGGCGTGAAACCTCTGCTCACGATTCTGCGCATCCGAGTGTGCTGGGGCGGGTCTGCCGCGGCAATGGTCTTCGCCGAAGCCAGCTCGGCCATATCGACCGGAATGTCAGCCACCAGCGCCATCAGTCGTTCGATGACCTCTGGTTTCAGCTCCGCGTCCGCTGGCACTGAATCTCCCTCGTAGGGATTGGGCCGCGACGAGAACACGTCGGGACTCGACTGCACGGCCTTCACGTCGTCGAACCGCGAAATCACCCAGATGTTGGATCCGGTGCGATAGACGGGGAATCGCTCCCGCAGCCGTGCATAAAGCGCAGGCAACTCCTCGGGTGCGCCCGGCTTGAACGGCTCGAACTCCAGCACACTTCCGTCGGCCGACAAAGTCTCTCCCATTGATCGTCAGGCACCCGCGAGCCGTCTGCACACCCTCGGCAGAGCTTGGCTACAGGGTCATATGCGTAATAGTAGAATGCCGTTTGCGTGCGAAGCAAGGGTCGGTAGAGTTCAACAGCACCTATCGTCATCCGTCGCTCAGGACGCTTGCGCCATTGTGGATCAATGAGGAGGTGAAACGATGTTCCCTGCCCACGTCGTGGAAGTGGCGATCGCCTCCCCCGACGGCATCGGTCAGTTCCGCACGGCGATCGGTCACGCTCTGAACTGGTGGAACAGCACGAGCGCGGTGCGGCATCAGCTCATGCTGATGCCCTCAGGTGAGCACAATCGCTGCGACGTGCTCATCTCGGTCTTCGACCCGCTTCGCAGCACGGCGAATGAGGTGATGCGCGGCATCGTCCACGCGAAGGCCGCCGGAAAGTTGGCGCTCGCCTGGCTCATTGCCGAGTTCCCGTCCCACTCCCTTGGTTCGGACGACCAGGCCAGGTTGGACGACTTGATGGCGCGACTGGGCAAGGAGGGGATCTCCCCGCGCTACCTCGGCCACGTCGATGCTCACGTCGAGCGCCGCCTGCATGACGCGATCACCGCCGACCTGACCCCGGCCAACCTCGGCCCGCTGCTCGACCGGTTCGAAAGCAGTGCGTCGGTGGGCCAAGTGACGATCCATCGGATGCCGGTGGCGTTGCTAGGTCCGCACATCTTCGCCGTGACGGTCACGAATCACCGCACATCGTTAGTCATCGACCTGAAGGTCAGGGTCGATGCGGTCGACTCAGAAGGCAATCAGCTACCCGACGGCGCCACCCGCTCGAGGCAGCTGCTCGCCGATGTCTTCGCCAAGCTGAGAGCTGGGCCATCGACGGAGCAGGAGCTTTCGCGAATGGACCTACTCGCCGCGCACACGACATTGGACTTTCCGCGCTGGTTGCGGCCCGGTCATCGTGCGTCCGCCCTCTACGAGGTGGACGTCAGCGCTTCTCCCCGCGTCCGCATCGAGTTCGAGGACCATGCGGGAGAGGTGTGGTCGAGAACGAATGATGATGAACCCCGACATATTTCAAAACGGAGGCCGTGTTGTCCGTAGATGCCGACAGGCCCACCAACATGCCCGCCTACGAGGTGGTCGGCGACTGGGCAGAGCTGTCTGCCGTCACAGACGCCGCCTCGTGCTGGGTGCACAACGCCATCGTTGCCACCGGCGGTGGTGAGATCATCGGCTTCCACGGTGGACGACTCGTCGCGTTCGACACCGAGGGCCGTCTGCTCCGGACCGTCGAAACGGGGCTCACCGAAGGTCACGGCATCACCCTGGTGCGTGAGGGCGATCAGGAGTACCTCTGGGTGAGCGATCCTGGATTCGTCTTCAATTGCGCTGCCGACGAAGGAGATCCGGACTGGGCCCCAATGTTCGGCAAGGGAGTGCACTGCCAGATACGCGCGCCGCGCGTAGTGAAGATGACCCTCGATGGGCAGCTCTGCTTCGAGCTCCCGCTCCCGCCGCAGGACCCGGCGATCCCGGCCGGACCAATGGGGCCCTACTGTCCATGCGGCTGCGCCGTGGACGAAGAGCGGTTCGGCGGAACGGGTGAGATCTGGGTCGCCGACGGCTACGGATCCGGCGTCATGCACCGCTTCGACAAGCACGGAAGATACCTGTCGACGCTCACCGGCGAAGAGGCCGGGCAACGACTTGCCTGCCCTCACGCAGTGTTCATCGATCGCCGCAAGGAGGCCCCTGAGCTCTACATCGCCGACCGCGTAAACACCCGCGTCCTGGTGTACGACCTCGACGGCCGTTACCTGCGGACGTTTGGCGAGCAATTCCTCAACAGTCCAAGTGATTTCGCCCAGTGGGGCGAGCTGTTGGTCGTCGCCGAGCTCTACTCACGGTTGGCCGTGCTCGATCCGGAGGACAACTTGCTCGGGTACATCGGAGCCGACCCCGACCCCGACGCAGAACAAGGGTGGCCGACCAGCCCAGGCTGGCCCAACGCGCTGGACGACGACGGCCGCACGACGATACCCCCACTGCCCCAGCAGGATCGCTTCAATTCGCCGCATGCGGTCGGCGTCGACGCCGGCGGGAACCTCTACGTCTCCGAGTGGCTGCTAGGCGGGCGCTACACCAAGCTCGCGGTGCGGCGCTGAACGGGCGTCAGACCCAGAAGTCATAGACGTTGCGGGCGTTGAGCTCGACGATCTTGCGCGCTTCGTCGTCGGGCACGTCGATCAGGTGTTCCGCGAGCAACTTGCGGGTGTGCGGCCAGTTTGAGTCGGAGTGCGGGTAGTCGCTTTCGAACATGATGTTGTCGATGCCGATGCGGTGGCGCTGCTCGATGCCTGACTGGTCGGAGATGAAGCACCCGTAGATGTGCTCCCGGAACAGTTCCGAGGGCAGTTTGTCGGCGTTGATGTTGCACCAGTACTTGTGCCTGCCCCAGGAGTAGTCGATGCGCTCGAGCAGATATGGCATCCAACCGATGCCGCCCTCGGACAGTGCGACCTTGAGTTTGGGGAACTTGTAGAAGACGTCCGACATCAGCAGGTCGACCGTCGCCATCATCGAGTTCAGGCCGAACAGCGCGATCCCGATGAATAAGTCACCGTCTGGGGCAAGTCCCTGCGGCATGCCGCCGGAGCCGAAGTGCATCGAGAGCGGTAGCCGGGCCTCCTCGCAAATGCGGAAGATCGGATCCCAGTGGTCGGTGTGATAGGACGGCAGGCCGATCTTGTGCGGCGCTTCGATGAAGGAGATGGACTTGGCGCCCTTGGCGGCGGTCCGTTCGATCTCGGCCACCGACGCATCGACGTCCCAGAACGGCACCATCATCAACGGGATCTGGCGCTCCGGCGCGTAGCCGCACCACTCGTCGAGGATGAAGTCGTTGTAGGCGCTGATGCACAGCTTGGCGAACTCCTTGTCCTTCGCCGCATGGAAGGTGCTGCCTGCGAAACCACCGAAGTTGGGGAAGCACAACTGGGCCCAGACCCCTTCGACGTCCATGTCCTTGATGCGGTCCTCGATCTCGTGGCAGCCCGGCAGCATGTCGTCGTAGCTACGGGGATCCATCCCGAAGTTCCGCGGGTGTTTGCCTGCGACGGCGTTGAGCGCGAAGTTGCCTGATTGCTTGCCCTCGTAGAGCCAGGTGTCGTTGCCGTCGGGCAGCTTGACGATGCGCGGAGCCACCTCCGCGTACTTCGCGGGCACCCGGTCCAGCCACACGCGCGGATGCTCGATGACGTGGTCGTCGACCGAGATGATCTTTGCGTCGTCGGGCAGCATGCGGTTCCTCCTGGAGGCGGCTGGTACATGAGATCTCACGCCAAGCATGAATGGGCTGTCATCAGAGTAGAACTATGTATGCGATACAAGCAACGGTTAGTCTCTCCGTGTGCAGGTAATGGTTTCCTTCTGTGGCAGACTCCCGGTTATCGGAATATGCGGTGCAATGTCGAGATATCAAAGATAGGTGGGAGTAGGGAATGAACGACGCGGTCATCGTCAGCCGCTACGCCTACAGACCATGTGCGAAGGCGGCGGAATGGCGAACGCGACCATCATCGAGCGCTCCAGGAGCATGTCAGTGAACCCCGCAAGAGCAGATTGGATCGACCCGGAAATCAGCGAAAGTCTGCGCGGATTCCCAGATTTCGACTTCTCGGCCGCGAACCTTCCCGCCATGCGCGCCGGAACCATGTTCGAGCCGCAGTCCGCAGCCGACATCGAACGCGTCGAGCTGACCGCCGGCGCCGTCGCGCTGTCCGTACTGCGCCCCGTCGACTCCGCCGACGCGCCGCCCGTTCTGTACTGGATGCACGGCGGCGGCATGGTGATCGGCAATCGACACATGGACGACGCCCGCCTGATCGAGTGGTGCCGCTGGCTGGGCTGCGTCTGCGTCAGCGTCGAATACCGGCTGGCACCCGAGGCGCCCTACCCGACGCCGCTGGACGATTGCGAGGCCGGATTGCGTTTCCTCGTCGAGCACGCCGATGAGCTGCGCGTCGACAAGCATCGGATCGGCATCGGTGGACGAAGCGCCGGCGGCGGACTGGCCGCCGGCCTCGCCCTACGGTGGCGCGCGAACGCGGATGTGCCGTTGGCGTTCCAATACCTGGAGTATCCGATGCTCGACGATCGCGGCCGCACCGCGTCGAGCCAACTCGAGGGCTTGCCGGTATGGAGCCGCGAAGCCAACGCGTTCGGGTGGCGCAGTTATCTCGACGACCGATACGGCACCGACGAAGTTCCCGAGGATGCGGCACCGGCCCGCGCGACTCAACTAGGCGGCCTGCCACCGACATTCATCGCTGTCGGCACCGCGGATTGCCTGCGCGACGAGTCGATCGACTTCGCCGCGCGCCTGTGCCGGGCCGCCGTGCCCACCGAACTGCACGTCTACGCCGGCGCCGTGCACGGCTTCGACATGTTCGCCGACACCGCGGTCGCCCAGACCGCCGCCCGCGACAATGCGGACTGGCTGGCCCGCCAGTTCGGCCGACACACGGTCGCGTAGGGGCGACGTCGTGGATCTTGGATTCGCCGATGCCACCGTGGTGATCGCGGGCGGCACCCGTGGCATCGGATTGGCGACCGCCGTGTGCCTGGCCGAACACGGCGCACGGGTCGCCGTCGTCGGCAGGGACGAAGCCCGGCTGGCGAAGACCGCAGCGACGCTGACGGCCGCAGGCAGTCCGGACGTGCTGGCATTGCGCGCAGAGCTGGGCTCGGCGTCCGACGTCGACGAGGTCTTCGCGTCGGTCGGAGCGCGGTGGGGCGAACTCAACGTGCTGGTGAATGCGGCCGGTCCGACGGGGGCCGGTCGCTTCGACGAGCTCGACGACTCGGGGTGGACGCTGGCGTTCGACTCCGGCGTGATCTCGGCGGTGCGATGCATGCGGGCGGCGTTGCCGCTGCTGCGCGCCGCGCCCTGGGCTCGGGTGGTGAACGTGACGGCGATGTCGGTGCAGCACCAGTCGGCTGGTTTGGTCGGCTATACCGCGGCCAAGAGCGCGTTGCTCAGCGTGACGAAGAACCTCGCCCGCAGTCTGGCGGGCGACGCGATCCTGGTCAACGCCGTCGCGCCGGGTCCGATCCTCACCGATTGGGCGCGGCCCGTGCTCACTGCCGCCGGGATCGGGCCGGATGATGCGGTGGGCGCCTTCGAATTGCTGGGGCGCGACCACGGTATGTCGGTGGACCTGGGTCGGCTCGGGCTGGCTCACGAGGTGGCCGCCGTCATCGCCTTCTGCGCTTCCCACGCCAACACCTATATGACGGGCGCTCATCTCAACGTCGACGGCGGCAGCGACTTCCTCTGAGCACGTTGACCTTCGCCCTTCGGGCGGTCACCGCCGAGGACGGCTGCGCGGAAACCCCAGCCGGTTCTCCACGATGAGGCTGCGCAACACCTCACTAGACCCGCCGTAAATGGTCGTCGCGACGGCACCGCGATAGTGCGCGTCCAGGCTGCCGTCCACCGCGCTCTGCGGATCGGTCCAGTCGAGCATGCCCTCGGTGCCGGCGATATCGATCGCCGCCGCCGACGCCCGCACGTAACTCTCCGGCCCGAACAAGGCCGATACGGGGCCCGGTTTTTCTCCCTCGGCGTCCAGAAAGGACACCCGCAGGCCCAGCAGGTCGGCCACCTCTGCTTCCATCGCCATCCGGGCCAGGCGTTCCCGGACCAGAACGTCGTCGATCAATTCGGTGCCATCGGGCGCACGGTGCGTGCGGGCGAACTCCAGCGCATCCCTGGCGACCCAGCCCGTACGCGAAGCCGGCGCGACACCTTGTTCGGCTTCCAGCGCCGCGCGCATGACGGCGAAGCCCTCGTGGGCCTCGCCGACCCGGTTGGCATCGGCGACCCGGACGTCGTTGTAGAACACGATATTGGTGCGCTCCTGCCCCATGGTGTGCACCGCCTGGATCTCGATGCCCGGCGAATCCAGCGGCACCAACAGCATCGTCAGACCCCGAGGGCCCACCGATCCGGCCCGCGAGCGGGTCAACAGGAAGCAGTAATCGGCCAGATGGGCGAACGTCGTGAAGATCTTCTGCCCGTTGACGATCCACTCGTCCCCATCGCGCTGCGACCGGGTCGCGCAGGCGAACACGTCTGAGCCACCTGCCGGTTCGGTGTAGCCCAGGCAGATCAGCGTCTCCCCGGCCGCGACGCCGGGCAGGATTCTCGCCTTGAGTTCCGGGGAGCCGGTAGCGCGAATGGCGTTGGCGGGCAGCATCGTCGTGCCCGGGCCGATGGTCGGGACCCCGCCCTTGCGCAGTGCGTCCCACAGCGCAGCGGCCTCGAACGGGTCCAGTCCGGCCCCGCCCTCGGCGACGGGCCAGCCCGAAGCGATCCAGCCACGCTCCCCCAGCTTGCGGGTCAGCGCGCGATCGACGCCGTCACCGGACCGGCGCTCGTCGTCGATCAAGTCGCCGGTGACATGTGCGGCGACGAATTCCTCGGCCTCGCGGCGGATTTGGGTCCAGCTCTCGGGCTCGGTGAAGTCCATCAGGCTATCGACCTCCGGTCGTCACGGGCCCGAACCGTCGGTCGGCGACGGTGAGCAGCTCGCGTCGCGGGTCGGCGAACGCCGCCGCCCACGCCTTGGCCCTGCGGTAATAGAGCTGAATGTCGTACTCCTCCATGAATCCGTACCCCCCGTGCACGTGCAGACTGTGTGCCGTCGCCTGATAGGCGGTTTCGGCAGCGAATACGAACGCCATCGCGGCCAGCGCGCCGGCGTCGTCCTGCGCGGAATCCAATGCCCAACAGGCCTTGTGGACCAAAAGCTGCGCTCCGTCCAGTGCCGCGACGGCGTCGGCGAAGGGATGGGCGACCGCCTGGTACATCCCGATCGGCTGCCCGAACGCCTCGCGCACGACCGCGTAACGCGAACCGATCCCGATCGCCTCGGACGCCAACCCGACCAGCGCCGCCGCGCGGAGCACGCGGACCTCGTCGATTGCGGCTGCGAAGATCGTGCTCGCGTCGCTGCCCTCGGCGAGCACCGTGGTCGTGCCAGGTGCGTCCCAACGGCCAAGCGGCAGTGCGCCAAGGTTGCGGGCCGCCGTCTTGGGTAGCTCGTCCGGACGGGTCACATAGACCACGGCGGCTCCATCAAGGGCCAGCACGGCGTCTGCGATCGCGCCGTCGACCAGCATCTGTTGGGACAGCGGACCCACCTGCGTGGCCAGTGACACGATCACCGATCCAGTCAGGACCGGTCCGAGCAGCTCCTTCTCGCCCAAGCGGCCCAGCGCTCGGGCCGCGGCGGCGGTCTCCGCGACGGGGATGGGGGCGATGCGTCGGCCGGCCTCCTCCGCCACCAACGCCAACTCGAGCAGACCACCGTCCCCACCTCCGCAGTCCGACGGCACGCCGATCCCCAGCGCGCCCATGTCGGCATAGTGCCGCCAAAGCAGCTGGTCGAAGCCAATTGACGGTCTGGACTCCGCCGCCCGCACTCGCTGCGGGGTGGCCTGCTTCTCGAACAGGGCTGCGAACGCCTCGCTTACCGCGCGTTGCTCCCGCGTCAGACCCAGGTCCACCTCGTCCTCCTTGCAATCGTGGCGATGCCATCAGGCAACACCTGGTGCCGCCGCGAAAGTGACGTTACCCGTTGCTGAACTGACAGCCGACAAAAAAGTATAGGCATATCCTCTTTTTACGCACTCGATGCTAGAGTTTGGCGCATACCTGATGGTCACAGCTGATGAGGGCCGACCTCCGGCATCGCAGGCTGGCCTGGCACGAGGAGGAGTTCAATGACACCGCGGTTGGGATTTTCGGTCTTCGACGGGGACAACCACATGTACGAGACCCGCGACGCGTTGACGAAGTTCTTGCCGCCGGAGTACCGCGGCGCAGTCCGGTACGTCGAAGTGGACGGGCGCACCAAGATCGCCACGCTGGGGCAGATCAGCGACTTCATCCCCAACCCGACCTTCGACAAGGTCGCTGCGCCGGGCGCTCAGGAGGACTACTTCCACAACGGCAACCCCGAGGGCAAGTCGCACCGGGATATCCTCGGCAAGGCCATCGAGTCGACCCCCGCGATGCGTGAGCCGGCGCCCCGGCTCGCCCTGCTCGGCGAACAGGGCATCGACAAGACGATGATGTACCCGACGCTCGCGAGCCTGGTGGAGGAGCGCTTCCGCGAGCATCCCGAGGCGACGCACACGATCATTCACGCACTCAACGAATGGCTGCACGAGACCTGGAGTTTCGATTACAAGGGCCGCATCTTCACCACGCCGATCATCACCTTGCCCATCGTGGAGAAGGCCGTCGACGAACTGAACTGGGTGGTCGAACGCGGCGCACGCGCCATTCTCATCCGGCCGGCACCGGTCCCCGGGCTGCGTGGTCCGCGGTCGTTCGGGCTGGCCGAGTTCGACCCGTTCTGGAAGCGCGTCGTCGAAACCGGCGTGGCGGTCATCATGCACGCCTCGGACAGCGGTTATTCCCGCTACGCCAACGACTGGGAGGGCTCCGGGGAGTTCCGTCCGTTCCAGCCGTCGCCGTTCCGGTCCTACTACAGCCTTGCGCGCAACCCGGCCGAGGACGCCGTCGCGGCACTCGCCTGCCACGGGGTGCTGACCCGGTTCCCCGAGCTGCGGATCGGCATGGTCGAGAACGGAACGTCCTGGTTACCAAGGCTTTTGCAGAACCTCAGCGACACCCGCAAGAAGATGCCGCAGCTCTACGGTGAGGACCCGCTGGCCGCGATCAATCGGTGCCTGTACTTCAATCCCTTCTGGGAGGAGAACGTCGCCGAACTCGCCAAGCTGGTGCCCATCGACCACCTGTTCTTCGGCTCGGACTATCCACATCCGGAGGGGTTGGCCGATCCGCTCACCTTCGCCGAACGGCACTCGGAGTTGAGCGATGCCGACCTCGCCATGGTGATGGGCGGCACGCTGTCGAACATGATGCGGATCGACGCCTGAGATGTCGACCCACCAGGGTGCGGTCCCAGCCACCACACCGCGCGACGACAACGCCGCCATGGAATTCGACCCGTACTCCGACAGCTTCTTCGACGATCCTTACGACACCTATCGGTGGATGCGGGACGAGGCTCCGGTTTACTACAGCGACAGGTGGGACTTCTACGCCCTAACTCGCAACGCGGACGTCGTTGCCGCGCACCGGGACTGGGAGACCTTCAGCAGTGCGTACGGCGTCACCCTGGACGCGTTGTCGATGCATCGGCGGTTCGACGAGCTCAACATGTTGATCCTGTTGGACCCTCCCGAGCACGAGCGCCTGCGCAAACTGGTGCGCCAGGTGTTCACCAAGGCCGCGATCGCCAACCTAGAGCCGTTGGTAACCGACGTCGTCACCTCACAGGTCGAGGCGTTGGCAGGCCGGGAGCACTTCGACCTGGTGACCGACTTCGCGGCGCTGTTCCCGGTCGAGATCATCTCCGCGATGTTGGGCGTTCCGCCCGGGGAACGCCAACAGATCCGGCTGTGGACGGACGGTTTCCTGCACCGCGAGCCGAACAACCCGTTCGCCACCGAGAGCGGCGTGGCCGCGTCGATGGCGATGGGCGAATACTTCCTGGCCCTGGCCCAAGAGAAGCGCCGCCGCCCCGATGACCTCATCATCAGCCGGCTGGTGACCGCGACCTTTGACGAGGACGGGGTGACGCACCGGCTCACCGACCAGGACATCGGTACCTTCGCGGTGCTGCTGGCCGCGGCAGGCAGTGAAACGGTCACCAAGCTGATGGGCAACGGCGTCATGGCCTTTCACCACGATCCCGACCAATGGGACATGGTGCTCGCCGATCCGGGCCTGATCCCGGGTGCAATCGAGGAGATGCTGCGACTCAACCCGCCATCGCAGTACCAGGGGCGCTTCACCACCCGCGACGTGGTGCTCGAGGGCGCCACGATTCCGGCGGGATCACCGACGCTGCTGGTCACTGGCGCCGCTACGCGCGACCCGCGGGCCTACGACCAGCCCGACGCATTCGACATCAAGCGCGGCGGAGCCACCACCCTGGCCTTCGGGTACGGCGCACACAGCTGCCTCGGATCCTGGCTGGCCCGGCTGGAGACCCGGGTCGCGCTGCAAGCGCTGCGCGAGCACTGGCCGCGGTTCGACGTCGACACCGACGGGCTGCAGCGGGTGACGATGTCCAACGTCGCCGGCTACTCGCACATCCCGGTCCACGTGCGCTGATGGCCGCGGCGCACGACGCGCTGCCGGGCAGCATCCCCGAACTGCTCGCGATTCGGCGCGCACACGCGGACGGCGAATTCCTGGTCACCGATGACGAGCGGCTCGGTTTCGCCGAAGCGGACGCTCGGTCGCAAGTGTTGGCCGACGCGCTGTTGGCCAGCGGCGTGGGCAAGGGCACCCGGGTCGGGATCCTGTTCCCCAACTGCGCGCAGTGGATCATCTCCTGGTTGGCCGCGGCCCGCATCGGAGCGCTGACCGTCCCGCTGTCGACGTTCGCGCCGGGCGCCGAACTGGCTCGGCTGTTGCGGCACACCGACATTCAGGTGGTGCTGATGGGCCGCTCGATTGCGGGGCACGACCTCGTCGACCGGTTCGCCGATGCCTTGCCCGGTCTGTCCGACGGTGGCGCGGCGATCGCCCTGCCCGAAGTCCCCTACCTGCGCCGCGTGCACGTCTGGCCCGACTGCGACCGGACCTGGGCCACGCCGTGGCCCGGTGTCGCGGGATCGGCTGTGTCCCTGACGGGTTCGGTTGAAGTGGAGGTTTGCCCGGCCGACGAGCTGGTGCTCGTCACCACCTCCGGCACCACGGCGCAGCCGAAGTCGGTCGCGCACACCCACGGCAGCCTGGTGCGTCACGCGGCCATCCTGGCCCGGCACCGCGGCGTCAACGCTGCCGACCGGATCTACTCCCCGATGCCGTTCTTCTGGGTGGGCGGCCTGACCATGGTGGTGTTGCAGGCGCTGTCCACCGGTGCGACGATCCTGGCCCAGGACGTCTTCGAGCCCGGCGCCACGCTAGCGCTGCTCGAGCGGGAACGGGCCACGTTCATCTCCTGCTGGGCACAGGCCAGTCAAGCCATGGCCGACCATCCCGACTTCGCCAAGCGCGACCTGTCCAGCGTGCGCGGCGGGACGATGCTCGAAGCCCTGCCGCCCGAACGGCGACCCAGCGCACCCGAGCTGACCCCAAACCTGTTGGGCATGACCGAGACCGGCGGTCCGCACACCATGGTCGAGGCGCCTGACATGCCGCTGCCCACCGCACGGCGGGGCTCCTTCGGGATCCCGCTGCCCGGCGTGGTCGAGCACCGGATCGTCGACGCCGCGGGCCTTACGGCACCCCCGGGTGACGAGGGCGACATCCAGGTGCGCGGGAAGATCGTCATGAGTGGCATCTACAAACGGGAACGCCACGACGTGTTCACCACCGACGGCTGGTATGCCACTGGAGACCGCGGATACTTCGATACCGCAGGACATCTGCACTTCACCGGGCGCGCCAGTGCGCTGATCAAGACCGCGGGATCCAATGTCTCACCGGCCGAGGTCGAGTCGGTGCTGGACGCCATGCCGGGGGTGCTGCACAGCTTCGTCGTCGGCCTGCCACATCCCGTGCGGGGCCAAGTCGTCGGCGCCGCGGTCGTGCCCGCGCACGGCGTGCCGCTGTCCGCCGAAGCGGTCACCGCCCACGCCCGGCGCAACCTGTCGGGCTTCAAGGTGCCGACGGTCCTCGCGGTGCTCGCCGAAAGCGACCTCCCGATGCTGCCCACCGG
>JAOPVI010000271.1 GCA_025966225.1 Mycobacterium sp. | reverse complement strand
CCTCGAAGAAACTCGCCGAGTTCGTGCGGTGTCGCGACCTGACCTGCCGGTTCCCCGGCTGCACCAAACCCGCGACCGTCGCCGACCTCGACCACACCATCCCCTACCCGTACGGGCCCACCTGCGCCTCGAACCTGAAATGCCTATGCCGCGAACAGTGGCTATGGAAGACGCTGCGTTGGCCTAGGCCGCGATGTTTCCCGCCGTAGGGACGTGGGTGGTCAGCCCACGACGGCGAAGAGATGCCACCGGCCCGGCACGCCCTTGAGTTCGTAAGCGCCGCGATCCTCGAACTTGAGCCCTGACCCGATCACGAGGTCGCGCAGCGTGCTGGACACCAGCACGTCGTTCGCCCCGGCCAGAGCACTCACCCGCGCACCGATGTGCACGGCGATCCCGGCGATGTCATCGCCGCGGACCTCGCACTCGCCGGTGTGCAACCCGGCACGCACCTCGATGCCGAGCGACTGCACCGCGTCGCGGGTCGACATCGCGCAGCGGATCGCACGCTGCGGACCGTCGAACATCGCCAGGAAGCCGTCTCCCGACGTGTTCACCTCACGGCCTCGAAACCGCGTGAGTTGCGACCGGACGACGGCGTCGTGCGCGTCGAGCATGGCATGCCAGTCACGGTCACCGAGCTCCGCCGCACGGCGCGTCGAATCCACAATGTCGGTGAACAACACCGTCGCCAGCACCCGATCATCGGCCACATCTGCCTGCTCGCCGGTGAGGAATTGGGCCATCTCCTGAAACGACGGTCGCCAGTCCGGTTCGACGAAATGGACCGCGTTGCGCCCGGGTAGCTCAACGTATTTCGCGCCCGGTATGTGATCAGCGACGTACTTCCCTGCAGCAGTGGGAACTAACGGGTCGTCGGTGTGGTGGACGACGAGGGTTGGCACGCGGATCGCCGGAAGGACATCACGCACGTCTAATTCCCTGAGGAGCGGCAACATGAGGGCCGCCGCCGCTGGACTCGCCGCCAGGCGTTCGTGCCGAGCCCACGCAGCCCGGATCTCTTCGTTCCACGGCATGTCCGGATTAAGCAGGTGTTGGTACTCCCCGGTGCCCCACATCGCAACCACGGCAGCGACGGCTTCCTCGAGGACCACTCCTTCGGTGCGGTCAGCAAGCGCATCCGCGTAGCCTTCGAGCGCGACTAACGCGGTTGTGCGGGACGGATGAGTTGCTACAAACAGCGCCGCTGGCGCGAACGCACCGTCGATCGCGACGATGACCGCTTCTTGGCTGCCTAGATCGTCGAGTACCGCGGTGATGCTGTCGGCCCATTGCTCCAAGGTCGGTAGAGCGTTCGGCGTGACGGGATCGGAGGCACCAGTACCTGGCTGGTCAAAGAAGATCAATCGACCGAGCGATGTCATCGCCTCGAACATGCCCTGAACGGACGGCACCTCGAGAAGGACCTCACAGTTCGTGAGCCAATTCACCATGACGATGTCGCGAGCGCCACGGGGTGAGGCGCGGTAGGCGACGCGCAAGTCCCCGTTCAGCGCATAGCGCGTCTCCGAGAACATTGCGGAAGTGTAAGCGTCAGGTCCGCGCGTCGACAGCGTTCGTGCTGCTCAGGCGTAATCGCATTAAAACGTTCTTCGTCATGTCGCACTCATCATTTGTTGAAGACGTTCTGGCCCGGCTGGTCGGACCGACAACTCCCCGACGGCACGGTGATCTGGACCGATCCCGACGGCCGCACCTCCACCACCTACCCGGGTAGTCGGCTGCTGTTCCCCGAACTGTGCGCGCCCACCCCGGGAATTCACCAAGTCCGCGGGCCTGACCATGCCCAAACGCACGACCACCCGCGCCGCGGGCCGCCAACGGATCCACGACGAACGAGGACGAAACACCGTCGCCGCCGAGCAACACCTACTCGAGTCGGTGCCACCCCTCTAAGAGGCCGGACCGTCGTCGGTGGCACCGCCCTCGTCGGCCCAGTCCGAGCGGTCGTCGGCACCCTTCGCCGGGTCGCTTTGGACGTCCTCGCGGCCTTCGGGGCCGGAGTCCGACTCGCTGGGCTTGGGATCTGGAGTACTCATTTGGTGATCAATACCCGCTGCGTGGGGCCCGGAAACGGGCGAAGGCGACGCAGCTCCTGCTGTCGGCGTCCTTCCAGCGCCGTCGAGGGCCCGGAATACGGTGGTCGCGATCGCACGGCCGCGCGAGTGTGGAGCGGTGTGTTAGTTAGAGGTCGGACGTAGTCGACATGTCGTCGGGTTCGGAGACTGTCAGGACGGCCTCTGCGACGTAAGGGTTCTGCTCTAGCCGGTGTTCCAGCTCGCGCAGCGTCTGCGCGACCTTGGACTCCGCAGCATCGCCGACGAGATCGACGCTGGCGATCACGAAAAGCCGCTTCGGGCCGATGAATTCGGGCCGAAGGTAGCGGACCTTCGCGACTTCTTGGTAGCTGGCGAGCTCGGCCTCGAGGGCCTGTTTGATGCGGGGCGAGCCGGGGTCGCCGGTGAGGAATTGCCGGTTGCGATCGATCAGGAAGAATGCGACCACGCCGAGCAGCACGCCCACCAGGATCGAGCCCGCCGCATCCCATGCCACCGCTCCCGTCAGCTGGTGCAGCAGGATGCCGAGGAAGGCGATGGCGATGCCGACCAGCGCTGCGCTGTCTTCGGCGAACACCGCTCGCACCGTCGGGTCCGACGTCTGAATCGCGAATTCGAGTACGGTGGCGTCGAATTCGTCTGCCCCCCGCCTCAACTGACGGACGGCCTGCAATAGTGAGGTGCCTTCCAACAGGAACGCGACGGCGAGTACCACGTAGGCTAGCCGGTAATCCTCACCACCCTCGCCACCGTGAATGAATTCGGTGACCCCGCGAAGGATCGAGACCGCCGCTCCCACGACGAACAGGCCGACGGCGGCCAGCAGCGACCAGAAGTAAGCTTCGCGTCCATATCCGAGCGGCCTGCGCTCGTCGGCGTCCCTCGAGCTCCTTCGGTTCGCGACCAGAAGGAAGATCTCGTTGCCGGTATCCGCCCAGGAGTGGGCGGCCTCGGCGGTCATCGATGCCGAACCGGACACCACGGCGGCGAAGGTCTTCGCCGCGGCGATCGCGAGGTTCGCACCGAACGCGACGAGCACGGTGAAGGTGCTGTCGCCTCCGGTCTTCACCACCGGGTCAGTCACCCCGGCGTTCGAGCTGCGCCATCCAGTCGCCCGGCACGCGCTCGGCAGGCCCCGGCGCGGTCTGGTCGACCGGATGGCATTCCGGTGGAGCGAGTTCCGGCCCGTCGTAGTACTCGTTGGTTTCGTAGTTCCAGAACCAGTCCTCGCCCGGCTCGAAGGACCGGATGATGGGATGGCCGCTGGCGCGCCAATGCGCCGACGCGTGCCGCGCCAATGAGTCGTCACAACAGCCGATGTGCCCACACGCGGTGCAGCGGCGCAGATGAACCCACCAACCGCCGGCGGCATCGCATTCGACGCAGCCGGTGCCGCTGGGCGGGACGGACGGATCGACGCTAACGCTCATGGATCGAAAGCCTAGCCGCGCCAGGACGACCACGTTCGCAACCCTTTAGATCGGCGAAATCAAATCAATGTGAGCGAAAGTAGCGACGACAGACGCACCAGCATGTTCGGTTATTGACGTGGACGTTTGTCAGTTTGCCCCTTTTGACGGCTAACCCGGCTGCCCTTAGCGTCCGGCCCAAGTTGACGACGATGGGAATGCACGTGGGATCCGCAATCGAGTGCTCGCGCACGGTGGCAGTGGCGCCCCCGACGCCGCGTCGCTCGTCGGCACGCGTGGCCGCGCGTCAGTGAAGTAACAGATCCGATGCACCATTCGATCGGCGGTCGTCCGTGAGCGGGACCGCCTGGACCAAACCGGCTTTCGCGGTGGGCGACTTCATGGTGCTCGCCGGCGAGACCTTTGCTGCGATGTTCCGCAGGCCTTTCGCGTGGCGCGAGCTCATCGACCAGATCTGGTTCGTGGCCAGGGTGTCGATCGTCCCCACGGTGGTGCTGTCGATTCCCTACACCGTTTTGATCGTCTTCACCTTGAACATCGTGCTGATCGAGGTCGGCGCAGGCGATCTGTCCGGCGCTGGAGCAGCGCTCGCATCGGTCACCCAGGTCGGACCAGTGGTCACCGCCATCGTCGTCTCCGGAGCCGGCGCCACCGCGATGTGTGCGGATCTGGGTGCCCGCACCATTCGCGAGGAGATCGACGCGTTGAAGGTCATCGGCATCAACCCCGTCCAAGCGCTAGTGGTACCCAGGGTCATCGCGGCGACTTTCGTTGCGCTGATGCTCTATTCAGTGGTCGCGGTCGTCGGGTTGGCTGGAAGCTACTTCTTCGTCGTGTACGTGCAGAACGTCACCCCGGGTGCATTCGCTGCCGGGCTCACGCTGCTAACCGGCCTCCCTCAGGTCATCGTCTCGCTCGTCAAGGCGCTGCTCTTCGGGCTGTCCGCAGGCCTGATCGCTTGCTACAAGGGACTTTCAGTCGGGGGTGGGCCGACGGCCGTCGGCAACGCGGTCAACGAGACCGTCGTATTCGCGTTCATGGCGCTGTTCCTGATCAACATCCTGGCCACCGCCTTCGGCGTCAAGGTGGCTCCGACGTGACAGACCAGCGAGAAGCGAAGCGGGATCGCGCGTGACGACGTCCGCCGATTCGGGAACCCTGACCAAGGGCGTCGCGGCCACCCGCAGGTTGGGGGAGCAGACGGCCTTCTACGGCCAGGCCCTCGCCTCCACCGGCGATGCGATCCGGCGGTACCCCGGCGAGGTGCTGCGGCTGATCGCGACCATGGGATTGGGGACCGGGGCGCTGGCGGTCATTGGCGGCACGGTCGTCATCGTCGGCTTCCTCACGCTGTCGACCGGTGCGCTGATCGCCGTGCAGGGCTACAACACGCTGTCGAACGTCGGCATCGAAGCGCTGACCGGATTCCTCGGCGCGTTTCTCAACGTCCGCTTCATCGCACCCGCGACTGCCGGCGTGGCGTTGGCCGCCACCATCGGGGCAGGCGCGACCGCCCAACTCGGCGCCATGCGCATCAACGAGGAGATCGACGCGCTCGAGGTGATGGGCATCCGCGCCGTCACCTATCTGGCCTCCACCCGCATCGTGGCGGGGATCGTCGCCGTCATCCCGATCTACACGGTCGCCGTCCTGATGTCGTTCCTGGCGACGCGGTTCGGCACGACGATCATCTACGGCCAGTCGCGCGGCGTCTATGACCACTACTTCTCGACGTTCCTGCAGCCGACGGATCTGTTGTGGTCCTTCACGGAGGCCTTGACGATGGCCGCCGCCGTGATGGCGGTGCACACCTACTACGGGTTCACCGCGACCGGGGGGCCGGCCGGCGTCGGCGAAGCAGTCGGCCGCGCGGTGCGCACGTCGATCACGGCGGGCGTCTTCATCCTGTTGACCATCACGCTGTCCGTCTACGGGCAGTCCGGCAACTTCCACCTGTCGGGATGACGGTGTGAGCAGCGAGCGAGAAGCGAAGCGGGATCGCGCATTAAGCACTGTGAATTCGCCGCGCCGCGGCGGCGGCATCGATCCGATCTGGTACGCCCCCGTGCTCTTCCTCGTGGTCCTCGCGCTCACGGCACTGACCGCGGTGCTCTTCACCGGCGCAGCGCGCACGTTCATTCCGCTCACGCTGGTGTCGGACAGGTCGGGCTTGGTGATGGAGAACGGTGCCAAGGTCAAGTTGCGTGGTGTGCAGGTGGGCGAAGTCGACTCCATCGGTGCAGATTCCCAGCGGGCCTCGCTGCGTCTGAAGATGTATCCAGGGCCGTTCCAGTACCTGCCAAGTGACGTCGAGGCAGAGATCAAGTCCAGCACCGCATTCGGCGCGAAGTACGTCGATCTCATCGTGCCCGCCGGGGGTAGCTCCAAGCCACTGGCGCCCGGTGCGGTGCTGCACTCGCGCAACGTGACCGTCGAGGTCAACACCGTGTTCCAGAATCTGCAGTCGGTGGTTCAGTCCATCGACCCGGCGAAGCTGAACTCGGTGCTGTCAGCAGTGGCCGAAGCGGTGCGGGGCAAGGGCGACGTCATCGGTCAAGCGATCACCGACTCGAACCAGGCACTGCTCGCAGTGAACCCGCGGATGGCGACGGTCAAGCTGGACTGGCAGCTGTTCGGTCAGACTGCGCAGGCGTATTCGAATGCGGCCGAGGACATCGTGTCGATTCTCGATTCGTTCTCCACGACCAGCACTACGATCGCCAACCAGTCCGCTGCGCTCAACGACGTGCTGCTGTCGTCGGTCGGTTTCGCGCAGTCGGGCATCAACGTGGTCGGCGGCAACCAGCCCGATCTCGTCAAGGCGATGAACCTCCTGGATCCGACGACGGCGCTTCTGAACAAGTACTCGCCGACCTATACCTGCCTATTCCAGGGCGCCCAATGGTTCCTCGAACATGGTGGCCGAGATGCGCTGGGCGGCAACGGCAAATCCGTGATCATGGATGCCGCACTGCTGGCAGGAGACGACCCGTACCGCTATCCCGACAACTTGCCGATCGTCAACTCCAAGGGCGGACCAGGTGGTCGACCGAGCTGCGGCTCACTGCCCGACGTCAGTAAGAACTTCCCGGTGAAATACCTCGTCACCGACACGGGATTCGGTGCCGGGCTGGACGTCCGGCCCAACCCCGGCATCGGTTTCCCCGGCTTCTCCAACTACTTTCCGACCACCAAGGCCGTCCCCGAACCACCGAAGAACCGTTATTCGGGTGGACCTGCGCCCGGCCCGCTTCCGCTCTATCCTGGCGCACCTCCTTACGGCGCACCGGAATTCGCGCCGGACGGCACCGCGTTGTACCCGCCTGCGCCGGGCGCACCGCCGCCACCGCCGGGACCGCTGCCCGCTCCGGATCCTGCACCAGCACCGAGTGAGGGCCAGCCATGAGACGAAACGTGCTGGGCACTCTCACCAGGGTCGGGCTGTTCACCGCAGTGTGTCTCGTCTTCGTGTTCGCTCTGGTAACCGTCTTCGGGCAGTTCCGGTTCGACTCGCGCGTCGGCTTCAGCGCGGTGTTCACCAACGTCTCCGGCCTCAAGGGCGGCAACTTCGTCCGTATCGCCGGCGTCGAGGTCGGCAAGGTGACGGGCATGACGTTGCAGAAGGACGGCACCGTGAAGGTCGACTTCGCCGTCGACAAGGGCCTTTCGCTGACCGAGGGCACCAGAGCGGCGGTGCGGTACGAGAACCTCATCGGAGATCGCTATCTGGCGCTCGAGGACGGACCGGGCATGGTGCGCAAACTGGAACCGGGACAGACGATTCCGAAGGAGCAGACCTCGCCCGCGCTCGACGTCGACGCGCTGATCGGCGGCTTCCGACCGCTTTTCCGGGCGCTGGATCCCGACCAGGTCAACGCGCTGTCCCGCCAATTGCTGAAGGTGTTCCAGGGCCAGGGCGGGACCATCGCATCGGTGCTCGCCCAGACTTCGGCGTTGACGACCACCCTGGCGGGGCGCGACGACCTCATCGGCCAGGTCATCAACAACCTGAACACGGTGCTGGGCACCTTCGCCGAGCGCGACGGTCAGTTCGCCGAAGGCTTGGACAAGTTGTCGCAGCTCGTTCAGGGCCTCACGGACCGCAAGACTGACATCGCCAACGGGGTGGCCTACATCAATGCCGCGGCGGGATCCGTCTCCGACCTGTTGATGGCCGCCCGACAACCGCTCAAGGAAACCGTCGTACAGACCGACCGGTTCGCGGGCCAGATCGAAGCCGACCACGACTACGTCGACGACCTCGTCAAGACGCTGCCCGACGCGTATCAGGTGCTGGCCAGGCAGGGACTCTACGGCGACTACTTCGGCTTCTATCTCTGCGACGCGATTCTCAAGCTCAACGGCAAGGGCGGTCAGCCGGTATTCGTGAAGGTCGCCGGTCAGTCCTCAGGACGGTGCACCCCGAAATGACCCGTTTTCCAATCAAATTTAAGCGACCTGACATCAAGCCGCTGGCCGACCGCAACCGGTTCGTCGTCGGGTTGGTCGGCATCGCGCTGCTCGTCGCCATCGTCGCCGCCTCCTTCTCGTACGACAAGATCCCGTTCATCAAGGGCACCAACGACTATTCCGCGTTCTTCGCCGAGGCCGGCGGTATCAAGACCGACAGTGACGTGCGGGTGTCGGGCATGACCGTCGGGCGGGTGTCGAGCATCCACCTGGAGGGCACCAAGGTCCGGGTCGGGTTCACCGTCGACGATGACATCGACCTGGGCGATCGCACCGAGGCGGCGATCAAGACCGAAACCGTCTTGGGCGCCAAGATGCTCGAGTTGACGCCGCGGGGCGACGGCAAGCTCACCGGTACCATCCCGCTCGAGCGGACGAAGTCCCCCTATGACCTGCCCGACGCGCTGGGCGATCTGACCACGACCATCAGCGGACTCGACACCACTCAATTGTCCTCGGCGCTAAACACGTTGGCGCAGACTTTCCAAGACACCCCGCCCGAGCTCAAGCTCGCCCTCGACGGGGTGGCCCGGTTCTCCGACACCCTGAACAACCGCGACGCGCAGCTCCGGAATCTGCTCGCCAACGCCAACAGGGTCACTGGGGTGCTGGCCAAGCGCAGCGATCAGATCGCCCAGCTGGTGCGCAACGCCAACGCCCTGCTGTATGCACTGCTCTCGCAACGGGCTTCGGTCGATGCGTTGATGAACAACCTGACGACGGCGTCGCAGCAGCTGACGGGTCTGGTGCAGGACAACCGCACCACTTTGCGGCCTGCGCTCGACAAACTCAATGGCGTGCTCGGCATCCTGGACAACCGCAAACAGGAGCTCCAGAAGACCCTTGGGCTGCTGCGGCGCTACGCGATGTCGTTTGGCGAGGTGCTCGGCTCTGGGCCATTCTTCAAGGCGTCGGTGGTCAACCTCATCCCGGGACAGTTCAGCCAGCCGTTCATCGATGCGGCCTTCTCCGATCTGGGGCTCGACCCCAACGTGCTACTGCCGTCGCAGCTCGTCGACCCGCCCACCGGCCAGCCCGGCACTCCCGCGCTTCCGATGCCCTACCCGCGGACGGGACTGGGTGGACCGCCCAATCTCAATCTGCCCGATGCGATTACGGGCAATCCCGGCGATCCGGGGTGTGGCCCGCCCGGAGTGCCACTGCCCGGCCCGACCGGCTGCTACCCATACCGCGAGCCGCTGGCTGCGCCGCCGCCGGGGGGGCCGCCACCTGGACCGCCCGCGGACGTCAAGCCTGAGCAAAAGCAGCCTCCGGTCTACGTGACCGCGCCGGGAGAGGTGCCGCCGTTGGTGCCGTTCCCGGCGGCACCGCCTGGGGATGGTGGCCAGTGACGATCTTCGAGAACCGCCGGCTATTGCGCAGCGTGACCGCCGTGACCCTCGCCCTCACCCTCGTCGTCGGCATCACGGTCGTCGCCACACCGTGGTGGAAGGGGTTGTCCAGGAACGTCTTCACCGCCTATTTCCCCAACACCAATGGCCTGTACACTGGTGACGAGATTCGCATCCTCGGCGTCGCGGTCGGCACGGTGGAGAAGATCGAGCCGCAGCCGAACACCACGAAGGTGACCTTCTCGGTCGACTCGCAGTTCCCGATCCCCGCCGACGTGAAGGCGGCGGTCCTGTCGCCGACGCTCGTCAGCGCGCGGGCAATCCAACTCGTGCCCGCCTATTCCGGTGGCCCGAAACTGGCTGCGGGCGCCACCATTCCGCAGGAGCGCACCGCAGTGCCGGTCGAGTGGGACGACTTCCGGCAACAGCTGGAGAAGCTCACCGACTCCCTGCAGCCCGCCACCCCTGGCGGTCCCAGCGCGGTCGGCGAGTTCATCAACACTGCCGCAGCCAACCTGCGCGGTCAGGGCGACACCGCGCACGACACCATAGTCAAGCTCTCGCAGGCGACCTCGGCGCTCGGCGACCACAGCACCGACATCTTCAGCACCGTGAAGAACCTGCAGCTGCTGGTGTCCGCACTGTCCTCGAGCAGTGATTTGCTCGCCGCGTTCAACAACAACCTGGCCGACGTCAGCACCGTGCTGTCCAACACGCCGAACGAGGTGGCCAACGCGACCAAGGGGCTGGACGGTGCGGTCAACGACCTGCGCGGATTCCTTGCCGACAACCGGGAGGGCATCGGTGTCACCGTCGACCGGTTGAACGCCATCACCACGGCGCTCAACGACAGCCGGGGCGACGTCAAGCAGGTGCTCCACATCACCCCGACGGTGTTGCAGAACTTCATGAACATCTATCAGCCTGCGCAAAGTGCCGTCACCGGCATCCTGGCGCCCGTGAACTTCGCCAACACGGTTCAATTCATCTGCAGCGCCATACAATCCGCTTCACGCGAGAACTACGAGCAGTCGTCGAAGTTGTGCGTCCAGTATCTGGCGCCGATCATCAAGAACCGTCAGTACAACTACCCGCCGCTGGGCTTCAATCCGTTCGTCGGAGCGTCGGCGCGGCCCAACGAGATCACCTACAGCGAAGACCGGCTGAATCCACACCTGCCGCCCGCGGTGACCGCCGACGCGCCGCTGGCCGCCGAGGTCGTGGTCCCCAAGCCGACCGATCCGAACGACGGGCTGGCCGGAATGATGCTGCCCGCGGAAGCGCCGCCGGGAGCACCTTCAGAAGCGCCTCCGGCGGCGCCTCCTGGCGGAACGCCATGAAGCGCCTCATCGTTGCGACGCTCGTCGCCGTGTGCGTGTTGGCGAGCTCGGGATGCGAGTGGCGTGGCCTGAACTCGCTGAGCCTGCCGGGCACTTCAACGTCGGAGGGCGACGGGACTAGTTCGTACACCATCCAGGCGCAGTTGCCCGACGTCGTGGTCATTCAACAGAACACCCGGGTGCGGGTAGCCGACGTCAACGTCGGGAACGTCACCAAGATCGAGGTGCAGGATTGGCATGCGCTGGTCACCATGCGCATCGACGGCAATGTCCACCTTCCCGCCAACGCCACCGCGAAGGTCGGGCAGACCAGCCTGCTGGGCTCCATGCACATCGAGCTCGCGCCACCCACCGACGAGGCGCCGGAGGGCGAGCTCAAGGACGGCTCGGTCATCCCGTTGTCGAGGGCGAGTACGTATCCCACCACCGAGCAGACGTTGGCGTCGGTGTCGATTCTGCTCAATGGCGGCGGCCTCGGTCAGCTGCAGGAGATCAACAAGGCGTTCGCCACGGCGCTGACCGGTCGTGAGGACGACATGCGCAGCCTGCTGACTCAGCTGGACACCTTCATCGCGCAGCTCAACGATCAGACCGACGACATCATCACCGCGACCGAGCGGCTCAACTCGCTCGCCGGACAGGTGGCTGCCAACGATCAGAAGGTCGACCGCGCGCTGACGACGATTCCGCAAGCGCTCAAGGTGTTGGCCGACTCACGAACGAAGTTGGCCGACGCCATCGACGCGGTCGGGAAGTTCAGCGCCGTCGCGGCGTCGACGGTCGACCAGACCAAGGAATCGTTCGTCGACAACCTGCGCAACATCGCGCCCGTGTTCCGCGAGCTGGCCAACGCCGGCCCGGCGCTCACCGGAGGACTGGACTTCCTTTCGACCTATCCGTGGGTGAAGAGCACGGTCGCCAACTGGTTCCGCGGCGACTTCGCCAACATCACTCTCGTGATCGACCTGACGTTGAGCCGCCTGGACAGCGGCCTGTTCACCGGGACGCGGTGGGAGGGCAACCTCACCGAACTCGAGCTGCAATGGGGCCGCACCATCGGTCAGATGCCGAGCCCGTACACCGCGGGCAACCCGCTGATCGCCCCCTACCACTGGGATTCGTACTGAGATGCTGCGCCTGTCACGCCCCATATGGACACAGCTGGCGATCCTCGCGGCCATCACGTTGATCGCCGTCAGCGTCATGGCATTCGGATTCATCCACGTACCCGCGCTGCTTGGGATCGGGCGCTACACGGTGACGGTCGACCTGCCCGCGACCGGTGGGCTGTATCCCACCTCGGTGGTGACCTATCGCGGCACCGAGATCGGCCGGGTCAAGTCGGTCGACGTCACCCGCGATGGCGTTCAGGCGGTGCTGACGCTGAACTCGGACGTGAAAGTTCCGTCCGACGTCACCGCGGCCGTGCACAGCCGGTCCGCCGTCGGTGAGCAGTTCATCGAACTGACGCCGAAACCGAACACCAACGCACGGCCACTCGGCGACGGAGACGTCGTACCCGTTGGCAGCGTGCAGATTCCGGCCGACATCGGGAGCCTGCTGGACGAGACCAACACGGCGCTGAAGGCAATTCCGCAGGACAACCTGAAGACCGTCGTCGACGAAGCCGCGAAGGCCGTCGGTGGGCTGGGTCCGGAGTTGTCGCGCATCGTGGACGGCTCGACGTCGCTGGCGATCGAGGCAGGCAAGACCAAGGATTCGTTCACCACGTTGATCGACCAGTTCCCGGCCGTGGCGAATTCCCAAGTGCAGACGTCGGATTCGATCGCGACGTGGGCGCACCACATGGCCTCGATCACCGGTCAGATCAAGGCCCAGGACCCAGCCTTCGCAGATCTGTTGCAGAAGGGCGGACCGGCGCTGAACGAAGGCAAGGCGCTGTTCGACCGCGTCGCGCCGGCGCTGCCCGTGCTGCTGGCCAACTTGGTCAGTCTCGGTCAGATCGCGGTGACCTACCGTTCCGACATCGAGCAGCTGCTGGTGCTCTTCCCGCAGGGCACTGCCGTCATGTCGGCGATCGCCCTGCCGAACGCCGACACCAAGCAGGCCTACAAGGGCATCTACCTCGACTTCAACCTCAACCTCAACTCGCCGCCGCCGTGCAATACCGGATTTCTGCCGGTACAGCAGCAGCGCTCGCCGTCGGACCAGGATGCGCCCGATCGCACCAAGGGCGAGTTGTACTGCCGGGTGCCACAGGACTCGCCGCTGAATGTCCGTGGCGTGCGCAATATTCCGTGTGAGAACGATCCCGCCAAGCGGGCTCCGACTGTGGAAATGTGCGAAAGCGACGAACACTACGTCCCGCTCAACGACGGCAACAACTGGAAGGGCGACCCCAACGCGACGCTGTCCGGTCAGTCGATTCCGCAGTTCCCGCCCGGCGTCACGCCCTCGGATGCGGTCGCGCCGTCCGCGCCAACGCCAGCGTCGCCGTCACCCCCTGCGCCCGTCGCGTACGTGCCCTATGACCCGGCCACCGGTGACTACGTCGGACCCGACGGCCGCCGCTACACCCAGAGCAACCTCGGGCACCCCGACGACAAGACATGGCGGTCGATGCTGTTCCCACCGGATCCGTAGCTGCGACGAGCTAATGTCGCGCCATGGCAACCAGCGATTCGCGTGAAGTGGTCATCGAGGCAACGCCGGAGGAGATCCTGGACGTCATCGCCGACGTCGAGGCGACGCCGACGTGGTCTCCGCAGTACCAGAAGGCGGTGATCCTCTCGCGTCATCCCGACGGGCGACCGAACCAGGTCGAGATGACGGTGAAGGCCGCGGGCCTGACCGACGTCATGGTGATCGAGTACACCTGGACCGACAGCGGCGTGAGCTGGACGCTGGTGAAGTCCGGCCAGCTGAAGGCACAGGACGCCGGCTACACGCTGACGCCTCTAGGGGACACGGACCCTGAAAAGACAAATGTCAGATTCGACATGAAGATCGATCTGTCGATACCGATGCCTGCCTTCCTGCTCAAGCGCACCCTGAGAGGCGGCATGGAAACCGCCACCGACGGATTGCGCAAGCAGGTGCTTAAGGTCAAGAAGGGCGGCTAGTCAAGCCAGCGAGCCGTTGCCGCTGACGGATCGCGAAGGCGAGCGCGTCGTCATGTTGATCGGTGAGGGATTGTCGAACGGGAAGTAGCCGGGCGCCTGACGGTGTCCATCCGCACCGTCGAGAGCCACATCTATCGGGCCATGATGAAGACCGGGACTGCCAGCCGCGACGAACTCGGGGCGCTGCTACGGCCCAAGCGGCCGCCCAGCTGAACAACTCGCCCGCGACGTCCGGGAAACACGATCGCGATTAAGGGCGGCGCGCAACCGCGCGCGATTGCAGTAGCGCGCTACTGAGCTTGCCCCGCAGAAGGCGGGCGACGATTTCCGTCGGGGACCGAGACGCGACGGTGCGGCCATCGCGCCATGACACAGACGGAGGAACGGCCAGTGTCCACATTTGCGATCGCCTCCGGCGCCCCATCACCGCACGTGGCGGCTGGAAAGGCGGCTGCCACGGGGGGAACGGTCTTCATCTTTCCCGGCCTGGGAACGCAGGGCACTGGCATGGCGGGCGAGCTGCTCGATACCGCACCCGCGTTTGCCGGTCAGATGCAGCTCTGCGCCGCCGCCTTCAGCGAGTTCGTGGACTGGTCGCTGCTCGAGGTCGTGCGCGCCGGCGTCGTTTCTCCGCGCCTCGACCGGGTCGATGTGGCGCAGCCTGTGCTGTTTGCGGTGATGGTGTCGCTGGTCGCTCAGTGGCAGGCGTTGGGAACCCAGCCAGACGCCGTCCTCGGCCATTCACAGGGCGAGATCGCTGCGGCCTATGTCGCAGGCGCCCTTTCGTTGCGGGATGCTGCGAAGGTCGTCACGTTGCGTAGCAAGGCGATCAGGGCAGTAGGGGGAACGGGCGGCATGGTCTCGATTGCGTGGCCGGTCGAACAGGTTCACGGCCTCATCAAGCCCTGGGCACAATCGATTTCCGTTGCCGCGCACAATGGTCCGCGCTCGTGCGTCGTGTCCGGGAACGCATCGGCGTTAGACGAGCTAATGGTCCGGTGCTTGCGGGACTCGCTGCCGGCCACCCGAATTCCCGTCGACTTTGCTTCGCAATCTGCCGACGTCGAGGCACTGCGGCAGGCATTGCACGAGTCGCTGTCCGGACTGAAGGCGCGAACCGGTGATATCGCTTTCATCTCCACTGTCACCGGCGCCGGGTTGGACACGACGATCCTCGACGGCGACTACTGGTTCGCCAATTTGCGGCAACCGGTGTTGTTTGAACAGAGTGTTCGATGGGCGTACGAACATGGCCATCGCACATTCGTCGAATGCAGTCCGCATCCGGTGCTGGATGTCGGCGTCCAGGAATGCCTGGAGGCCTTGTGTCGAGCGTAATTCGCTGCCCTCGGCACCCTCCATCAATTTCCACCAGCGCGAAACAGCCTCCCGGGAGGGACACATTCGGGGGCGCGTCAAGTAGCGGTCGGTTCGCTCGTCAGGTCGCCAGACCAAGCGGACCGGCAGTAACTCGTCGGGCGCCACCGGCGATCAAGTATGTAGCGCGATTCAACGCCAGCCTTCGAGGGGGAGGCTGGCGTTGAATCGCAGCTGCTATGCCATCTCCTCGATCATCGCCTCGGCCCAGTCGATGTGTCCTTCGAAGCCAAGCGAATGTGCCATCGCGCGATAGCGAATCGCAAGGTCGCGGTGGGCGACGTCGTCGCCTTCCGCCCGGGCCAACAACGTGCGCAACCGCAGCACCGTGATCTCCTGAATTGCGGAACCGGCGTCCGAAAGTTCCGCCAACTGATCGATCGCTTCCCTGGCCTCGGCCAGGTCGACCTCGGTGCCACGCGCGAGCAGCGTTTCCACCAGAACGTCGGTGACGCCGACGGCCCATCCGACCCGCCGTTCTCGGTGTAACTCTCGCTCGGCTTCGCGAATCACGGGGATCGCAGCATCGCGGTCTCCGGACCTGGCCTGCTCCCGCGCCACCCACACCCGTGCGAGCGGGACCAGGGACGGCGCGCCGTCGGGCAGATCCTCGTCGCGGGTTTGAATCATCAACTCCAGGCCACGACGACGATCTGCTGCGCCGTCGGAATGTAGTAGCACGATCGCCAGGGTGAGCTGGGCCCCTATGACGGCGAAATCGCTGCTGGATCCTTTGGTGAACCGCATTACCTCCTCGGCGGTGCGCATCACGTCGTCATCCATGCGAAGCACACCGTTGGTCACCGCCAGATAGACCCACGCAGTCACCAGGGCTAGCGTCGTCGCGTCGACGTCGCGGGCCATCGCGAGGGCGTCGTCGAGGTCTTGGTGCCAGCCGGGTTGGCCCAGCCACCATCGAGCAATGCCGCGAAATGCGGTGGCGATCGCCAGCGGTGATCCGATACCGAAGTCGGCGCCCTTGGTGGGGTCGCCTGCCGCCAGGTCGATGACGGTCTGCGACCACCGCAAGATCTCGTCCAATTCTCCACCGTTGAACCAGTTGGCGAACGGAAGGAACGCCAACCCGACGGTCAAGCTCGGATCACCGATGGAGTCGAGCAACGCCATCTGCTCTGATGCCAACCGCGAGCCCTCACCCGGGCTGCCTGCGTAGAGCAGTTCACTCGCCAGCCCGGTCATGCCGATCGCCAGCGACACCTTGTCTCCCGCCGCAATGCACAACTCCCGGAACTCTGCGAAGCGACCCCAGCTCGCCTGGACCGGCCGGGCCAGCCAGTCCGTGACACAGAGCATGGTGCGGGGCGCAATGCGCATCGACGGCGCAGCGGGGTCGAAGCCGGGTAGCGCGTCCGCGATGCGGCATGCGCGCTCCCAACTGAGCCGGGCGGCGGCGACGTCGCGGTTGGTAGACCAGGCGCCGGCCCGCATGTGCCAGCCATATGCCGCGTGCAGCTCGCCTGCGGCCTGCAGATGTTCGGCGATCAGCGCGGCGTTGTCCTCGACGGACGCTGGGTCACGCTCTTCGATCGCCGCGGATAGCCGTCGGTGCCATTCGGAGCGATCCGACTTCAGTTGCGACTCGTAGGCCACCGCGTGAATCAAGGGATGCCGGAAGGCGTACTCGGCGCTCGGGGTGAACCTCACCTGATCGATCAGCTCCGCAGTGAGCAGTTCGTCGAACACCGGGTCGACCTCGAGCGCGGTCAATAGCTCCGCCCCGAAGCGGATTCCGATCACCGACGCTGCGTTCAACGCACGCCTAGCCGGGGTGTTCAGCCGGTCGATGCGCGCTGCAATGGCGGCCTGCACTGTGGCCGGGACGCTGAGCTCGGCGACGTCTGCGCGACAGAGGTAGTTGCCGCGCTCCCCAGTCAGCACGCCGCGCTGGACCAACTCGCGGACCATCTCCTCGGCGAAGAACGGATTCCCTGCAGCCCTGTCGGCGATCTTCGCCGCGAGCTGCCCGACTGACGGGTCCGCGCCGAGCAGGTCGGCCAGAAGCGCGGCGCTCTCCGAATCGGCCAGTGGGGCAAGAGCTATCGATTGAGCACCGGACACGCGCGTCAGCGCACCGTCGTATTCGGGACGTGCAGTGATCATCACCATCGACGTCGTGTGCGGAATGACGGTGAGGAAGTCGGCCAGCATCGACTCACTGACCACGTCGATCCAGTGCGCGTCCTCGACGATGTAGAGCGCCGGTCTGGTGCGCGCCAGCGCGGCCGTGTTTATCAGCGCGGTCAACCGGCGGCGCCGCGCATTCGGATCGATCTGGGGCTGAGGAACATCGGGATCGGCGATGCCGAGCAGATCATCGAGCAGTAGCAGGTCCTGTGGGTCCGCATCGCGCATGACGGTTCGTATCTGTGTGCGGGCGGCGTCGCCGTCCAGCTCGGAGACTCCGGTGCCCGCCCGAAGCAGCTGAGCCACGAGGTGGAAGGGAACGTCACTGCTGTGCGACCCGCAGAAGGCCCAGAACACCTCGACGCCGCGATCGGCCGCCAGCGCCGCGGCTTCCCTTGCCGCCCGAGACTTTCCGATGCCCGGCGGCCCCACGATGTTCACGACGCCGCCACGCCCGCTGTTGGTCCGTTCGACGATGGCGTCGAGCGCCGCCATCTCCCAGCGCCGACCGACCAGGTTCGCTTCGGCACGCGCGACCTGTGCTCGTGGCGGGCTGATCGCCAAGAGTCGGCGCGCAAATACCGGCTCGTCGGACCCCTTGATGCGCACCCACTCCGGGTCCGCCAACGTCACGGTGCGCTCGACCAGTCGCGCAGTCGATTCGGACAGCATCACGCCGCCAGGCGGGGCGACCGATTCCATCCGCTGGGCAAACCCCACCGTCGTGCCGGTCGCGGCGTAACCCAGCGTTCCCGATCCGAGCTCACCGGCGATCACGCGGCCCGAGTTCAGGCCCACCCGCACCCGCAGCGCCACACTGTCGCGGCGCTGCACCTCGGCCGCCAACTGGGTCGCCTCTGCCTGTATGGCCAGCGCAGCAATGCATCCCCGAAAAGCGTGATCTTCCAAGGCAACTGGCGCGCCAAAGAGTGCCATCACACCATCGCCCGTGAATTCCACGGTCCCGCCGTAGCGGTGTATCACCGAAGCCGACCGCTCCACCAGCTCGGTCATGATGTCGCGCAAGCGCTCGGCGTCCAAGGTGGCTGCGATGTCCATCGACCGCACTACGTCGGCGAACAGCACCGTGACCTGTTTGTACTTCGCGGCGTCGACCGTGGTTACCAGCTGCGACCCACAGGTGGCGCAGAAGCGACCGTCCTCGTGTCGCACGGCCCCGCACGACCGGCAGACCACCGCCGCCGGCGTCGTCGACTGCTCCGCCGGCGTCGTCGAATGCTCCGCCGGCGTTCCTGCGCCCCCTGGCTGACTGATGCGTCAAGCCTATGGCGATTCGGCAGATCGTGAGCGCAAGTGGAAAAAAATTGTCGTGTGCGTCACCGTGCCGTGACGGCAACCAGCCTCAGTAGTGTCAGCCCCGTGACTAACACCACTCCCGGGTCGCTGCGCTCCTGCCCTCCGGAAACGGGACCCCTGGCCGGGGTGAAGGTCATCGAACTCGGCGGCATCGGCCCCGGCCCGCATGCCGCAATGGTGCTCGCCGACCTCGGCGCCGACGTCATCCGCGTGCGCCGACCCGGCGGGCTGCAGATGCCCGCCGAGAACCTCGACCTGTTGCACCGTGGCAAGCGCGTCGTCGACCTCGACGTCAAGAACGAGCCGCAGAAGCTGCTCGCGCTGGCTGCCAAGGCCGACGTGCTCCTGGACTGCTTCCGGCCAGGTACCTGCGAGCGGCTGGGCATTGGACCCGACGAGTGTGCGGCGGTCAACCCGCGGCTGATCTTTGCCCGCATCACCGGCTGGGGTCAGGACGGCCCGCTCGCGACGACCGCAGGCCACGACATCAACTACCTGTCGCAGACGGGCGCGCTGAACGCCATCGGCTACCGCGACCGGCCACCCGTCGCACCGCTGAACCTCGTCGCCGACTTCGGCGGCGGGTCGATGTTCGTGCTGCTCGGCATCGTCGCGGCGCTGTACGAGCGGGAGCGTTCGGACCAGGGCCAGGTGATCGACGCCGCGATGGTCGACGGGGTCAGCATCCTCGCTCAGATGAGTTGGACGATGAAGCTGACGGGCTCGCTGAAGGACCAGCGCGAGTCGTTCATGCTCGACGGCGGGGCGCCGTTCTACCTCACCTACGAGTGCTCGGACGGCGGCTACATGGCCGTCGGCAGCATCGAGCCTCAGTTCTTCGCGCAACTACTCAGCGGACTCGGCCTGACGCCCGACGAGGTGCCGGGCCAGTTCGACGTCGACCGCTACGACGAGATGAAGGCCACCTTCGCCGAACGCTTCGCCAGCAAGACTCGGGACGAGTGGACTGAGGTCTTCGCGCGCACCGACGCATGCGTCACGCCGGTGCTGAACTGGACCGAGGCGTCCCAGGGCGACCATCTGCGGGCTCGGTCGACGATGATCACGGCGCACGGCGTCGACCAAGCGGCGCCCGCCCCGCGGTTCTCGCGCACGCCGGCAGGCCCGGTCGGTACGCCGCCTCAGGGCACCACCGCACTCGACGACATCGGTTGGTGATTCATGGGATTCACGACGTTCAACCTGCCCGCCGTTGATCCCGAGCCGTTTCTGCGGCTGCCGTTGATGGAACGGATCCACACGCTTGCGCTCAAGTGGGTGGACTCGGGCTATGGGGTGGCGCGGATGGTCCACGTCATCTACCTGGTGAAGCTCGCGGTGCTCTACGTATTCGGGTTCATGGTGATCGTCACCGTCACGTCCGACCTGCCCGCGTTCTGGCACGTGTCGCAGTGGTGGAACCAGCCGATCGTCTACCAGAAGGCGATTCTGTGGACGATCCTGCTGGAGTTGCTCGGCCTGGCCGGCTCTTGGGGACCGCTGGCAGGCAAGACGAAACCGATGACCGGTGGATACCGGTTCTGGGCGCGGCCCAACACGATTCGATTGCGGCCGTGGCGGCGAGTGCCTTTCACTGCGGGTGACAGGCGCACCTGGTTCGACATCGCGCTGTACGTCGCGCTGGTCGTCAGCCTCGTCGTTCCACTCGTGCTGCCGGGGAACGCCGCTGGCCTGGTCAGCCCGGCACTGCTGATCGTCCCGATCGTGGGGCTGGTGCTGATCGGCTTGCGCGACAAGACGATCTTCCTTGCTGCGCGCGGCGAGCAGTACCTGCCTGCGCTGCTCTTCTTCGCCGGGCTTCCGTTCGTCGACATGATCATCGCGCTGAAGTTGCTGATCGTCACCGTGTGGTTCTGGGCGGGCGTCTCCAAGTTCGGCATGCACTTCACCAGCGTCATCCCTCCGATGGTCAGCAACAGCCCGTCGATGCCGCTGAAGTGGTTGAAGCGCAAGCACTATCGCAATTATCCCGACGACCTCAGGCCGTCCCATCTGGCGACCTTCATGGCCCACGGGCCAGGCACCGTCGTCGAGATCATCTCGCCGTTGGTCCTTCTGTTCTCACCGTGGCCCTGGCTGACATTGATCGCGGCGGCGATCATGGTCTGCTTCCACCTCTTCATCATCTCCACGTTCCCGCTCGCCGTCCCGTTGGAGTGGAATGCGCTCTTCGCCTATGCGGTGGTCTTCCTGTTCCTCGGGTTCCCCAACTCGCAGGGTTACGCCATCTGGGACATGTCCTCGGCGTGGCTGACCGTCGCGTTGCTGATCGCGCTGTGCTTCTTTCCCGTGCTGGGCAACCTGCGACCGGACCTGGTGTCCTTCCTACCCGCGATGAGGCAGTACGCGGGCAACTGGGCCTCGGCAGTGTGGGCGTTCGCACCCGGCGCGGAGGAGAAGCTGAACAGGGTCACCCGGTCGGCCGGAAATCAGGTCGATCAGCTGATCGCCTACGGCTTCGCACCGCTGGATGCGGAGTTGTTCGCCCAGCAGGTGCTCGCCTGGAGGGCCCTCCACAGCCAGGGCCGCGGGCTGTATTCGGTGCTGCTGAAGAACCTCCCCGACATCGACGTCAGGACGGTTCGCGAAGCCGAGATCGTCTGTAACAGCTTGGTGGGCTTCAACTTCGGCGACGGTCATCTCCACAACGAGGAGCTGATCCGAGCGGTTCAGGACGAAGCGGCGTTCGAACCCGGCGAACTCGTCGTGGTGTGGGTGGAGTCGCAGCCCATCCATCGAAGGGTTCAGCACTACAAGGTCATCGATGCGGCGCTCGGCATCATCGAGCGCGGCACCTGGGACGTGGCCGATCTGGTGGCCGAACAGCCGTGGTTGCCGAACGGGCCCATCCCGCTGAACGTCACCTGGAGCCGGCAGTCCGGTACGCGCACGAGTTAGCTGTGCAATCACCTGCGTGAGGCACCCGCAGTGGCTAGGATTTGCCGTATGGCCGTGAGGGCGTCACGGGAAGTGATGTTCGACGCCTCGCCCGAGGCGATCCTCGATGCCTTAGCCGCCATCGAGGAGGTGCCGTCGTGGTCTACCTTGCACCGGCACGCCGAAGTGTTGGACCGTCACCCCGACGGCCGTCCGCACCACGTCATGGCGACGTTGAAGATCATGGGCGTCACCGAAAGGGAGCTCCTGGAGTACCACTGGGGTCCCGACTGGGTGGTGTGGGACGCCGAGGACACCTTCCAGCAGCGCGGACAACACGGTGAATACAACCTCACCCGGGAGGGTGACGAGACGCGGGTGCGGTTCGACCTCATCATCGACCTCGCCGCCCCCCTTCCCGGATTCCTGGTCAAGCGGGCCAAGAAGATCGTGCTCGACGTTGCGATCGATCGGCTGCGCTGCCGCGTGACGCGCAACCACGGATAACGCGCAGCACGAGCGAAAGGGAATGGCCAAGGGGCTCGGTCGGTTTTCGCAGACATGCCCACCGGAGTAGTGCTCAACCCCCGCCCGACCGCATCCAACGCAGTCGACGACATCGTCGCTCAGGCGTGCCGCGCCTTCGACCTCGGCGTCCGCCAAGTCTGGCTGGCGCAGCAGTTCCACTACGACGCGATCGCCCTGGCCGGGCTCGTCGGCGCCGCCGTGCCGGGCCTCGGTGTCGGCACGTTCGTGGTGCCGATCAACCCCCGCCATCCGTTGATCGTCGCTACGCTCGCGCAGACTGCGCAGGCGGCCTCGCACGGAAACTTCAGTCTCGGCCTTGGGCTCGGGGCGCATGCGCCGGAGCAGCAGGCGTTCGGCACGGCATGGCCCAACACGGTGGGCCGGCTGCGCGAGCACTTGGAGGTGCTGCGGTCGATCTTCGATACCGGCGCCGTCGACTACCACGGCACAGAGTTCACCGCCGCGCCCGAATGGCCGGTCGCACTGCCGGGCGGCACGCCGGTGCCCATCTACGTTGCGGCCATGGGACCCAAGGCCTTACGGGTCACGGGCGAGCTCGCCGACGGCACCCTGCCCTATCTGGCCGGCCCGCGCACGCTCGAGGAGTTCATCGTGCCGACCATCGCCGACGCTGCGGCGGCGGCAGGGCGGCCCTCGCCGCAGATCATTGCCGCGGTGCCCGTGGTGGTGTCCAGTGACGCAGACGCCGCGCGCACCCTCGCGGTCGACGAACTGGCGTTCTACGAGACCATCCCTTCGTACCAGAAGGTGATTGCGCGCGAGGGTGTCGGCCGAGCCGCCGACATCGCAGCCGTTGGCTCGCCCGAGGCGATACGCAAGCAGTTGCAGCGCTACCGCGACGCAGGAGCAACCGACCTGGTGCTCAGTTCGCTGCGTTCGGACTCCGCTGATCCCGAACGGATTTGGGAGGTCGCCGGCTCGATCTGACGGCGACTGCGCCTCGGCCAGTCTGCTCAGCGCAGCACCTGCAACCGCCTGATGGCCTCCTCCATGGTGTCGGCGCGTTTGCAGAAGGTGAAGCGCACCAAGTGATTCCAGTCGCCGATGTGCGTCGAGCCCGGATCGCAGAACGCCGACATCGGAATGGCGGCGACGCAGGCCCGCTCCGGAAGCT
>JAOPVI010000251.1 GCA_025966225.1 Mycobacterium sp. | reverse complement strand
TTGTGGTACAGCATGGTTGATCAGAGATCTACCGAGAGATAGGGAAGTCAAAGCGATCCCGACGTGCGGTTGTCACAGAAGTGTCCGGCTCGAGCGGTTGCTCATGGAGCTCAGCGGCATGCAGCTGGTTCATTCCGGACTGATTGGTCGCCCAACCCTTCTCACAGTACACCCTGAAGGTTGCGTGAGCGGGTCGTCACCTCGTCGAGATGGCCGAACGCCGGTGGGCCACGAGGAGCGACATTCCGAGTCGATACGACATGGATCGGGGCCGCCTAGCTTGCACTCCGGACCAGCGCACGCGATGCGCGCTCAACGTGCAATACGCCGAATTACGTTGCCGCGAGACAAGCCTGACACAGCCTGCCCACCTCGCAGCCGCCTTGGCATCGAGCCGTAATCACCCGAAGAGCCGACGCTTCGCCGATGCCTTCTCATCGCCTTCCACATCGGACCACTCCCCAGACGCGTAGCTGAACGACGCCTTCGCGCCGATGCGCAGCACGTCCAGGGTGCCGTCAGTGTGCTTGACGTAGGAGTCGCCGAAACGCATGTACTCGTCGGTTTCGCCGTCGGGTAGCGTCACGTGAACCGTCACGGAACCTCCACATGCACCAGCAAATGCCGACGCGGTTGGATTGAATCGCACCTGCGGCCCGGAGGGCCGAAGCTTGGAACCCACACGAAGCGGGCGGCGGCGATGACCGCTGCTCAGCGAACCTTTTCCGCGATGGAGTTCAGCGCGTGCAAGACGTGCACTGCGAGTGCTTCTGCGGCGTCGTCATCGAGCTTCGAATGAGCCAGAATGGTGTCCTTGACGAGGCTGACGCGGGTGTCATAGGGACTACGGAACGTTGTGGGCGAAGCCATTGAATTGTCCTTTTTTGCCGAGCATGTTGGCTCGTAACCGAGCTGCTCGATGCTCGCTACGCTACTCCCTGCCGCTCAACCAGCTTGGATACGGGGATGCGGGTAGTCCGGCAAACGATGTTGAAACGACAGGATGTCCGGATTGCGAATCGTCCCATCGTGGATCTCGATTGCTCGGCACACCGTCTGGTCCCCGGCCCACGAATCGGGTCCGGCGAGCACTGTCGGCAGGTATGGCAGCAGCGCCTCGCTGATCTCCCAGGAGGCGGAGTTCCAGAGGTACGACGGGCTGTGGTCGACGGCGTAATAGGTGATGTTCGCACCGACCACGAACGTCGGCTGCTCGAATGTCGTAGGACGAGCCCAGCTGAAACCCATTGCCGTGTCGCATGATACGTCGATGATGACACTGTCCGGACGAAACTCGCTCAGGCCTTCGTCGTCGAGAAAGACCAACGGCGCGTTGGGATCCTGGAGTACACAGTTGACGATGACGTCGTGTTCGGCAAGATATCCGGCCAGCGGCACCCTGGTATCTTCGACGAGCGCATAGCTCGTCGACGGCCCCGCGGCGTAGTCGGTGTCGTGTTCGAACTGCACGATTCGGGCCGAGTGTATCGGTGAGGCCACTTCGGCTACACCGCGATTCGTCAGGATGTCGATGTCGTGGATGCCATGGGCGTTGAGCGCCGTCACGGCGCCGCGTGCGGTCGCTCCGAAACCGATGACGGCGGCCCTCAACCGGCGGCCGTAGGTGCCCGTCGACCCAATGATCTGCATCGCGTGCAGCACCGAGCAGAAGCCCGCCATCTCGTTGTTCTTATGGAACACATGCAGTTTGAACGAGCCGCTCTCCTTCCAGAGGTTCATCGCTTCGAAGGCGATGAGGGTCTGCCGCCGATCAATGGCTTGCTGGGTGAGCTCGGGGTCCTGCACACAGTGTGGCCACCCCCAAAGCACTTGCCCGGTGCGAAGTTCCGCGAGATCACGCGCGTTCGGCTTGAGCAGCAGAATGACGTCGCATACAGCGATCAGTTCGGCTCTCGTGCGCATTCCTGCCACCAACGCGGACAGCTGCACGTCAGACACGCCGAAGTGCTCGCCATATCCATGTTCGAGATAGATGTGCTCGCGTAGTTTTGGATCGATCCGCTCGAAGTGATCCGGATGGATCGGCAACCGACGCTCGTTCTCCTTGCCGGTCAGGCCGATGACGCCGAGGGTGAGCTGATGTTCCATTCGGACGTCCCCGTTCAGTGGGGCGGCAGCGTTGCGCCGAGCCCGATCGGCGGCCGATCGATCCGACGGTCGATTTCAGCAGCGTCATCATCGTAGGCCACTGCGAATTGCGTCGCACCGGTGCGGAGTCCCTACGATGACCGGCCGGTGCGGCCGTCGGTCGACGTTCGCGACATGCCGACGGGCGTACAGTTCGGTGAGTCGGGACCGCTCAGGCCCCCAAATCAAAGGGCTGGCAATGGCTGACAAGTCTCCCCGATCGAGTATGTCCAAGAAGTCCGGCAAGTCCCTCAAGGAGAAACGCGCCGACAAGCGCACTGAGGGAGACCAGGCGTCGCCGACCGACAAACTGCTAAACCGCAAGAAGAATTGAGTCTTCAACCACCGCTTTGACGGTTCCTGCCCGGCCGCTGGCATTCCCGAGGAAGATCGACTGCTAATTCAGCGCAGCCGATCGAGCCACGGGGGAACTCTTATGCAAACACGCGGAGCGATCATCCGGCAGTCTCCGGGCACCTACGAGGTGGCGACGCTCGAGTTGGATCCTCCTGGCCACAACGAGATCCTGGTCAAGATCGCGGCTTCTGGAATGTGCCACTCCGACGATCACGTCGCCACTGGGGACATGCCGATCCTCTCCTACCCGATGTGCGGTGGCCACGAAGGCGCAGGCGTGGTGGCCGAGGTCGGGCCGGGTGTGAGGGGCTTTGCCGAAGGCGATCACGTGGTGCTTTCGTTCCTGCCCGCCTGTGGACACTGCCGCTGGTGCGCTTCGGGCATGCAGAACCTGTGCGATCTCGGCGCGACGGTGCTGCTCGGTTCCCGCCCCGACGACCCGACCAGCTTCCGGATGAGCCTCGACGGGCAGCCGGTGAGCCAGTTTGCGGGCGTGTCCACGTTCTCCGAGTACACCACCGTCCACGTGAACAGCGCGGTGAAGATCCCCAAGGACGTTCCACTGGACAAGGCGTGTCTGCTTGGCTGCGGCGTTGGCACCGGCTGGGGTGCCGCCGTGAACTCCGCGCAGGTCCAGGTCGGGGACACCGTCATCGTGATGGGGGTGGGCGGCGTGGGGATCAACGCGGTGCAGGGCGCGGCGCATGCCGGGGCGTTGCATGTGATCGCCGTCGATCCGGTGCCATTCAAACGCGAAATGGCCGAAAAGCTGGGTGCCACGCACTCATTCGCCGACATCGACGAGGCCGCTGAGGTCGCGCGCGGCCTGACCAACGGGCAAGGTGCAGACTCGGCGATCGTCACCGTCGGCGTGACCAAGGCGTCGCACGTGGGTCAGGCGTTCGCCGCCATCCGCAAGGGTGGCGTCTGCGTCGTCACGGGTATCGGCAACTTCGGCGAGACGGCGCCGCCAATATCACTGTTCGACCTCACGCTGTCCCAGAAGCGGCTGCAGGGCTCGCTCTACGGACAGTGCTCGGCGACCAAGGACATTCCCCGCCAGTTGCAGCTATACATGAACGGGAAGCTGAGACTTGACGAGCTCGTCACCGCGACATACTCGATCGACCAGGTGGCCCAAGGCTATGAAGACATGCATGCGGGCCGAAACATCCGCGGGGTCATCGTCTTTCCGTAAGGCGATCAGCCCACAGCGCATCGGCTGCTTTGCTGCAGGCGATGATCAGATGTCCGTTCGAAACTCTCCGCGTGCCAGGCGTCCTACACTCGCACTATCCGCGGAATCGGCTCAAAGAGGAGCGTAAAGACCATGACGATGACCGAACCGGACGTCGAAGCCGGCACCACGTTCGAACAGGATGTCGCCGTCACGCAGGAATACTTCGACAGCCCGCGCTTCGAAGGGATCGTTCGCCTCTACACGGCGCGCCAAGTCGTCGAGCAACGCGGCACGATCCCCACCAGCTACACCGTCGCACGTGACGCGGCGACGGGTTTCCACGCTCGCCTGCGCGAACTCTTCGCCGAGCACAAGAGCATCACCACCTTCGGGCCTTACTCGCCCGGCCAGGCCGTGACGATCAAGCGGATGGGCATCGAGGGCATCTACCTCGGCGGTTGGGCTACCTCCGCCAAGGGTTCCATCAGTGAGGACCCGGGGCCCGACCTGGCCAGCTATCCCCTGAGCCAGGTGCCCGACGAAGCCGCCGGATTGGTGCGCGCCCTGCTCACCGCCGACCGCAACCAGCAGTATCTGCGGCTCAAGATGACCGACGCACAACGTGCGGCGACCCCGGCGACTGACTACCGGCCGTTCATCATCGCCGACGCCGACACCGGCCACGGCGGAGATCCGCACGTCCGCAACCTGATTCGCCGCTTCGTGGAGGCCGGTGTGCCGGGATATCACATCGAGGACCAGCGCCCCGGCACCAAGAAGTGCGGCCATCAGGGTGGCAAGGTGTTGGTACCGTCCGACGAGCAGATCAAGCGGCTCAACACCGCCCGCTTCCAACTCGACATCATGCGAGTGCCCGGCATCATCGTGGCGCGAACGGATGCCGAGGCGGCCAACCTGATCGACAGCCGCGCCGACGAGCGCGACCAACCGTTCCTGCTCGGCGCGACCAATTTGAAGGTGCCCCCTTACAAGGCCTGCTTCCTTGCGTTGATGCGCAGCTTCTACAACCTTGGCGTCACCGAACTAAGAGGTCACCTGCTCTACGCCCTTCCCGACGGGGAGTACGCCATCGCAGACGCCTGGCTGGAACGCCAAGGCATCGCCGGCGCCGTCGCCGAAGCCGCGGCTGCATGGAAGGAGGGCAAGGAGCAATCGGTCGACGAACTCTTCGACAAGGTCGAGTCGCAGTTCGTCGAGGCCTGGCAGGCGGACGCCGGCCTGGAGACCTACGGCGACGCGGTCGCCGAACTACTCGCCTTCCGCGAGCGCGAGGGCGAACCGCTCGACATGAAGGCTGCGGACTGGCGAGAGTTCGCCAAGGCCGCATCGCTCTACGCGGCGAGGGAAAAGGCCAGGGAGTTGGGCGCCGACGTCCCGTGGGACTGCGAGCGCGCGAAGACCCCCGAGGGTTACTACCAGGTCCGCGGCGGCATCCCATACGCGATCGCCAAGTCGCTTGCTGCCGCACCGTTTGCCGACATCCTGTGGATGGAGACCAAGACCGCCGATCTCGACGACGCCAGGGACTTCGCTCGGGCCATTCGAGCCGTGTACCCGGACAAGATGATGGCCTACAACCTGTCGCCCTCGTTCAACTGGGACACCACCGGCATGACCGACGACCAGATGCGAGCCTTCCCCGAGGAGATCGGCAAGATGGGCTTCGTCTTCAACTTCATGACGTACGGCGGACACCAGATCGACGGCGTGGCGGCAGAAGAGTTCGCCACCGCGTTGCGGCAGGACGGCATGCTGGCGCTGGCTCGACTGCAACGCAAGATGCGGCTGGTCGAATCGCCGTATCGAACGCCACAGACGCTCGTTGGCGGGCCGCGCAGCGACGCCGCACTGGCCGCCTCCTCGGGGCGCACCGCGACCACGAAGTCCATGGGCAAGGGCTCCACGCAGCACCAGCATCTGGTTCAGACCGAGGTGCCCAAGAAGCTGCTCGAGGAGTGGCTGGCCCTGTGGAGCGAGCACTACGAACTCGGCGAGAAGTTGAGGGTTCAGCTCCGGCCACGCCGAGCGGGCGGGGAAGTGCTCGAACTCGGCATCTACGGCGAGCGGAAGGACGGCGAGGAGTTGCTTGCGAACGTGCTCGTCGACCCCATCAAGGACCGGCACGGCCGCAGCATCCTGACGGTGCGCGACCAGAACACCTTCGCTGAGAAGCTCCGCAAGAAGCGGCTGATGACCCTGGTTCACCTCTGGCTGGTGCACCGCTTCAAGGCCGAGGCGGTCTACTACGTCACGCCGACCGAGGACAACATCTATCAGACCGAGAAGATGAAGTCTCACGGCATCTTCAGCAATGTCCACGAGGACGTCGGCGAGATCGTCGTCGCCGACGTCAACCAGCCGCGTATCGACGAACTGCTGGCCCCCGATCAGGTCGCCCTCAAGCGACTGATCCGCAAGGAGGACTAGCGAGCACGAGCACCGGGTTCCACCCACGAAATTGCCTGGAGTTCCTATGTCCCACAAGCTGTTCGGCAAAGTCGAAGCTGGGCAAGTGCTCGACGAAACACGTCGGGCGAAGGTGGTGACCTGGAAGGAACCGGCCGAGGCCATCGACAAACTCCTGGGGTGGACGGTCGCAGCCTGCTCACTCAGACGGCAGGCGGCGCGCGGAAGCAGCCGTCGAAATGTCCGTTCTCGATACCTACGGTCTGCATGAAGGAATGGGCCACCACTGGGCCGATGAACCGAAATCCTATCTGCCGCAATGCCTTGGCGAGCCCACGCGACTCGGGACTGTCCATCCTGCCATCGCTCCATTTCCGTAGTGGATGCCGCCGCATGGGTTGGTGGCGCCAGGCGAGTTCGTTGAGAGACATGGACGTCAGCAGCCGGGCATTGTGCACGGTCGCTTCGATTTTGGCTCGGTTGCGGATGATGGTGCGGTCGTTCATCAAGCGGTCGACGTCACGAGCGGTCATGGCCGCCACGGCCGCAGGATCGAATCCAGCGAAGGCGCGGCGCAGCGCCTCGCGCTTGTGGAAGACGACGGCCCAGGACAGACCGTTCTCGAAGTAAGTCGCCACCAGCGCCTCGAACAACACCGCTTCACCGTGGACGGGCGTGCCCCACTCTCGATCGTGGTAGCCGGTCAGATCCAGCCCGGTCTCGGTCGCCCAACTGCATCGGGTCACGGTGTCGGGCCCGGTCAGAGTCGTCGGACGGGTCGCGGGTACTCCGAAACCAGCCATGGCCTTCACGGCGTCAGGTTACGCGCTGACCAATCAACGCCGGAGCGCTAGTCCAGTCGGACCATGACCAACGCCTCCGAGGTCGACGCGTGGCGGCGCTCCATACCGGGCACGGTGCTGGCAGTCAGTACAGAGGCGACCAGGCTGATGTCCGAAGCAGTCGGCTTTGCCACTGGTCGCGGTACTTCAGGGCGTCGAACATGTAGGTGCCGGGACCGCGGTGCTCGGGAGCGATGTCAGTAGTCAGCAGCCGGACGAGCGTGGCGTAGTCGTTGGCCGGCGAAATCTTCTGCCACAGCATCGCTTCTCTTCGCTTATGGCTTCCGTGCGCCACCTGAAAGCACGCCTGGATGTCGAGAATCTGCGACGTCGTGGACAGCGGCCGGTAGTAGATCTCGTCCCACATCCGGATGTAGTCGTCCAGCGGGGCCGAAGGCCAACCGGTGTCTTCCATGAACAGACTCAGTGGATGCGTCGCGCCATCCGTCGGCACACTCGTCAGGTCGACCTCCTGAAGCGGAGACCACTCGACCGGCAGAAAGAGCTTGCCCGTCACGTCGTGGCGAAGGTGGTCCAGGTCGCGAACCCACGGCAGGAGATCGCCGGTTTGGACGCGGTGCGCGAGGTGCTCCCACGCGGCACCGTCGATGATGCCCGTAATCGTCACCACCGTGTAGGACGCGCCAGAGCCATGAGCGAGGTTGGTGTACCAGAGAAGCCGAGCGCGATCGTCTTCGGCTAGCATGCGCATCCAGCCGTCGCGGTATGCCGCCTCGAACTCGTCTTCGCACGCGCCCACCACCTTGTGGGTCTCGTGAAGAAATAGCACTGCGCCTCCTCGGCTTAGGTTTCGCGATCGATCAGCGACGCGAGTTGACGACGGTTGATCTTGCCGGTGTCGCCGTAGGGGAGCTGGTCGACGACAACCAGCCGCTCGGGCAGCTTGAAGTAGGCGATCACCTCCCGGCAGTGGTCACGCAGATCTTCGAGCGTTACCGAAAAGCGTGCCACCACTGCTGCTCCCACCCGTTGCCCTAGTTCTTCGTCGGTGATGCCGGCCACGGCTACGTCCCGGACTGCTGGATGGGTCCTCAAGGCTTCCTCGACCTCGATCGGCCCGAACTTCTCTCCCCCGCGATTGATGGTGTCCTTGAGCCGGCCGCTCGGGTAGAGGTAGCCATCCAAGTCCTGGTACGCGAGATCGCCTGTCTGCAGCCAACCTTCGACAACATTCTGGCTGGTGTTCACCCACAGCTCACCGACAATTCCCGGTGCGACGTCGCGCCCGGTGGCTGGGTCCACCACCCGAACCTCAACGCCCGTTAGGGGCCGACCCACCGAGCCCACCCGCTTGGGATTGCGATGGTCGTCGGGCAAAAGAGTCGTGTAGGCGCCCAGGGTCTCGGTCTGACCAAACACGTTGGCAAAAGCCACATTCGGCATGGCGGCCAGCGCCGAGCGGATCAGCGCGGGGGGCGCGGCGGCGGCGCCGTAGGCAATCGCGGCAAGCGACGTCAGGTCGGCGTCCGCGAAGTCGCGATGGTCGATGATCCGTTGGAGCATCGTCGGAACCAGGAAGGTGGACGTCACTCGGTGCTCCTGCACCAGATGCAACCACTCTTCGGCGTCGAAGCGATCCTGCACCACGTAGGTGTTGCCCGAGTAGAGGTTGCCGAGCATGCCTATTGCACCGCCGACATGAAAGAACGGGACGCTCATCATGCTCACCTTGGGCGGTACGTCGGCCTGAAATGGAGCTGCTACTGCGGTGATTCGGGCGCTCAGCCGCCCATTGGTGATGCCGATGGCCTTCGGCAGACCGGTGGTGCCGCTGGTGAAGAGAATCAGCGCGTCGCGGTCGTCGACGTCCACGGCCGGTGCCGGCGCGGAGGTTTCGCCGGCGCCGAAGACAACCTCGGCCGTCAACACTTCGGGTAGGCCCGCATCACTCAGCCGGTCGACGTATGCCTCACCCGCGAAACCAGTCTCGGCGCAACCCGCGTTCCGCAAGAGTTCGCGCAGTTCCGGTGCGGTGAGGGCGGGGTTCATGAGCGCCGCAGCGGCGCCGATCCGTGCGGCCCCCAACATCGTCGCGATCGACAGCAGGCTTCCGACGTCGACGACCGCGACGCGCGTGCCAGTCGCTCGGCGGGCGGTCAGCTGGGCGGCGCACTGGTCGACGGCAGTCGCCAGCTCGCCGTAGGTGATCGTCTTTCCCTTGATGATGAGCGCGGCGCGGTCCGGGGCGTTGACCGCGGCGGCGTCGACGAGCGTACCGATGTTCATATGAGGCCGATCAGAAGAGCGGGGACCACGACGCGGTCCGCAACAGTCGGCTGGTCCACTGATCACGCAGCTCCAGAGCGTCGTGCATCCAGGTCCCTTCGCCGCGGTACTCCGGCGGAATCTCGGTCTGGAGGAGTTTGAGCAGCGCGCTAGGGTCGTGAACGCGCTGCATCAAGGCGACTTCACGGCGCAGGTGGCTGCCAAGGGCAGGCTGGAACGCCGCCTCGATCGTCAACAGCGGATTGGCGCGAGCCAGGCTATTGGAGTAGACCTCACCACAACGCTCGATGTATTCATCGAACTTGTCCGCGTAGGGCCACATGGTGTCTTCCATGTAAAGCGTGAGGTCGTGCTCCCGGCCGTCGACTGGCACCTCGTCGAAGTCCAGGTCTTGCAGTGGCGACCACGTCAGCGGCATCAGAAGCTTGGCCTCGACGTCGTGGCGGAGCTCATCCACACGACGCATCCAGCGCTGAAGATCGCCCTTCTGGACACGCAGGGCCAGGCGTTCGAACGCGGGCCCGTCACGAACGGCGGTCATCGTCACGACGGTGTAAGCCGGTCCACTGCCGTGGGCGTGGTTGGCATACCACAGCAACCGCGCGTCGGCGCCAGCGCCGATCACGCTCATCCATTCGTCTCGAAAGGCGGCTTCGAACTCGTCATCCGCACGCCCGCGCACCGTGTGCACCTCATGGATGATCAACACGCCGAGACCTCCCACGCGCGGGCGCAG
>JAOPVI010000212.1 GCA_025966225.1 Mycobacterium sp. | reverse complement strand
CACCGGAGATCGTCAGCGCGCCACGTGTCGTCACCAGCTCGCCCGTCGCATCGGCAGCCTCACCGGAAAGCAGCGGCAGCAGCCCGTCGAGAAATTCGTTGAGGCGGCGGACCGGCTTGTCCCACGGAATGCCCCACATGCCCTCGGTGACGGCCTGGTGCGTCATGCCGAGGCCGAGGATGAAGCGGCCGTGTGAGATGAGGCTCAAGGTCAGCGCTCGCTGGGCCATCAGCATCGGGTGCAGATTCTGGATCGGCACGACACCGCTCGCGACCTCGATGGTGTCGACCTCCCGCAGCGCCACCGCAAGAACCGTGAGAAGGTCCGGCTCATAAGGCATTTGACTCATCCACAGCCGACGGAAGCCCTCGTCGCGCAATGTTGCGAGGGTTTCGACGGTGTCGTCGATCGGCGCGTCCATGCCGTTGAGTTGGGCGAAGATGCTGATCTGCATGACTCGTATGCTCCTTTGCGTCCCCCGACCTACATCGAAGCACCGCGGGCTTCGCGAGATCTACTCCAGGGTCGCGTCCTGTTGAATGATCGACCATGACGACCGATGCGGCCCGACTCGAGAACTTCGGGCCCAACTGGTTCTCGTCGGTGATGGGCACCGGGATCCTGGCGACGGCCGGGGCGACGCTACCGATCCATATTTCTGGCCTGCACGTATTCGCACGCGTCGTTTGGGTGGGCGCCGCCGCGCTGCTCCTGATCCTGATCCTCGCGGTCGCCGTGCAGTGGATCCGGCACCCAACCGTCGCGCGCAGCCACTCCCACAACGCCCAGATGGCGCACTTCTACGGCGCGGCGCCCATGGCGTTGCTCACCGTCGGCTCGGGGGCGATCCTGATCGGCAAGGACCTCATCGGGATGCCACTCGCCGTCGAACTCGACTGGGTGCTGTGGACCGCCGGAACCGTCGGGGGCCTGTTCACCGCGGCAACCATCCCGTTCCTGATGTTCACCCAGCTGAACGTCGAGCCCGACGCAGCGTTCGGCGGCTGGCTCATGCCCGTCGTGCCGCCGATGGTCTCCGCGGCGGCGGGCGCGCTGCTGATCCCCCACATGCAGCCGGGCACCGGGCGCACCACGATGCTCTACGGCTGCTACGCCATGTTCGGACTGTCGCTGATCGCGGCGCTGATCATCGTCAGCATGATCTGGAGCAGGCTCGCGCTGTACGGCACGTCGGGCACCGCACGGGTGCCCACCCTGTGGATCGTGCTCGGCCCGCTGGGCCAGGGCATCACGGCCGCGGGGCTGCTCGGCACCAACGCGGCGTTGGCGGTGCGACCCGAGCTCGCCAATGGCATGGCGATTTTCGCGATCCTGTTCGGCGTGCCGGTATGGGGCTTCGCCGTGCTGTGGATCGTTTTGGCCACCGAGCTGACGGTGCGCACGCTGCGGCGTGGCATGCCCTTCGCGCTGACGTGGTGGAGCCTGACGTTCCCGGTCGGAACCTTCGTCACCGGGACGACCCAGTTGGCCGTTCACACCGGGCTGCCCGCCTTCAAGATCGCCGCAGCCCTCGCCTACGTCGCGCTGCTTGGCACCTGGGCGCTCGTCGCGGCGCGCACCGCAAGGGGCAGCGTCGGGGGAAGTCTCTTTGCGCCCGCGCCTGCCGGGCCGATCAGAGCGCGGAAGGACGGGCAGGATCCTCCACCAGCTTCTTGAACGGGTGCAGACACGAAAGAGCCCCGCGTTGTCGTCGGGTCGGGGGGTCAGACGACAACGCGGGACTATTCAAATATCGAACGACTGTGCCCGGGTGTTACAGCCCGAACGAAAGTATTTTCACGCCTCCAGAATTGCCGTGACGCCCTGCCCGCCAGCTGCGCAAATCGAGATGAGCCCACGCACCGGCTTGCCGGTCTGCTCCTTCTTCTCCGCCAACTGCTTGGCCAGCTGGGCCACGATCCGTCCACCGGTGGCGGCGAACGGGTGCCCTGCCGCGAGCGACGACCCGTTGACGTTGAGCTTGGCGCGGTCGATCGAACCCAACGCGGCGTCCAACCCGAGCCGCTCCTTGCAGTACTCCTCGGACTCCCACGCACCCAACGTCGCGAGCACCACGGAGGCGAAGGCCTCGTGGATCTCGTAGAAGTCGAAGTCCTGCAGCGTCAAGCCGTTTCGGGCCAGTAGCCGCGGCACCGCGTAGGTGGGCGCCATCAGCAGGCCGTCGTCGCCGTTGACGTAGTCGACTGCCGCGGTCTCACCATCGACGAAGTACGCGAGCACGGGCAGGTTCCGTTCGGCTGCCCACTCCTCGGTCGACAGCAGCGCCACCGAGGCGCCGTCGGTCAACGGCGTCGAGTTGCCCGCCGTCATCGTCGCGTCGCCGAACTTGGCGCCGAACACGGGCTTGAGCTTGGCCAGCTTCTCGGCCGTCGAGTCGGCGCGCAGGTTGTCGTCGCGGTAGAGCCCGAGGAACGGGCTGACCAGGTCGTCGAAGAATCCGCGGTCATACGCCGCGGCCATGTTCTGGTGGCTGGCGGCGGCGAGCGCGTCCTGGTCGACACGCTTGACGCCCATCTTCTTGGCGGTGACGGCGGCGTGCTCGCCCATCGACATCCCGGTGCGGGGTTCGCCGTTGGTGGGGATCTCGACGCCGAGGCTGGCCGGGAGCCTGCCGACGAGCTTGAGCCGGTCGACGTTCGACTTCGCCCGGCGCAGCCCGAGCAGGACGTGGCGCAGGTCGTCGCCGAACGCGATCGGGGCGTCCGAGGTGGTGTCGACACCTCCTGCCGCCGCCACTTCGTACTGGCCGAGCGCTATGCCGTTGGCGACCGCGATGGTGGCCTGCAGCCCGGTGCCGCAGGCCTGCTGCAGGTCGTAGGCGGGCGTGTACGGCGACAGCGAGCTGCCCAGCACGCACTCGCGCATCAGGTTGAAGTCACGGCTGTGCTTGAGCACCGCGCCTCCGACCACCGCGCCGAGCCGCTCGCCGGACAGGTTGAACCGGTCGATGAGCCCGTCGAGCGCAGCGGTGAACATGTCCTGGTTGGACGCGTTGGCATAGGCGCCGTCGGAGCGCGCGAATGGAATTCGGTTGCCGCCGAGAATGGCGACTCGGCGGGCGGTCTTGTTGTCGGCCACATCTACCTCCGGGCATGCGAAAGGACGTCAGGGTGTCGAGGGTCATACTACCCACGCTTCTTACTCTGGAGTAAGTTCGTGATCGACACGATAGTACGGGTACCCCTTGTCCTACCCCATACCCGTTCCTCCTCGAAAGGCAGCGCCGTGGCTACCGATCTGTTCTCTCAAGTCGTCAACTCCGGCCCGGGCTCGTTCCTGGCCAAGCAACTCGGCATCCCACAGCCACAAGAGCTCCGGCGTTACCGGGCGGGTGACGCACCCCTGGCCGGATCGTTGCTGGTCGGCGGCGACGGCCGGGTGGCCGAACCGCTGCGCAGCGCGCTGGCCGACGACTACGAGCTGGTCCGCAACAACCTCGGCGGACGGTGGGCCGACTCGTTCGGCGGATTGGTCTTCGACGCCACCGGCATCACCAGCGGTGAGGGACTTAAGGCGCTCCACGAGTTCTTCACCCCGGTGCTGAGGAACCTGGGCGCCTGCGGCCGCGTCGTCGTCATCGGCACGACGCCGGACGAGACGGACTCCGTCGACGAACGCATCGCGCAGCGGGCGCTCGAGGGCTTCACCCGCTCGCTTGGCAAGGAACTGCAGCGCGGCGCCACCATCGGCCTGGTCTACCTGGCCGCCGATGCCAAGCCTGCCGTGACCGGACTCGAATCCACCGTGCGCTTCCTGCTGTCGGCCAAGTCCGCGTACGTCGACGGCCAGGTCTTCTACGTCGGCGCCGCGGACTCGGTGCCACCCGCCGACTGGGACAAGCCGCTCGACGGCAAGGTGGCGCTGGTGACCGGTGCGGCCCGTGGCATCGGGGCCGAGATCGCGAAGGTGTTCGCCCGCGACGGCGCAAAGGTCGTCGCGATCGACGTCGAGGGTGCCGCCGAGGCGCTGGCCGAGACGGCGACGAAGGTCGGCGGTACCGCGCTGACGCTGGACGTCACCGCGCCCGACGCCGTGGACCGGATCGCCGCACACTTGGCTGAGCACCACTCGGACTCTTCGGGCAAGGCCGACATCCTCGTCAACAACGCGGGCATCACCCGCGACAAGCTGCTGGCCAACATGGACGATGCCCGCTGGGACAGCGTGATCGCGGTGAATCTGCTTGCCCCGCAACGGCTCGCCCAGGGTTTGGTCGACAACGGCACCATCGGCGACGGCGGCCGCATTGTCGGGCTTTCCTCGATGGCGGGCATCGCGGGCAACCGTGGACAGACCAACTACGCCGCCACCAAGGCAGGCATGATCGGCATGACGCAGGCCTTGGCCCCCGGGTTCGGGGAGAAGGGCATCACCATCAACGCGGTCGCGCCCGGCTTCATCGAGACGAAGATGACCGAGGCGATTCCGCTTGCCACCCGAGAGGCGGCCCGGCGGATGAACTCCCTGTTCCAGGGCGGGCTGCCCGTCGACGTCGCCGAGGCGATCGCCTACTTCGCCAGCCCCGCGTCGAATGCGGTGACCGGCAACACGATCCGCGTCTGCGGCCAAGCTCTGCTGGGGGCCTGACATGAGCTCGGGTCAGCCCAACGGGCTGCTGAACATGGCCAGGGCGGCGGCAGGCGCGTTGCCGTTCGTGCGCCGCGGTGACGCGCTCCCGTCGCGCACGGTGTCCGTCGAGGGCCTCGCCATCGACCCGGCCAACGTCGCCGCGTACGCCGCGGTCACCGGACTGCGGTTCGCCGACAGCGTGCCACTGACGTATCCGTTCGCGCTGACGTTCCCCTCGGTGATGTCACTGGTGAGTGGATTCGACTTCCCCTTCGCCGCAATGGGTTCGGTACACGTCGAGAACCACGTCACCCAGTACCAGCCGATCGCCGTCACCGATGTCGTCGACGTCAAGGTTCACGCCGAAAACCTCCGCGAACACCGCAAGGGCCTGATGGTCGACCTGGTCACCGACGTCAGCGTCGGCAACGACACCGCATGGCACCAGGTCACCACGTTCCTGCACCAGCAGCGCACCAGCCTGTCCGACGAGCCCAAGTCGGAGCCCGAGAAGCAGCCGAAGTTACCGCCCCCCAACGCAATCCTGACCGTCTCACCGGGTCAGATCCGCAACTACGCATCGATCGGCGGGGACCACAACCCGATCCACACCAGCTCGCTCGGAGCCAAACTGTTCGGCTTCCCCACGTCCATCGCGCACGGAATGTTCAGTGCCGCAGCCGTGCTGGCCAACATCGAGGGCCAGTTGCCGGACGCCGTCGCCTATTCTGTGCGCTTCGGAAAGCCGCTGTTGCTCCCCGCCCGCGCCGGGCTCTACGTGGACCGGACCACCGACGGCTGGGCGTTGACGCTGCGCAATCTGGCGAAGGGCTATCCGCACCTGACTGGAACGGTCTCCAAGCTCTAACCGGTTGCCGCGGGATGTGTCTGGGTGTCGGAAGGTTTGCCCTTCAACCCACGCCAGAACAGGTTGATCATCAGTTCGGCGGCTTCGTGCACATCGGCGTCGCCCGTGCTCACCCAGTTGGCCACGGCCTCGCCTGCCCCCACCAATGCAACGGCCATCATGTCGAAGTCGGTGTCCGGCTGAGGATTTCGCGTGCCCGACTGCAACAACCTGCCAACGAGCTCGACGATCCGCTCCCGGCCCTCACGCACCGTGTGCGCAAACGCCTGCGAACTGGTGGCCTGGGTGTACAGCACGATCCAGGACGCCCGGTTGGCATCGATGTAGCTCAGGTAGGACACGACGGCGTTGCGCAGCAGGTCCTTCGGACTCTGGGTGAAGTCGACGTCCCCGCGCACCGCGTCGACGAACCGGGTCAGCTCGCGGTTCAGCACCGCGCCGAACAACTCCTCCTTGGACCCGTAATAGAGGTAGAGCATCGGCTTGGAGATCTCGGCCTCCGCGGCGATCGCGTCCATCGACGTCTCGTGGTAACCGTTGACGGAGAACATCTGTACGGCGGCGTCGAGCATCTGCTGCTCACGGACGGCACGAGGCAACCGCTTGGTTCCACCTGCCATTCGTGCACCCTTTCCCGCCGGTTCCTCACCAAGGGTAAGCAGTCGGCGGCGAATCAGCCTCCGCAGTGCGGATTCTTGCCCTTGAAACTGGCCACCCGCAACACCGACGCGTCGACCTGCGCCTGGTTCAACTCGCCGGCGTGCACCGCGCTCTCGAGCCGATCCAGCACGGCGGGCACCTCGTCGGTGGTCACCCACAGTGCCACGTCGGCACCTGCCTGCAGCGCGCGCAACGCGGCCTCGGCCACGCCGAACCGGTCGGAGATGGCCCGCATGCTGGACAGGTCGTCGGTGAACACCGGACCGTCGAAGGGCGGGCCGCCGTAGTCGCCGGACCGCAGCAGCGAGTACGCCTCTGGCGAAAGGCTGGCCGGGTAGTCGGTGGTGAGGCCGGGAACGTCGAGGTGGCCGACCATGACTGCCACGGGCCCCTCAGTAGTCAGGGTGTGGTACGGAATGAGGTCGTCGACCTCGAGGTCCGAAAGCGGCGGCGTGGAAACCCCACCGGTGTGCGAGTCGCCGGACCCGTGTCCGTGGCCAGGAAAGTGTTTGAGCACCGGCAGCAGGCCCGCCTCGCGCAACCCCTTCGCGTACTCACCGGCATACTCGGTCACCGTCTCGGGGTCCGATCCGAAGGACCGATCCCCGATCACGTCGTCATCCGGTTCATCGGTGACGTCGACGACCGGGGCGAAGTCGATGGTGATGCCGAGCTTCCTCATCTTCTGGCCACGCTCGAAGGCGATGTCGTGGACCTCCTGAAGCGTCATGGTCTTGGTGAGCACCCTTGGCGACTGCTGCTCGCCGATGAGGCTCGCCAACCGTTCGACCCGGCCACCCTCCTCGTCGACGCTGACGGCCAAAGGCAGCGGTCCACCCGCGTCGGAGAGTTGGGGCAACGTGCCGTCGGACAATATCGACAGATCGGTCCAGCTGCCGATGAAGATACCGCCGACGTGGTGGTCGGTGACGACCTTGCGGGCGTCGGCCGGACCCTTGACGCCGACCATCACCAGCTGCGCGAGCTTGTCCCGCAGCGACATCGCCGCCAGCATGTCCTGTCCCTCGCCGCAGGCGGGCGGGGCGGGCGGCAGCGGGCCAGCAGTCGGGGTGGTGGAGGCCGCCGCCTGGGTCGTCTTGGACGGTGTGGCCTCGTGGAAGAACCTGTCGTACCACCGGTCGCGGAACACGTACGCCGACACCGCTGTCAGCACCAGCACGGTCAGGAGCGCGGGCACCACCGTGGCGACGCGGAACATCGACTTCCGCCGCTTGGGACGCGAGGAGCGGGACGGCTTGGCCTTCGTAGTCGCCTTCGTAGTCGCCTTGGAAGCGAGCGTCACGGCTGCGGGTGCTGGCGGCGGTTCCGCCGCTGCCTCCGCGGCCGACTCGGGATGCGTCACGCTGAGCGCTTCGGCGAACGCAACGGACGTACCGAAGCGGGCGCGCGGATTGTCGGACTGCGCCTTCACGAGCGTCGCCCGGATCGGCGCAAGCTCGGGTGGCAGCTGCGCACCAAGTGGGGTATCCGCATTCGGGGCGGATCCGGTCAGGAGCTGGAACGTCGTGGCCGCCAACGCGGACTGATCGGCCTTGGCGTCGAGCCTGAGGGACGGGTCTGCGTCGACGTACGCACTGCCGAAGTAGTCCAGCAGGATGCCGCGGGACCCTGAGGAGTCCGACTGGGTGAGCTCGATGTTGGCCGGCTTGACGTCACCGTGATCGACACCGTGCTGATGGCCGTAGTCGAGCGCACTGGCGACGGCCGTCACGATCGTCAGGGCGGCCTGGCCCGGCATGCCGTCGCGATAGCGCGTGTCGAGCAGCCGGCTGCAGTCCGGCCCGTCCACGTAGTCGGCCGCCACCCATGACCAGCCCTGGAACTCGCCGTGGTCGTGGGCACGCAAGATGTGGGGGTGATCGAGCGACACGACTGCGGCGGCCCTGGCGACGAACCGCTGGCGGACCTCGATGTCCACCGCCGCATTGGCGGGCAGGACCGTCAGCGCCACGGGTCCGGGCACGAGGGGATGCTGGGCGAGATAGACCTCGGTCAACTCGCCCGAACCGAGCAGCCGAACTAGCGTGTAGCCGGCAAAAGATGCTCCGCTAGGCAACGGCATGCGCCGAATGGTAGCCGCCCCGCCAGCCGTGCCGCACGCCCGGTCGGTGGGGTCCGTCGTGTACGTTGGCCGGGTGGATCGGTTCGCCTTGCCCGCGCTGGCCAGCGTTGTCATCGGGCTTCTGCTCGGGGCTGCGGCCGTCTTCAGCATCACGCTGATGATCAAGCAGGACGAGCGCCCGCTGCTGGTGGGGGGCGACCCAGGCTCGTCGGTGCTCAACAGGGTCGAATACGGCGACCGCTCCTGATCCCTGGGGAGTGATGCTCTCGCGACGTTGGCTGTGGTTGGTCGCTGCGGCGACGCTGATCCTGACGTTCGTCCAATCCCCAGGACAGCTCTCCCCAGACACCAAGCTCGATCTCACGGCCAACCCGCTGCGATTCCTGGCCCGCGCCGCGAACCTGTGGAACAGCGACCTGCCGTTCGGCCAGGCCCAGAATCAGGCCTACGGGTACCTGTTCCCGCACGGCGCCTTCTTCTTGGCAGGCGACGTGCTCGGACTTCCGGGTTGGGTGACGCAACGGCTCTGGTGGGCGCTGCTGCTCGCAGTGGGGTTCTGGGGGCTGCTGCGGCTCGCCGAAACGCTTGGCATCGGGACCACCAGCTCTCGCGTCCTGGCGGCGGCCGCGTTCGCGTTGTCACCGCGGGTGCTGACGACGCTCGGCGCCATCTCGTCCGAAACACTCCCGCTGATGCTGGCGCCGTGGGTCTTGATCCCGGTGATTCAGGCGTTGCGTGGTGGCGGCAATGTGCGAGTGCTTGCGGCGCGCTCTGGGTTGGCCGTCGCGCTCATGGGCGCGGTCAACGCCGTCGCGACCCTGACCGGATGTCTGGCTGCGGTGATCTGGTGGGCCGCCCACCGCCCGAACAAGTTGTGGTGGCGGTTCACCGGCTGGTGGGCATTGAGCGCCGTGCTGGCGGTGCTGTGGTGGGTGGTGGCGTTGTTCATGCTCGGCCGCGTCAGCCCCCCCTTCCTCGACTTCATCGAATCCTCCGGCGTCACCACACAATGGCTTTCGCTCACGGAGGTGCTGCGGGGCACCTACAGCTGGACGCCGTTCGTGGCACCGAGCGCCACCGCGGGCAGTTCACTGGCGACCAGTTCGGTGGCCGTGCTTGCGACGACGTTGGTGGCGGCGGCGGGCATGGCCGGGCTGGCGTTGCGGAGCATGCCTGCGCGACGGCTGCTGATCGCGACGTTGCTGATCGGGCTGACGTTGTTGGCGGTCGGCTACTCGGGCGGGCTCGGGTCGCCGTTCGCACATCAGATTCAGGTGTTCCTTGACGCGTCGGGCACGCCACTGCGCAACGTGCACAAACTCGAACCGCTGCTGCGCATGCCGCTGGCCCTTGGGCTGGCCCACCTGCTCAGCCGGGTGCCCCTCCCTGGAAGCTCCCCACGCCCGGTCTGGGTGGCGGCGCTCGTCCATCCCGAGCGCGACAAACGCATTGCCGTTGGCATCGTCGTGCTCGTCGCACTGGGCACGGCAACCTCTTTGGCGTGGACCGGCCGGTTGACGCCACCCGGGACGTTCACGGCAATCCCGCAGTACTGGCACGAGGCCGCGGACTGGCTCGACGAGCACAACCAGGCCGACCCCGGCCGAGTACTCGTGGCTCCCGGCGCGCCGTTTGCGACCCAGACATGGGGCAACACCCATGACGAGCCGCTGCAGGTGCTTGGCGGCAGCCCGTGGGGCGTACGCGATTCCATCCCGCTGACACCACCACAGACCATCCGGGCACTTGACTCGGTGCAGCGCTTGTTCGCCGCAGGTCGGCCGTCCGCAGGATTGGCGGACACCCTTGCCAGGCAAGGGATTTCGTACGTTGCGCTGCGCAATGACCTCGACCCTGAGGCGTCGAGGTCCGCGCGCCCCCTGCTCGTACACAAGGCCATCGAGGGCTCGCCCGGCCTCACGAAGGTGGCGCAGTTCGGCGAGCCCATTGGCCCCGGTTCGTTGAAGGGGTTCATCACCGACAGTGGGCTGCGTCCGCGCTATCCGGCCGTGGAGATCTATCGGGTCGAGGGCACGATTCCGACGCGTCCGTATCTGACCGACGCGGATGCGATGGCACGCATCGACGGTGGTCCGGAGGCGCTGCTGCGACTCGACGAGCGCCGCCGCCTGCTCGGTCAGCCGCCGCTCGGGCCGATGCTGCTGACCTCCGATGCGCAACGCGCCGGGTTGGGTGTTCCGGTGGTCACCGTCACGGACACGCCCATGGCGAGGGAGACCGACTACGGCCGCGTCGACGACCATTCGTCTGCCATCCGCGCGCCCGACGACACCCGCCACACCTTCAACAGAGTGCTCGACTATCCGGCACCGGGCGCCGAGTTGGTCTACGGCCAGTGGCCGGGTGGACGCATCTCGACCTCGAGCTCCGCGGCGGATTCGACTGCGCTGCCCAATGTTTCCACCGCGGCAGGCCCGGCGGCCGCGATCGACGGCGACACGTCGACCAGCTGGGTGTCGAACGCGCTTCAGGCCGCGGTCGGACAGTGGCTGCAGGTCGACTTCGATCACCCGATCACCAACGCCACGATCACGCTCACGCCGAGCGCCACCGCAGTCGGTGCGCAGGTTCGTCGCATCGAGGTGTCCACCGTCAACGGGACCCGCACGTTGCGGTTCGACGAACCAGGCACTCCGCTGACCGTTCGGCTACCGCGCGGCGAGACGCCGTGGGTGCGGTTCACCGCCGCGGCCACCGACGACGGCTCGCCAGGGGTGCAGTTCGGGATCACCGACTTCACGGTCACCCAGTACGACGCCTCGGGGTTCGCCCAACCCGTGAGCCTGCGGCACACCGTCGAGGTACCCGGACCGCCCGCGGGTTCGGCTGTCGCGCAATGGGATCTGGGCGCCGACCTACTCGGCCGCGCGGGGTGCGCGGACGGTCCCGACGCGGTGCGGTGTGCCGCGACGATGGCGATGTCGCCGGAGGAGCCGGTCAACCTGAGCCGCACCCTGACCCTGCCGGAGCCGATGTCGGTGACGCCGACGGTGTGGGTCAGGGCCAGGCAGGGTCCAAACCTCGCCGACCTCATCGCCCCGCCCGGCGCGGCGCGGACGGGGGGTGACGCCGATGTCATCGACGTGTTGGGGTCCGCCTACGCCGCCAGCGACGGAGACCCCCGCACTGCGTGGACGGCACCGCAACGCGTCACGCAGCACAGGTCGGCCGCCAACCTCGAGCTCCGGCTACCCAAGCCGACCGAGGTCGCCGCGTTGCAGCTGACGCCAAGCGCGGCGGAGCTGCCTGCCCACCCGACGCTGGTCGCCGTCGATCTCGGCGACGGCCCCCAAGTCCGCCGGCTCGAGCCGGACGGCGCGCAGACCCTCGCGCTGAAGCCGCGGGTGACCGACGTCGTGAAGTTGTCGATCCTGGACTGGGCTGACGTGATCGACCGCACTGCACTGGGTTTCGATCAGGTCAAGCCGCCAGGACTCGCCGAGGTGACTGCACTCGATGCTCGGGGTCGGCCCATCGCGGCCGCCGATGCGCAGCGAAACCGGGCCAGGGCGATCGTGCTGCCATGCGGGCGCGGACCGATCATCGGCGTCGCAGGCCAGTTCGTGCAGACCTCGGTGGACACCACCGTCGGCGCACTGCTCGACGGCGGGCCGATTGCGGCGCACCCGTGTCTGACGGCGCCGATCAACCTGCCCGCAGGGCAGCAGGAACTGCTGCTCAGCCCTGGCGCGGCGTTCGTCGCCGACGGCATTCAGTTGGCCGGACCGTTGTCGCGTGAAGTACGCAGTGCCCCAACCATTCCCGTTCAGGCGGGGGTTTGGACTGCCGATCGTCGGGAAGTCGACGTGCCTTCTTCCAGCACGGCGCGGGTGCTGGTGGTGCCCGAGAGCATCAACCCGGGGTGGGCAGCGCACTCGTCGGACGGCACGACGTTGACGCCGATCACGGTGAACGGTTGGCAGCAGGGCTGGGTGGTGCCCGCGAACGCCACGGGCCCGATCACGCTGGCGTTCGCCTCGAACACGCCGTACCGCATCGGGTTGTTCGGTGGCCTCGCCCTGCTACCGCTGCTCGTCCTGTTGGCCTTTTGGCCCGTGAGCAGGCCGCGCCAGGACGCCCAACCGGCCAAGCCGTGGCAGCCGGGGCCGATCGCGGCCGGAGTCGCCGTCGTCGCAATGGGTTTCGCCATCTCGGGAGTGGTGGGGGCAGCGGTCGTCGGCGCAGCGCTCTGGGCAAGATACGCGTTGCGCGCACGGCCTTCGTCGTCCAAGCGAGTGACCGTCGGCATGGCGGCAGGCGGCCTGATCCTGGCAGGCGCGGCGCTCAGCCGCTATCCGTGGCGATCGGTCGACGGGTACGTGGGACACGAGTGGGGCGTGCAGTTGCTGGCGTTGTCGTCGGTGGCGATGCTGGCGGCGACTCTGGTGCCCGAGGCCGAGCCGGTCGTACCATCCTTCGACGACGACGGGAGCCTGGCATGAGCACGGACACGGTGAACACCGCCAAGGGCGCCGTCGAGACGGCCGACCTCGGTGTCACGCTCATGCACGAGCACGTGTTCATCATGACGACCGAGATCATGGAGAACTATCCCGAATCGTGGGGCGACGGAACCCGCCGGGAAGCCGACGCGATCGAGCGGCTGAACGAACTCAAGTCCCGCGGTGTGGACACCATCGTCGACCTCACCGTCGTCGGGCTGGGTCGCTACATCCCCCGCATCGCCCGCATCGCCGCCGCCACCGAGCTCAACATCGTCGTCGCCACCGGCCTGTACACCTACCACGACGTGCCGATGTTCTTCCACTACAGGGGTCCGGGTGCACCACTCGGTGGACCAGAGCCCATGATCGAAATGTTCGTCCGCGACATCGAGCACGGCATCGCCGATACGGGGATCAAGGCGGCAATCCTCAAGTGCGCCACCGACGAACCGGGCGTGACGCCCGGGGTGGAGCGGGTGCTGCGCGCGGTCGCTGCGGCCCATCGGCAGACCGGCGTGCCGATTTCGACGCACACGCATGCCGCGTCCCGGCGCGGACTCGAGCAGCAGGCCATCTTCGCCGAAGAGGGCGTCGACCTCACCCGCGTCGTCATCGGCCACTGCGGCGACACCACCGACATCGGCTACCTCGAGGAGCTCATCGCAGGAGGCTCCTACCTCGGCATGGACCGGTTCGGCGTCGACGCATTCCTTGGCTTCGATGATCGCGTCAACACCGTGGCGACCATGTGCGAACGGGGCCATGCCGACAAGATGGTGCTGTCTCACGACGCGTCGTGCTACTTCGACGCACTCCCAGAGGAGACCCTGCCCATCGCGCTTCCCAACTGGCACTACCTGCACATCCACAACGACGTCATCCCGGCGCTGAAGCAGCGCGGCGTCACCGATGAACAGCTCGCCACGATGCTGGTGGACAACCCCCGAACCATCTTCTCGAAGCAAGGCGGGTACTGACGTGGTCCAGGGCATCGAGCCGATCGGCACGCAGATATCCGCCCTCGCGCAGGCCGCACCCGAGCGCCCCGCCGTCACGTGTGAGGGCCGCACGCTCACCCGCGCCGAACTCGACGCCTCGACCAACCGGCTGGCCCGCGCGTATGCCGAACTCGGGGTCGGCGTCGGCGACTACGTGACGATCGCCATGCCGAACTCGATCGAATGGATCCAGGCGGTCGTCGCGTGCTGGAAGCTGGGTGCGGTGCCGCAACCGCTTTCGGCGCGACTGCCCGATGCGGAGTTCACGGGCATCCTCGACCTGAAATCGCGTGCGCTCGTCGTCGGCAGGGCTGATCCACGCGGCGTAATACCCAGTGTGGCAATGGACTTCACCCCCGACGCGGGCTTGTCCGACGACGCCTTGCCCGAGGCCGTGTCCCCGGTGTGGAAGTCGATGACGTCGGGTGGCAGCACCGGCCGACCCAAGCTGATCGAGGCGGGTGGGGACAGTCGACTCCCCGGCGCGCTGCTCGGGCAGATGCTGGGGGCCCAGGAGGGCGACACCCAATTGCTCTCGATTCCGCTGAGCCACAACACCGGCTTCACCATCGCAACGATCGGGCTGATGTTGGGGCATCACCTCGTCGTGATGCCGCGGTTCGACGCCGAGGCCTTCCTGCGGCTGATCACGGAGCACCGGGTCGACTACCTCTTCACGGTGCCGACGATCATGCAGCGCCTACTCCCCGTCTACCGCGCGAATCCAGCGGCCTACGACCTGACGTCCATTCGGCGCTTCTGGCACGCGGGCGCACCGTGCCCGCCCTCGATCAAGCTGGCCTGGATCGACCTGCTCGAACCCGAAGCAGTATGGGAACTGTACGGCGGCACCGAACTTCAGGCCATGACGTTCATCTCGGGCGATCAGTATCTGACCCATCCCGGTTCGGTGGGCGTCGTGGTCACCGGCGAGATGAAGGTGCTCGACGACGAGGGCAACGAATGCCCGCCCGGCGTTGCCGGAGAGATCTTCATGCGCCCCAACCCCGGTAGTGCTCCCACTTATCGCTACATCGGGGCGACGGCCAAGAGCCGCGACGGCTGGGACTCGATCGGCGACCTCGGGTATTACGAGGACGACGGCTCCGAGCGCTTCTTCTACCTCAACGACCGGCGTGTCGACATGTTCACCGTCGGCGGCCGCAACGTGTACCCGGCCGAAATCGAAGATGTTCTGGCCGAGCATCAAAACATATTGTCCTGCTTGGTCGTTGGTGTGCCGGACGACGACCTAGGTCAGGTTCCCCACGCCCTGGTTCAAACCGACGGTCAGCTCGACGCGGAGGCCGTCCGCACGTTCGTCGCCGAACGCGTCGCCTCATACAAGGTGCCGCGCACGGTCGAGGTCGTCGACCGGCCGCTGCGCGATGACGCGGGCAAGGCCCGCCGCACGGCGGTGCGCGATGACGTCATCGCGCGGGCCGCGCAATCCGGCTAGCGCGCGGGCCGCGCAATCCGGCTAGCGCGCGTCGGCAGGCTCAGGCGCATCGCTGACCGAACTGTCCAGCGGCGTGATGTCATTGCGTCGCTCCCACCGCCGCAACGCGTCCCGACACGGCGACTCGACCAACGCATAGCTCACTGCCGCGACGGCGAAGCCGATCACGACGGTCAACACCAGCACGACCGGCATGTGCCCGTTGAACTGAAACTCCCCGATCATCGGGAACACCATGGCCAACGCCGCGAGGTGCCAGACGAACAATCCGTATGACCAGCGGCCAAGCGTCACCATGGTGACGCTGCCAAGAATCCGGTGCGGGGTGTCCGGCCGGTCCAGCACCAACGGCGCCAGTAGCGCACCCGCCACGATCGTGCCCATCGCCACCTTCACCACGAACTGGCCGAGGTTGCCGGGGATGAGCCCCTCCGGGCCGGCCAGCGGGGAGGCGGCGACCGTGAAGGCCACCACGACCACGACCGCCATGAGCACCCGGCGCCGGGCCATCCGGTGCGCCCATCCGACTGGGCTCACGGTGAGTTCCGCAAGCAGCATGCCCGCGGCGAACCAGGCGAAGAACGCGGGCGGCCAGGTCAGCGGGTTCACGCCGAACGGGGTGTGGATGGGGAGCAGGCCCCAGCCGAAGCTCGCCAGCGCGACCACTGCGATCACCGGGATGCGGGTGTGCACGGGCAGCTTGCGGGCCAGCAGGGCGAGCAGCGGCAGGGCCAGGTAGAAGGTGACCTCGACCGAGAGGCTCCACATCTGGGTCAGGCCCGCGGTCAACGTCAACGGTACGTAGATCTGGGTCAGCGTCAGGTTGGCCAGCCAGACCGTCAGCCCGGAACTGGCATCGGGTAGCAGCGACAGGATCACCACCACGGCGAGCAGGTAACCCGGCATGATGCGCACGATCCGGGACCGCAGGTAGTGCCCAGTCGGCGGGCGCAGGCGCATCCCCCTGGCCGCGGCCGCGTGTCCGCGCCACAGCAGGAAGCCCGACAGGGCGAAGAACACCGCGACCGCAAGATCGAACCGTCCGAAGAACCGGCCGGTGCTCCAGGTGGTGTGCCCGGTCTGGAACGCCACGTGAGTGATCACCACCCCAATGGCCGCGCACGCGCGCATGCCCTCCACGGCGGGCAGGAAGCCGCGGGTTCCACCGACATCGCGGCCTGCGGCGAGCCGGTCTCGCGGGGGGCTGCCAGCGGTGACCACGCAGCCAGTCTGCCGCACGCCGTCGCCGTAAGCCGCAGCCTTATCATCGGCTGTTAGGGTCGAGCGGGTTTTTCTGCGCTGCCCCGTCGGGTATTCGGGCAGCGCATTGATGGTCTAGTGGACTGGTAGTCCCGACGAGAGGGAGGCACGGTTTGAACCGCGCTGAAGCGCTGCGCATGGCGACGTGGGTGCTCTTGGGATTGGGTGCTGCTCTGCTGATTGCCGCGCTGCTCTTGTCCACCTATACGGAGGGCAGGATCGCGAAGATCCCGCTCGACATCGACACCACGTTGGTCAGCGACGGCACCGGAACTGGGCTCGACCCCGCGTCGCTGGCAGCACCGCCCGCGCCGCGCGAGGGTGAGGCACCGAAGCCACCGCCCGGTGACGAGACCTGCGGACGGATTCCGTTCGGCATCAACAAGAACGTCCCGATGACCTTTCAGCAGCAGGTCAGCGTCGAGGCCCCGGCCAACGCCGACGTCGTGACGCTGCAGGTGGGCAGCACGCTGCGGCGCGTCGACAAGCAGAAGGACGAAGGTCTGCTACTGGCGATGGTCGACTTCGTGACGTTGAACCGCGCGACCGCGCTCTCGAGTGAAGACCCCGCAGGCGGCCTGCAGAGCCCGCGGCCCATGGAGGAGGCGCCCGCGTCGACCACGTCGACCACTGCGCCCGCCAACCCGACGACCAAGCCGCTCCCGCACGAAGGGCTCGCCTACCGCTTCCCCTTCCACACCGAGAAGAAGACGTATCCCTACTTCGACCCGATCGCGCAGAAGCCGTTCGACGCGAACTACGACGGTGAGGAAGACGTCAACGGGCTGACCACGTACCGCTTCACTCAGAACGTCGGCTACGACGCCGAAAACAAGCTCGTCGACCCGGTGAAGTACCCGTCGCTCTACTCCGACAGCGTGGACACGACGGTCACCGCCGTGGCCGCGCAGTGGGGGCTCACCGGCGATGGCGACCCCTGCGAGCCGATCACCATGACGCGCTACTACGCCGCACAGCGCACGTTCTGGGTCGATCCGGTGTCGGGCACCATCGTCAAGGCGAAGGACCACGGCTACCACTACTACGCACGGGACAAGCTCAAGCCCGAGGTCACCTACGTCGACTACACGGTCAACTCGACCGAGAACACCGTCGAGACCCAGGTGGCCAGCGCCCGCGACGAACGCGACAGGGTGGGCCTGTGGGGCCGCGTCCTGCCGATCAGCTTCACGGCGCTCGGCATCTTGGCCCTCGTCGCCGGTGGCACGTTCACGTTCTTCGCGTTGCGGTCCGAGTCCGCGTTGATCGACCCCGGCCTCGACCAGCCCGATCACGGCTTCTTCGGTAGACGCGCCATGGACTCCGGGCCGATGCCTGCCGCCGAGGCTCAGACGGAGAAAATTCCGACGCAGCGGCGTCCCGACGTGCCCCCGGACCGACCCGTCTGATCACCCGGAGCTACCGCTGGCTGGCGGTGCCTGCGTACGCGTTGGCACTGGCCTTACTGGTGACGGCGCCGCTGCTCAAACCCGGATATCTGCTGCTTCGGGACGCGGTGTCGACGCCGCGCTCGTATCTGTCCAACGCGGCTCTCGGGTTGTCCGAGGCGGCCCCCCGCGCATTGCCGCAGGACTTCGCCGTGGCGATCGGGTCGTGGGCCGTCGGCGGCGGGATCGTGGTCAAGGCGCTGCTGATCGCGGCGTTGTGGTGCGCGGGCTGGGGCGCCGCGCGGCTCGTCGCCACGGTCGTACCTGCCGCCGGGCTGCCCGGCCAGTTCGTGGCCGTCACGCTCGCCATCTGGAATCCCTACGTGGCCGAACGGTTGTTGCAGGGCCACTGGAGTCTGCTGGTGGGGTACGGCTGCCTCCCGTGGGTGGCGACGGCGGTGCTGCGGCTGCGTGGAGGTGACGGCGGTTTCTGGCCGGTGGCGTTCTGGATCGCATTCGCGGGGTTGACGCCGACGGGGCTTCTGGTGGCCGCCACGGTCGCGGTGGTGAGCGCCGTCGCCCCAGGGTCGGGCCGGCCGCGGTGGGTGTGTGTCGCGCTCAGCCTCGGGGTGTCGGTGCTGGCGGCACTGCCGTGGCTGGTTGCCTCCGCGCTCGCCGGATCGCTTTCGTCGACGCAGGCGACGGGGGTGCCAGTCTTCGCCGCCCGTGCGGAACCGGGACTCGGCACGTTCGCCAGCCTCGCGGGGCTTGGTGGCATCTGGAACGGACAAGCGGTGCCCGATTCGCGCACAACGCTTTTCGCGATGGTCGGCACTTTCGTGCTGCTTGCGATCGTCGGCCTTGGGCTTCCGACGGCGCTGCGTCGCCCTGCCGCGGTGCCGTTGTTGGTGCTCGCAGCGGTCGCCGTGGTGTTCCCCGCGGCGATGGCGACCGGCCCCGGAGTGGCCACACTCGAGGCCCTGGTGCGGACGCTGCCCGGGCTCGGGGTGCTGCGCGATGGACAAAAGTGGGTTGCCCTCGCGATGCCCGGATACGCGCTGGCCGGCGGGTCGGCCGTCGTGACGTTGCGGACCAGGATGCCCGCGCTCGTGACCGCCGCAGTGTGTTGTGCGGCGCTGCTCGCGGTGTTGCCCGACCTGGCCTGGGGACTGGGCGGCAAGGTCACCGCGGTGCGCTACCCGCCGGGGTGGGCGCAGGTGGCGAACACGATCAATGCCGACCCCCGCCCGGTGGCCGTGCTGCCACCCGACAGCATGCGCGAGTTCGCTTGGGCGGGAACCGCTCCGGTGCTCGATCCGTTGCCGCGCTGGGTATCGGCGGACGTGTTGACTACCGGCGATCTGGTGATCGGCGGGCAGACCGTGCCAGGCGAGGGCGAGCACGCGCGCCAGGTGCAGCGGATGCTCCTTTCGGGCGCAGGCGTCGACGAGCTGGCCGGGGCGGGCGTGGGATGGGTGGTCGTAGAGTCAGGCAAGGGCTCAATTCCCTTGGCCCCCTTGGCGCTCCCCCTGGCCTACCGCGACGAGGCGCTCACGCTGTATCGAGTCGGCGGTGACCACCCGGCCGCGGAACATCGCGGGGTGCTGATCGCCGCGCACCTGGTGTGGCTGGCCACCCTGGGCGTCGGGGCGGTCGGGACACTCGTCGGCGCGTCCAGGTCGCGGCGTGCACGCCGTGGTCCCCCTTCTGCATGACAGACTTCCGATTTCCCACTCCGCCACCCATTGACTGCCCCTGCCTGCCCGGCCTAGGACCTGCCGACCGACGTCGTCCATCAGGCGGTCCGCTGCCTCGTCGACTGGCTCGGTTGCACGCTGGCGGGTTCCGCCACCGACGAGGCCGCCCTGGTCCGTACGGGCATCGGCGCCATCGACCCCGGCGACGGTTCACGGACCGCCACCATCGTCGGCGCCCGCCAACGCGCCTCGGCCGGATACGCGGCGCTCGCCAACGGAATCGCAGCGCACGTACTGGACTTCGACGACACCTTCAACCCCGACCGCACCACGATCCACGGCAGCGCTCCGTTGTAGCCCGCGATCGCCGCAGCAGCCGAATTGCTACCCGTCACGGGCAAGGCTGCCATCGCAGCATTCGTCGCGGGCTTCGAAGTGCAGACACCCGTGGCGGTGGCGGCCGGAGCGGGTCACTACGACGTCGGCTGGCACGTGACCGGCACCGTCGGCCACATAGGCGCCGCCGTCGCAACGGCACGTCTGCTCGGGCTGTCCGGGGACCAGACGCTGGCCGCGCTCGGCACGGGCGCCACGCAGAGCGCGGGGATGAAGGTGGTGTACGGGTCGATGGGCAAATCCCTTCACCCTGGCAAGGCCGCGATGGACGGGCTGCTGTCGGGATTCCTCGCCCGTGACGGCTTCACGTCGAGCACCGAACCCGTCGAGGGACATCGTGGATTCCTTCACCTGTTCTCACCGGACCCAGCGCCGTTGCGGGCCGTCGAAGGGCTCGGGGAGACGTGGTATCTGCCGCGCGACGGATTCAAGCCCTATGCGTGCGGATCGCTGACCCATCCGGCCGTACAGGCGCTGTTGGAGCTGGGCGCCGACCACGGCCTGACCTCGGACGACGTGGCGTCGGTGGATGCCTACGTGCACGACTACGTCAAGACGACGACCGGCCTGACCGAACCGCGCACGGGGCTGCAGGGCAAGTTCAGCATCTACCACGTGCTGGCCGTCGCACTCGCCGACGGCGCCGCTTCGCTGGCACAGTTCACCAACGAACGCGTCACCGACCCGAGGCTCGTCGATTTGCGCGAAGTCGTCGCCGTCCGCGTCGATCCGGATCAGACCAAGGACTCCGCCCGCGTGGTGTGCAACCTGCGCGACGGACGCTCGCTCGACCGCCACGTCGCGCATAACCTCGGCACCCCCGACAACCCGATGTCCGACAGCCAACTCGAGGACAAGTTCGTCGCCCTCGCCGCGCCGGTACTGGGTTCGGAGCGGGCGGGCGAGCTGGCCCGCATCTGCTGGAGCCTCGAGAAGCTCGCCGACCTCGCGGGTCTGGTTGCACTGACCGTGCCGTAGTCGCGCCACTTAGCATGTGGCTCCGACACTTTCGGCGTTTCGTGCGGCGGTTGTCCACAGTTGCGTGTTCATCCACAGATCTGCTTTGGCTAGTGGCCGGTCTCGCGTCACACGATTAATGTCGAATGTGTGTTCG
>JAOPVI010000202.1 GCA_025966225.1 Mycobacterium sp. | reverse complement strand
CGATCGACGCATGACCGTCGGTGCCGACCGCGAGCTCGTCGAGGTGCAGGTGTTGGCCGAGACGCGCGAGAATCTCATTGGCGGACGCCAGTTCTCGGCGCTGACGGGCTCTGCGCCCATCTCCCCGGAACTGCGGGCCTGGGCCGAGGATCTGCTCGACATCCATCTCATCAACGGCTACGGCTCGACCGAGGACGGCGTCGTCCTCGTCGACGGCCAGCTCCGGCGGCCACCCGTACTCGACTACAAGCTCGTCGACGTCCCGGACCTCGGCTACTTCTCCACCGACCGACCCCATCCCCGCGGCGAGTTGTACATCAAGTCAACGGATCTCATCCCCGGCTACTACAAGCGGCCCGAGGTCACCGCCGAACTCTTCGACGCCGACGGCTGGTACCACACCGGCGACGTGATGGCCGAGTTCGGACCCGACCACCTGGAGTACGTCGACCGTCGCAACAACGTGCTCAAGCTGTCGCAGGGCGAGTTCGTCACCGTCTCCAAGCTGGAGGCGGCCTACGGCGGCCATCCGTCGATCCGTCAGATCTTCGTGTACGGCAACAGCGCTCGCTCCTACGTGCTCGCCGTGATCGTGCCCACCGACGACGCGCTGGCCACAGTCGGCGGCGACGTCGAGGCAGTCAAGCCGCTGCTGAGCGACGCGCTGCAAGGCATCGCGCGTGAGGCCGGTCTGCAGTCCTTCGAGATCCCGCGCGACTTCATGGTCGAGACAAGGCCTTTCACGCTGGAGAACGGCCTGCTCACCGGCATCCGCAAGCTGGCCCGCCCGCAGCTCAAGGAGTACTACGGCCCCGAGCTCGAGCAGCTGTACATCGACCTCGCCGACGGCCAGGCCGACGTGATGCGCGAACTGCGGCAGGACGGCGCCAACCGGCCCGTACTGGAGACGGTCGGACGGGCCGCCGGCGCGCTGCTCGGAGCCGGCTCGACCGACGTCGCCCCCGACGCCCAGTTCACCGACCTCGGTGGAGACTCGTTGTCGGCGTTGACCTTTGCCAACCTGCTGCACGACATCTTCGAGGTGGACGTGCCCGTCGGCGTCATCGTCAGCCCGGCCAGCGACCTCGCCGCCATCGCGGCCTACATCGAGGAGCAGCGGGCCGGTGGGACCAAGCGGCCCACCTACGACACCGTGCATGGCCGCGACGCCGTTGAGGTGCACGCCAGTGACCTCACGCTGGACAAGTTCCTCGACGAGGCCACCCTCGCGGCGGCCCCGTCACTACCGGGCCCGGCCCGCGAGGTCCGCACCGTGCTGCTCACCGGCGCCACCGGCTTCCTCGGCCGCTACCTGGCGTTGCAGTGGCTGGAGCGGATGAACCTGGTCGGCGGCAAGGTCATCGCCCTGGTCCGCGCCAAGGACGACGCCTCCGCCCGGGCCCGGCTCGACGCGACCTTCGACAGCGGCGACCCGGAACTGCTTGCGTACTACCAGTCGCTGGCGGCCGAGCACCTCGAGGTGCTCGCCGGTGACAAGGGCGAGGCGAATCTTGGCCTATCGGATGCTAATTGGCAGCGATTGGCCGACACCGTCGACCTCATCGTCGACCCGGCCGCCCTGGTCAACCACGTGCTGCCCTACAGCCAGCTGTTCGAGCCCAACGCCGTCGGCACCGCGGAGCTCATCCGCATCGCCTTGACGACCCGCATCAAGCCCTACGTGTACGTCTCGACGATCGGTGTGGGTGATCAAATCCAGCCGGGCAAGTTCGTCGAGGAAGCCGACGTCCGGCAGATGAGCCCGACCCGGTCGGTCAACGACGGTTACGCCAACGGGTACGGCAACAGCAAGTGGGCGGGCGAGGTGCTGCTCCGCGAGGCGAACGACCTGGCCGGCCTTCCGGTGTCGGTGTTCCGCTGCGACATGATCATGGCGGACACCAGCTACGCCGGGCAGCTGAACGTGCCGGACATGTTCACCCGGATGATGCTCTCGCTGGTGGCGACCGGCACCGCGCCGAGCTCGTTCTACGAACTGGACGCCGGCGGCAGCCGGCAACGGGCCCACTTCGATGGGCTACCAGTGGAATTCATCGCCGATGCCATCTCGACCCTGGGCGTCAATGTGACCGAGGGCTTCGAGACCTACCACGTGATGAACCCCTACGACGACGGCATCAGCATGGACACCTTCGCCGACTGGCTGATCGAGGCCGGCTACCCGATCGTCCGGGTGCCCGAATACGCGGCCTGGTTGGCACGGTTCGAGACGACGCTGCGGGCGCTGCCCGAGAAGCAACGCGCCGCGTCGCTGCTGCCGTTGATTCACAACTACCAGAAGCCCGACCACCCGATCAATGGTTCCCTCGCGCCGGCGGATCACTTCCGGGCGGCCGTGCAGGAGGCCAAGATCGGGCCGGACAAGGACATCCCGCACATCACGGCATCGGTGATCGTCAAGTACATCACCGACCTGGAGTTGCTCGGCCTGCTCTGACGGCCCCCCGAACCGCCCACCTCTGAGCGATGTCCCCCCTATTCGCTCGGGGGTGGGCCTTTTGGTGGGTTGGCAATTCGCCGCTAACCCGCCATATTCGAGGCCGCGGCAGTCAGCCCGCCGGTGTGCCGACGCCTGCGGTCGGCAGGGTCGGGTTCTTGTTCGGCTGGAATATTTGGCTTGCGTTTACGGGCTCATTCGATGGAGCCCTGCAGACTCCGTCGGAACCCATTCTGCCGCCGCTGTCGATGCAGCAATAGATGGGCTTCGTGTACGCGATGTACATGCAGCGGTCGTACTTCTCGATGTCCCATTCGGCGCTGGCGGTGGCGCTCTCTCCAAGAGCGCGAGCGCCCCGACGAGCAGGACGGCGCGCGCAAGTCTGCGTGTCGCCCATCCATAGCGAGAGCCGACAAGACACCGGGCACCATCGCAGGGTCATCCGACCGCGATGAGTTTCGCGGTGGCCCCTAGTCGGTACGTACAACACCGTCAACCCAAACAAGAGGGGACGACATGTCCGCGACCTACACCTTCGACGTCTTCTCCAGCCTCGATGGCTTCGGTGCCGCAAGCGCAAACTGGACCGGGTACTGGGGTAAGCAAGGCCCCGAGCTGCTGGAGCGCCGCCTCGGACTCTACGACAAGGATCAGCGAATGGTGTTTGGAGCCAACACTTATCGAGAATTTTCGCAAATGCTGGCCGATAGCACCGAAGACTCTGACGTACGCGACCCGTGGGTGACCAAGATGTGGAGATCGCCGGCGACGGTGGTTTCGACGACACTGGAAGAACCCCTCGACTGGCCGGACGCGACCGTCGTGAGCGGTGACGCCGTCGACGTCGTCGCCCGGCTCAAGCAGGAGTCAGACGTGCCGTTGCGATCGCACGGCAGCCTCTCGATGAACCGGGCGCTGATGGCTGCCGGGCTGGTCGACCGCGTGCAGGTGACGCTCTTCCCCGTCATCACAGGTCAGACCGGGCTGAGTCCGATCTTCCAGGGTGCGCTCGACTTCGACCTCGAGCTCGTCGAGCACCGGACTTTGGACGGTCACATCCAAGAGCTCATCTACCGCCCCACCGTCCATTGACCCGCATAACGGGTATGCACCGGGCATGAGACGTGCGGACACCGGTGACCTGTGGTGGAAGAATGCGGTGTTCTACTGCGCTGACATCGAGACCTTCTACGATTCGGACGGCGACGGCACCGGCGACATTCGCGGCATGACCGATCGCCTGGAGTACCTCACCGACCTCGGCGTGACGTGCTTGTGGCTCATGCCCTTCTACCCCACCGCCCGCAAGGACGACGGCTATGACATCACGGACTTCTTCGGCGTCGATCCCCGCCTCGGGACCCTCGGTGACTTCGTCGAGCTCGTCCGGACGGCCCGCTCGAACGGCATCCGGATCATCACCGACTTCGTCATGAACCACACCTCCGACAAGCACCCATGGTTCAAGTCCGCCCGCCGCAGCACCGACGATCCGTATCGCGACTACTACGTGTGGAGCGCGACGGAGCCCAAGTCCAGTCCCAAGGACGTCGTCTTCCCCGATCAGGAGGACAGCATCTGGGAACTCGACGCCAAGACCAACCAGTGGTACCTGCACCACTTCTACAAGCACCAGCCAGACCTCAACATCGAGAATCCGAAGGTGCAGGAGGAGATTGCCCGCACGCTCGGCTTCTGGCTCGAACTCGGCGTCTCCGGCTTCCGGGTGGACGCCGTACCCTTCATGTTCGCCAAGGACGACGTGCCGGGAAAGCCCGACGCCTTCGATCCGGTCCAATTCCTCTGCGACGTAAGGAATTTCGTCAACCGGCGCGTCGGTGACGCCGTCCTGCTCGGTGAGGTCAACGTTGCGTACAAGGACCAGAAGGCCTTCTTCGGCGGCCCTGACGGCGACGGGCTCAACATGCAGTTCGACTTCATCGGGATGCAGCACATCTACCTCGCCATGGCCCGCGGGGATGCCCGACCGATCGCCAAGGTGCTGCGGCAGCGACCGAAGCTCGACATCACCAGCCAGTGGGCCAACTTCTTGCGCAACCACGACGAGCTCACCCTCGACAAGCTGGGCGACGGTGAACGGCAAGAGGTCTTCGACGCCTTCGGCCCCGAACCGGACATGCAACTCTTTGGCCGCGGGCTCCGACGCCGGCTGCCTTCGATGCTGGGCGGCGACGAGAGGCGGATCAAGATGGCCTACTCGCTGGCCTTCTCGCTTCCAGGAACTCCGGTCCTGTTCTACGGCGAGGAGATCGGGATGGCCGAGAACCTCGACATCCCGGGACGACTCGCCGTGCGATCGCCGATGCAGTGGACGGGTGGCGACAACGGTGGCTTCTCGAGGGCCACGAAGCGGCGGCTCACCCGCCCGCTTCCCGACGGCTTGTTCGGACCGGAACGCGTCAACGCGGCCGACCAACGCCGCGACCACGGCTCCTTCTGGTGGTTCATGCGCAACCTCATCTACACCTACCGCGAGCAGCCGGAGACCGGTTGGTCGAACGTCGAGATCCTCAAACAGCCCAACCGGGCCGTGCTGGCCCACGTGTGCCGGGAGGAATCCGGGTGGGCGATGGTTGCGCTGCACAACTTCGCGGCGGACAGTTGCCTCGTCGCAATCGAGGTCGACGATTTGCCGCCGGGGTCCATTCTCGTCGACTTGCTCAACGACCTCACCGAGATCCCACTCGACGCCCACGGTGGCGTCGAGATCGACCTCGCGCCCTACGGCTACCGCTGGCTGCGCGTCAAGCGTCCGCAGGACGAACCAATCGTGTAAGCGGTCACCGGCAATTCAGAAGCGAGACTGCTGCGCAAGACTGAGCCGTGCCTTCGGGCCCGAGGAATTCGTAGTCCTTGTCCACCGGCACCCATGGCATCCGCCGACGCAGGGCGGCCATCGCGTGACCTGCGCGGGTCAATTCCTTCTCCTTCACCAGCAGTTCCTGGCGCGCCGACTCCCACTCCTGCGGCGACACGATCGGAGGTGTGTCCATTGCGATATCTGCCTTCCAACTCTGATTGTTTTCCAGACCGCTCAGCCGGCAAATGGCCGACTGTCCGTATCGACACCAACCGAGTCGGGAACTGGTCGCCAGCGTGTCCACGACTTGTCGGATGGGCGCGGCATGATGCCGGGCATGAGTCGGAATGCGAGCGGTCGCGGCGGACTGGGCGCCGTGATCGGGGTCCTGTTCCTGATCGGGCTGATCATCAAGTTCATCTGGTGGATCCTCGGCGCGTTGGCGCTGGTCGCGGCCTATTACGCGATCAGAGCCCTTGAGCGGCAAAGCAAAGCCGCCACGGCGGCGCGGAATCATCGGATGGCCGAGCTCGCTGCCCGCGCCGACCAACAGCACAACTGGGTCATGCAGGGCGACGACCGAGGCACCTACGGACCGGACTGCGCACCACTCATGCGGTTCATCCGCGGCACGCCGAGTTAACCGCCGCCGGTAGCCCGCCGCGCTTCCCCGCGCTGCCAGCAATTGGAGGCAAGATACCTACCGGTGGACATCTCGGATCTGACGGCACACTTCGCCCATGCACCCGCATCGGCCACCGCTGCAGTGGTCGCGGCGTGGTTGGTCTGGCGATTGTGGAGGCGACTGTTTCGTGCCGTCATCGCATGTGTAGTCGTCGGTGTGGTTGTCTACCTGGCATTCCCCGAGGTGATGCCGCAGCTCGGCCAAGACGTCCGCGGCATCACCACCAGCGACCGGTGAGCCGCGCTACTTGCCGAAGCCGGCGTTGCGCAACGCATCCGCCAGCGATCCCGAGGGCTTGTCGGATTCCCGTCGACCAGAGTCGTTGCTGCGAGCCGGGTTTGGCCGCTTCTTGTGGTCGCCACCGCCACGCGCCGGAGTGTCGGTGCGCTCAGTGCGCTGGCCCTGACCACGTTTGGCCTCGTCGTCGAGGCGCAGACTCAGCCCGATCCGCTGGCGATCCACGTCCACGTCGACCACCTTGACCCGCACCACCTGCCCGGACCGCACCACCTCGTGCGGGTCGGACACGAACCGATCGGCCATCGCGGAGACGTGCACCAGCCCGTCCTGATGCACCCCGACGTCGACGAACGCACCGAAAGCCGCGACGTTGGTCACGACGCCCTCGAGGATCATGCCCGCCTTGAGATCGGCCACCTTCTCCACGCCCTTGGCGAACGTGGCCGTGGAGAACGCGGGCCGCGGGTCTCGTCCGGGCTTCTCCAATTCGGCGAGGATGTCGGTCACCGTGGGGAGGCCGAACCTGTCGTCGGCGAAGTCGGCGGGTCGAAGCGACCTCAACGACCGCTCGTTGCCGATGAGCTCGGCGAGCTTGAGCCCCGACCGGTCCAGGATCCGCCGGACCACCGGGTACGACTCGGGGTGGACACCCGACGAGTCGAGCGGGTCGTCGCCGTCGGTGATCCGCAGGAAGCCCGCGCACTGCTCGAATGCCTTGGGCCCCAGCCGCGGAACCTTCAGCAGCGCGCGCCGGTTGCGGAAGCGTCCCGTCTGTTCGCGATGGGCGACGATCCCCTCGGCGAGGGATTCGGTGACCCCGGAGACTCGCGCGAGCAGCGGGACGGATGCGGTGTTCAGGTCGACGCCCACCGCGTTCACGGCGTCTTCGACCACGGCGTCCAGGCTGCGCGCGAGCGTCCCCGGCGTCACGTCGTGCTGATACTGCCCAACGCCGATCGACTTCGGCTCGATCTTCACCAGTTCGGCCAGCGGGTCCTGCAGTCGCCGCGCGATCGACACCGCCCCGCGCAGCGTGACGTCGAGTTCCGGTAGCTCGCGCGCCGCGTACTCCGAGGCCGAGTACACCGAGGCGCCCGCCTCGCTCACCATGGCCCTGGTGGGCGCGACGGCGCCCGCGGCCTTGATGTCGGCGATGAGTTCGGCTGCCAGAGCATCGGTCTCGCGTGATGCGGTGCCGTTGCCGACGGCGATCAACTCGACGTCGTGGCGGGCGACCAGGGCCATCAAGGTCGCCTTGGCCGCATCCCACTTCTGCTGCGGCTGATGCGGATAGACGGCGCAGGTGTCGACGACCTTGCCGGTGCCGTCGACGACGGCCACCTTGACTCCCGTCCGGAATCCGGGGTCCAGGCCGAGCGTCGTGCGTGTGCCGGCCGGCGCGGCGAGCAGAAGATCCCCGAGGTTTCTGGCGAACACTGCGACGGCGTCCAGTTCCGCGCGTTGCCGTAGCCGCATGCGGGCGTCGACGGAAGCCGAGATCATCAGCCTGACCCGCCACGCCAACCGGACGGTGGTGGCCAGCCACGGCGTCGCCGCGGCGCCCGAGGTCATGACGACACCCAGCGCCTGGGCGACCATGGCCTGGTAGACCTCGTCGTCGCCACCGTCGAGACTGACTGAGAGAACCTGCTCCTTCTCACCGCGCATGACCGCGAGCACCCGGTGCGACGGCATGGACTCCAGCGGCTCGGAGTATGCGAAGTAGTCACGAAACTTCTGTCCCGCAGGGCTTTTGGCCACCGCTTCCGACGAGGCGGCCGTCCGCATCGAGCCCCCCGCCCAGAACTTCTCCCGAACGGCACCGACGAGTTCGGCGTCCTCGGCCGCACGCTCGATGACGATGTGACGCGCGCCGTCGAGCGCCGCGGCGGCGTCGGCCACGTGCTCGCCAAGGAATCCCGCGGCGGCATCCTCCGGCACGAGCGTCGGATCGGCCAGCAGCTGGTCCGCGAGCGGCTCGAGGCCGGCTTCGCGTGCGATCTGGGCCTTGGTGCGCCGCTTGGTCTTGAACGGCAGGTAGATGTCCTCGACCCGTGACTTGGTGTCGGCCGCCAACAGAGCGGTCCGTAGGTCGTCGGTGAGCTTGCCCTGCTCTTCGATGGAGGCGAGCACCGCGGACCGGCGTTGGTCCAGTTCGCGCAGATACACCAGCCGCTCGGCGAGCGTCCGAAGCTGGCCGTCGTCGAGGCTCCCCGTGACCTCCTTGCGGTAGCGCGCGATGAAGGGCACGGTCGAGCCCTCGTCGAGCAGCCGGACGGCGGCGGCCACTTGGGCCTCGCGTACGGCGAGTTCCTCAGCGAGACGGGTATTTACGGATTTCACGGTGGGGCTCGGAGTCACTCGAAGACCCTACCCAATGCCCCTGACGGGTCCTACGCGCGACGCGGCTCCGATCAATGGTCGAGGTGCCCACCTGCGAGCGACTTTCGCTCGTAGGTGGGCACTTCATCGGCGCTCAGAACGGAAGTGGAATCCAGATCCCGAAGAAGTAGAAGCCCCACTGGTTGTAGCCCTGATCCCAGATTGGCTGCTCCTGGTAGCCCCAGTAGTTGATCGGCGGCGGGGGCGGTCCCCACGCCTGCGGCAGCGGTCCGTCCCACTGCGGAGGCGGCGGCGCACCCCAACCCCAAGGCGGGGAATTGTCACCCCAAGGCGCTCCGTGCCAGCGTCCGTGCCAGTCGTTGTCCCCCGGATTCCACGGTGGACGCCAATTGTGGTTGTCGGGTCCGCGGAAGTCACCGGGTCCGCCGCCGTGGAAGTCACCGGGTCCGCCACCGTGGAAGTCGGGGCCGCCGCCACCTGGTCCGTCGGGACCACGCTGGTCGGGACCACGCTGGTCGGGACCACGCTGGTCGGGGCCACGTTGTTCGGGGGCAGGTTGAGGCGGAGGACCGCCGCCGCCTGGCCCGTGACCGCCACCGCCTCCTGGGTCGGCGCATTGAGCCCCCGGGCCTCCGCAAGGTCCCGGAGCCGCGTTGGCGACTCCCGCTTGGAGACCGATGCCGGTGACTCCGAGCGCGCAGCCGACCGCTGCTGCCGCGATCGCATGTCTGATGTTCATCATTTAGGCCTTTCGCTTCGAGCGATGCCCCCGACCCGTTACGTAACCTAATTAGTTTACCTAAGAGTGAGCTATGTGGTCGATAGGAAGGAGCTTTGTCGACGGCCTCTGTCGCCATCGGAGCGTTGCGCCGGACTGAGCCGGATTCGCAGCCATACTGACCGGGCCAAAGTCCGCCGACGAGGGGTGTGCCCGTGCTCTGGCTTCTGCAGCTGCCTGCTCCACTCCTCGGGTCCGTCACGGTGGCCGCGGTCGTTGGACTGTCGGTGGGCGGGCTGATCGTGTTCCGGAAGGTGGTGTCGCATACCCGACTCGAGAATGCGAATGAGGTCTCCGGCCAGGTGTTCCAACTCGCCGGCGTGCTCTACGCGGTACTCGTCGCGTTCGTCGTAGTCGTCGTGTGGGAGCAGTTCGGCGGCGCCGAGAACGCCACCGAGAAGGAGGCCAGCGCCATCGCCGATCTACTCCGGGACTCCACGGCGATACCCGCTGCGTACCGGCCAGAGGTGCAGCGGAGCCTCCTTTCGTACACCGACGACGTGATCAACGACGAATTTCCGCGCATGCGACGGGGCGAGACCATCGAGGAGGAGTCCGAGCACACCACCGAGATCTGGGACGCATTCCTGAAGGTCCAGCCGGAGACGCGCAACGAGATCGCGTTCTTCGACCACGACATCGTCAAGTTGAACGACCTCAGCGAGAACCGCAAATTGCGGGTCTCGACCGCAGAGGCGGCGATACCCGGTGAGCTCTGGATCCTGCTCCTCGGCGGCGGTGCCGTCATGATGGCGTTCACGTTTCTCTTCGGCACCCGGGACCTGCTGATTCATGCCTGCGTCGTGGGCCTGACCGCGGCCCTGATGGGCTTCGTCATGTATCTGATCTTCGCGCTGGAGCATCCATTCGTCGGCGCGCTGTCGGTGAAGCCCGACTCGTACGTGAACGTGCTCCAGATATGGAAGGACGAGCTGCCGCCTCCGAAGTAGGCCTGCTAATCCGCGCCGTACTCCAGTGCCGGCTCCGCCGAATCCACGTGACCGTTGCTCGAGATGGTCAACTCGTCGGGCCGCACCTGGTAGCGCGCGCCGTCGGCCGGGTTCGTGACGTCGAAGCCGCCGCCGCTGGGTACCGCGTTGGCCAACTGCACGTTGGCACCGTCGGCCAGCCGTTCGCCGTGGTAGTAGTAGCTGCCCGGCGCCGACTCGCACACCACCGCCAGCGAGTTCGCGGTCCTGATGGCCGCCGCGACCGTGCTGCCCGCATCACAACGCGCCGCATGACCGACGAACCCCTGCGAGTCGGTGTCCGCCATGCCCGCAATGGGAGCCGTACTCGTCGACGGTGACGTGGTCGTCGGCGTCGTCGAAGTGGTGGATGGCGTCGTTGACGTCTCGGTCGGCGGCGCCGTCGTGGTGATGGTGGTCGTCGACGGTGGCGGCGCGGCGAGCGGGGTCGACGGCGCGGAGCCGGTACTGCCACCGCTGAGGACCACGAACGCGGCCAGCACCGCCGCCAACGCGAACATGGCGATGGTCCCGGCCAGCAACGCCATCTGCGCCCGGCTGAACCGCGCCCGCTTTACCTGCGTGGCGGGTGCGTACGGCTCCGCCAGCGGCTGATAGGGCGCGTACGGCTCCGACTGTACGGCCGGGAATTGCCGCGTGCTCGGTGGCGGCGGGCTCGGGCGCGCACCCTGGAGGACGGGCGCCTGCTGTCCCCGCGCAGCCTCCGCGGCCGCCTTGGCCAGCGCGCCTGCCGACGCGTACCGGTCGGCGGGATTCTTGGCCATGCCCTTGGCGACGACGTCGTCGAAGGCCGGGTTGAGGCCCCGGCGCATGACGCTGGGCCGCGGCGGCGCCGCGAACATGTGCGCGCTCATGACCTGTCGCAGGTCCCCTGCTTCGAAGGGCGCCCGACCGGTGAGGCATTCGTGGAGCAGGCACGTCAACGAGTACACGTCCGACGCCGGGCCGCCGGCCTTGCCGCTCAGCCGCTCGGTGGCCATGTAGGCGCAGGAGCCGATGACCAGCCCGGTCTTCGTCACGGTCGCCTCGCCGCCGCCGTAGGCGATGCCGAAGTCGACCAGGTAGGCGAAGTCGTCCGGTGTGAGCAGCACGTTCTCCGGCTTGATGTCGCGATGTACCAGGTCGTTGGCATGCGCTGCGTCCAGCGCAGAAGCCACCTGACCGATGATCGACACCGTGCGGGCCGGTGGGAGTGCGCCATTGACGCGCAGCTCCTCCTTCACGCTGGCGCCCTCGACCAGCCGCATGTCGATGTAGAGCACGCCGTCGATCTCGCCGAAGTCGTGCACGGGGATGACGTGCGGCTCGTGCAGCCGAGCAGCGATGCGCGACTCCCGCCGGAAACGGTCCTGGTAGCTCGGGTCGGCCGCCACGTCCGTGCGCAGCAGTTTGACGGCCACCGTCCGCTCACGGACGGTGTCGTAGGCGCGGTAGACCTCGCCCATCCCGCCGACGCCGATCAGGGATTGAAGCTCGTAGGACCCGAATTGCGTGCCCAAACGAGAGCCGACACCCGGGGAGCCCATAAGCGTTCCTTCCACCCTTTCGCGATGCGATTCGTGGTGACCGCGCAGGTCAACACGTCAGCGTTGACGGAGTTCCCGCATGCTGTCCCGCTCAACCCGCGGCCCCGCGGGCGGGTGACGTGCGACGACACCGAAGTCGAAGCAGCACAAGCCAATAGCTCAGTGGCCAGGGTACACACCTTACAAGCGGTAGTGCGATCCCGCAGCGCCGCCAATCACCACAGGCACACAAGTTTGGGTTCGGTAGCAACATCGGCACGGTGGAATGGCCTCCACGACCGCGTCGTCGACCGACCGCGCGCGGAGACAAGGAACCCAACGATGAGGACCCACACCGCGGCGCTCTACGCGCTGGCCGCGATTCTGCTGACCGGCTGCTCGTCATCGCCCAACCCGCCCGCCGCACATGCCACGCCGTCCCCAGCCGCCCGCGGCGTCGAGGCACCCATCGACACCATTCCCTGGTCGCAGGTCGGCCCCGGATGGGTGCTGGCCACCTGGAGCCCGCTCACCGGCAACCGGCCCGGCAACACGCCGCCCGACGAGCCCGACCCCGACACGGTGAGCACGACGTTGTACCTCGTCGACCCGCAGGGCGGCCGCTACCCGGTCACCACCTTCCCGCCGACGAAGGGCAGCGGACCACCTGAGTTGATCGACTGGTCGGGCGACAAGACCAGGGCCCTGATGTCGCCGCTCGGCATGACCAAGCCCCTCATCGAAGTCGACCTGCGCACTGGCGAGCAGACGCCAATCACGCTCAGCGACCCGTCCGCCGACGCCCAGTACACGCTTCCCGACGGCGACGCCTTGCTGCTCACCAACGGCGGGTACCACGAGCAGGCATCCATGGTGCGAACCGACCTCACCGGCAGGGAACAGTCGTCCTATCCCATCGCGCAGGACTTCGACGGCGTCCTGTCGAGCCCCGACGGAAACGAGTTGGTACTCGGAACGGGCTCCGGCCTCGCTCTGATGAGCAACGACGGGACGCCGGGCAACGCGCTGCCGGTCGACGGGCAGACGGATTGCCGGCCGCTGCGGTGGTGGGACGCCGACGCGACGACGGTGCTCGCCAATTGCGGCTCCCATCCGTCGCAGCTGTGGTTGGTCCCCGTCGACGGCACGGCCCCCACGGCGCTGACCGCACCGAACGACGGACAGACCGGTGCGGACCTCGGCGACGTCGACGCCTGGCAGCTGCCCGCAGGCACCTTCGTGCAGGACATCAGCGCTTGCGGCGTCATCTACCTAGCGAAGATCAACGCAGACGGCACCACCACCGAGGTCGACGTCCCCGACGTACGGGGCGGCAGCATCAACGTCATTGGCCTCAACGGCGACTCGCTGCGCCTGCAGGCCAAGGCGGCGTGCGGTGGCGGCCGCTCACTGGTCGACTACAACCCGTCGACCAATACGTCGACCGTCCTGCTCGGGCCCCCGGTCAACGGCGGCGGCGTCATCAGCGCGATGGCCTTCAAGGGTCAGCGATGACCAAACCTTGTGCGGTCGTGGGACTTTGGATACTCGTGGCGACGGGGCTCGGACTCGTCGCGGCCCCGCACGCCTCGGCCGACGCCAACTGCGCGCCCGGCGCGGCGACCAAGGACGTCAGCACCCTCCCCCTTTGACCGCGAGCGTGCGTGTTCGTACAAGACACGCCGGATAATTGCGGCTCGTTGCGCACGCTCGCAAATCAATCAAAACCCCTCTGCCACTTCAGTTTCAGTGGTCACACCGTGAACCGAAGTTGTCGGCGGTCGAATGTATGTTCGAATCATGTCGGAGGCGGACGTGGACGAAGGCATCGCGATGATGCGCGCCGGGTATGCCAAACTCGCCGCCGCCGGTCTAGACGAACTGCCCCTGCCCAAGATGCTGGCCCTGGCCGACGAACTGCAGACCTTGACCTGCCAACTGCCCACCCAGTCCCACCGCATCCTGGCCCGCCTCCAAG
>JAOPVI010000179.1 GCA_025966225.1 Mycobacterium sp. | reverse complement strand
CTCGAGGGCCGCGCCTTCGGTGACGTGCCGCTGAACCTGGAGTACAAGCTCGAGGTGTGGGATTCGCCGAACTCCGCAGGCGTCATCATCGATGCGGTGCGTGCCGCCAAGATCGCGCTGGACCGTGGCATCGGCGGCCCCGTCGAAGCCGCCTCGGCGTACCTGATGAAGAGCCCGCCCAAGCAGATGGCCGACGACATCGCCCGCGCGCAGCTGGAAACGTTCATCGAGGGCTAGCTTCCCGTCACCGAGACTGCGGTGAGCTCGCGAATCCGACGGCGGGATTTGTGAGCTCCCCGCAGTTTCGGCGTCTTGTGAGGGCTAGAAGCCGAACCCCAGTTGGGCGGGCACCTCGGATGCGAACGCCGCATCCAACCTGGTGATGAGCGCAGAGTCGTTGCAGCGCAAACGATTCGCCGCGGCGAACGCCGACGCGCGATGCGTGCCCAGATAGACACTGCCGAGCACGGCCAGCTCGGTATACACGTCCGGCTCGGCCTCACTACGTTCACAGCGCGCCCGGCCTTCGCGGATGTCCAACACGAATCGGCCGCCGCCGCCGAGCGCACCGTCCGCGACGTCGAAGACGACCGACAGGTCGGCGCGGTAGCTGCGCGCCTCGAGGACTGCAGGGACGTCGAGGATCCGCAGCCACAGCCCGTCCTCGTTGCCGGTGATGCGCACCAGCCGCGCGTCCGTCAGCAGATAGGGCAGCAGCGTGCCCGGTGGCGCTTGCACGGTGATGGTGTCCATGAGATCCAGGCCGAGCAACGTCCTCCATAGCGCGGTGTACGCCTCGCCGGTCACCGCAGCGAGCTTGGTGAGCTCGACCGACTTCCGTTCGCCTCCACCGTGCACCCTGTAGAACGCGAAACCGTCGTCGTGCAGCAGCACGAAGAACGGGCTGCCGCCGTGGCGCGACACCTCGCGATCGTTGAACACCTCGTCCCACAGCGCGGGCGGTGTGTACAGCCCTCCGGGGGTGCGCAACCGCCAGCGCTCGTAGATTTCCTCGAGTTGAGCGCGATGGTCGAGCGGCCTGACCACCCTGACGCCACCCGGGTCCGAAACGTCGGTGTGGAAGCGCGCCTCGCGCCTTTCGACGGTCAACGTCTCGTCGATGCTTGCCGGCCCATACCCGAACCGGCCGTAGATGCCGCCTTCGGACGCCTCCAGCCCTGCGATCGGATACTGGGCACGGGCCATGCGGTGGTGCAGTTCACCGAACATCTCCCGTAGGACACCGCGGCGCCGATGCGTCGGCGATACGCACACCCACGACACGCCCGCCATCGGCAGCACGGCGCCTCCAGGCACCGTGAGCTGGAGCTCGAGGAAGAACGCCATGCCGACGACGTCATCCCCGTCGCAGGTGACGACGGCGCCGTCGGCGGGGATCAGCGTCCGCCACATGTCGGTGGCCGCTTCGGGTCGGAAGGAGCCGAAGCAGGTCGCCGCGAGCAGCGCCATAGCGGGCCAGTCGGCGTCCTCGGCAGTGCGAATCGTCAGCCCGGTTCGTGCGTTCGTCATGGCAACCACGAGGTCGACGGTGGCACACCCGCCCCGCGAGCGCATGCGAATATCTTCGGGTTTGTAGGGTCGTGGCATGGTGGAGATCTCCGACGACGAACTTTCGGGCCTCGACGAATTCGCGCTGCTCCCCGAGAACGCCGCCCAGCTCCGCGTGAAGGGCCCGCTGCCTGCTGTCGAGCGCATCGAATCCGGCGACATCAGCGCGCTGAAGTGGGGCACCGAGTCACCACAGGTCGTCTTCCTGCACGGCGGCGGCCAAAACGCCCACACCTGGGACACCGTGATCCTCGGCCTCGGCGTACCCGCGCTCGCCGTCGACCTGCCCGGGCACGGCCGTTCCGCGTGGCGCGAGGACGGCGACTACGGTCCCAAGCTCGCCGCGGAGGCCCTGCGGCCGGTGCTGCGCGAGTTTGCATCCACCCCACGCCTGGTCGTCGGCATGTCGCTCGGCGGGCTGACCGCGCTGCGCATCGCCGCCACCGAGCCCGCGCTGGTGCCGAAGCTGGTGCTCGTCGACGTCACGCCGTCGGCACCGGAGCGCCACGAGCAGATGACGAAGGCCCAGATGGGTACCGTCGCGCTCGTTCAGGGCGACCGCACCTTCCCCACCTTCGAGGCGATGCTCGACGTCACGGTCGCGGCCGCGCCGCACCGTGATCGGAAGTCGTTGCGCCGCGGCGTGTTCCACAACAGCAAGCAGCTCGACGACGGCAACTGGACGTGGCGCTACGACTCCTTCCGCAAGGGCGAGGGCTTCGAGCACCTCTGGGACGACGTCCCGTCGATCACCATGCCGACCACGTTGGTCCGCGGAGCGGACTCGTTCTTCGTCAACGACGAGGACGCCGAGTCGTTCGCCAAGGACGCGCCCGGGTTCCAGCGCACCCACGTCGTCGCCGACTCCGGGCACTCGGTTCAGGGTGACCAACCGGCCGCACTCGTCGACATCCTCCGCGGGATCCTCGCGGACTGACTTTTCGTGGGCGCCCAGACCGGGTAGCCCACCTGAATGACCGCCCCAGCCGAACCCATCGAACCGTTGACCCCCGCTGAAGTTCCGGAACCGCTCACCCCAGCGGAGCCGCCCGAGCGCCTGACGCCGAGCGAGCCTCCGGAGCGGCTAGCCCCGGCGGACTGATTCCCGCTCGGACCTCAGCGTGCGCGCCGCCGATGACCCGAACATGCGTGTGTCGTCGGCGACGAGGGCGTCGAACTCGGCGAGCCCGCCGGCCGCATCCTCGGCCCCCATCGGCGCGCTCGCTGATGAACTCCTGGGCGACGTGCTGCGCCACTTCGCCAGCGCCGAACACCCGGCGAAGGACGCGCCCGGGTTCCAGCGCACCCACGTCGTCGCCGACGGCGGGCACTCGGTTCAGGGTGACCAACCAGCCGCATTGGTTGCCATTCTGCGGGAGCTCGCTGGCGTCTGAATGCTCAGCGTGTTGCCAGCTGTTCACCGGCCGGTTCACAGCTGCTTCCCCGGCGTCGGTAACTTCACGCGAGACGCGCGGCCGCAGCCCGGCCAGCGTCCTCTGTGAAAGGACCCCGCCGATGGCGCTCTTGCCGATGAATCTGTTCGTCCAACACGATGGGCGGTCGTCGCGGCAGCGAGTGACCTGCCGCTACCGATGCGGGGAGGCGTGCTTCCATCCCGCCCCGAACACCAGCGACAACGAGTACTTCGGCGACGTCGTGAAGCGGGCCCTGTCGCGGCGGGCGATGCTGCGCACTAGCGTGGTCACGGTACTCGCCGTCGGCGCGGGCACGGCGCTGGCCGCGTGCGGGCGCGACGAGACGCCCGCCGCCTCCACGCCCACCACCCCCGCCGAGCCCACGACCCCGCCGGGGATGAACTTCACCGCCGTCGCCCCCAACAGCGAGGACGTCGTCGTCATCCCCGACGGCTATCAGCAGAAAGTCGTCATCAGCTGGGGCGATCCGGTTGTGCCCGGCGCGCCGGTGTTCAACGTCGGAGCGCAGTCGGGCGCCGCCCAGCGTCAACAATTCGGCTTCAACAACGACTTCGCCGGGTTACTCCAGGTCGAGGGTCAGCAGAACCGCTTCCTGCTCGTCACCAACCACGAGTACGCCACCCCGCAGTTCATGTTCCCCGGATACGACGCCGAAGCCCCCACCCGCGAGCAGTTCGACATCGAGCTCGCGGCGCTCGGCATGACGGTGGTCGAGGTCGAGCGCACCCCGCAGGGGCTACGTCCCGTGATGGGCCGCTACAACCGGCGCATCACCGCCGACACCCCGATGGCGCTCGTCGGGCCCGGCGCGGGCACAGACTTCGTCAAGACCGCTGCGGACCCCACCGGCCGCACGGTCGCCGGTACGTTCGCCAACTGCGCGGGCGGTGTGACTCCCTGGGGCACAGTGCTTTCCGGTGAGGAGAACTTCAACCAGTACTTCGGCTCCCCCAAGGATGCGCCCCAGCCCAACCCCGCCGACGCCGACCGGCTCAAGCGCTACGGCTTCAAGTTGGAGCCGTCAGAGCTGCTGTGGGAGTCGTTCGACCCGCGCTTCGACGTGGCCAAGACGCCCAATGAGGTCAACCGGTTCGGGTGGGTCGTCGAGGTCAACCCGTGGGACCCGAACTCGGTGCCGGTCAAGCACACCGCGATGGGTCGGCTGAAGCACGAGGGCGCCAACATCTTCGTAGCGTCGGACGGCACCGTCGTCGCCTACACCGGTGACGACGAGCGCTTCGACTACATGTACAAGTTCGTCTCTAGCAAGAAGGTCCAGCCGGGCAACACCCCAGAAGCCATGGCGCACAACATGACCCTGCTCGACGCCGGCACGCTGTACGTCGCGAAGCTGTCCAGCGACATTCCCGCCGACCAGGTCGACGGCTCCGGAACGCTGCCGTCGAGTGGCTCGTTCGCGGGCGCCGGCACGTGGATCCCGTTGCTGCGCTCGGATCCCAACGGGCAGGCTGAGTCGCTGGTCGCGGGCATCAGCCCGCAGGAGGTGGCCGTCTTCACCCGGTTCGCCGCCGACAAGGTCGGCGCCACCAAGATGGACCGCCCGGAGGACTTCGAGGCCAACCCGAAGACCGGCAAGGTCTACGTGGCGCTGACCAACAACGACGCACGCGGTGCCGACGGCAAGGCTGGACCCGACGCGGCCAACCCGCGCATCGACAACAAGAGCGGACAGATCCTCGAGCTCACCGACGACCACGGTGGCACGTCGTTCACGTGGGACCTCCTTCTGGTGTGCGGCGACCCGGCAGCGGCCGACACCTACTACGGCGGGTTCGACAAGACCAAGGTCAGCCCGATCTCGTGCCCGGACAACCTCGCCTTCGACAGCCACGGCAACCTGTGGATCTCGACCGACGGCAACGCGCTGGACTCCAACGACGGGCTGTTCGCCGTCGCGCTTGACGGCCCCAACCGCGGCGAGACCCGCCAGTTCCTCACCGTGCCGCTCGGCGCTGAGACGTGTGGCCCCGTCGTCACAGACGACCTGGTGACGGTGTGCGTCCAGCATCCCGGCGAGAACGACGACAACAGCATCGACAACCCGCTGTCCCGCTGGCCCGAGGGCGACAACGGAACCGCCCGGCCATCGGTGGTCGCCGTGTGGCGCAACGGCGGGAACATTGGCGTCTAGTTCTCTGGCGAGCAGACGCAAATGCCCCTGAAAGCCCGATTTTGAGGAGCGTTTGCGTCTGCTCGCGGGATAGGGGTAACCAGGAACCATGAGCTTCCCAATACGCGTCGGCGTCCAGCTTCAACCGCAGCACTCGCCGAACTACGGCCACCTCCGCGACGCCGTCCGGCGCTGCGAGGACCTCGGCGTCGACGTGGCCTTCAACTGGGATCACTTCTACCCGCTGTACGGCGATCCCGACGGCGCTCACTACGAGTGCTGGACCATGCTGGGCGCCTGGGCCGAACAGACGTCGCGCATCGAAATCGGTGCGCTGGTGACGTGCAACTCCTACCGCAATCCGGAACTACTGGCCGACATGGCCCGCACCGTCGACAACATCTCCGACGGACGGCTGATCCTTGGCATCGGGTCGGGCTGGAAGGACAAGGACTACGTCGAGTACGGCTACGAGTTCGGGACCGTCGGGAGCAGGCTCGACGACCTCGCCGCGTCGATGCCCCGCATCGTGTCGCGGCTGGCCAAGCTCAACCCTGCTCCGCTCCGCGACATCCCGATCCTCATCGGCGGGCAGGGCGAGCGGAAGACGCTGCGCCTGGTTGCCGAGTACGCCACCATGTGGCACGGCTTCACCACCGCCGAGACCTACCCCGGCAAGGCCGAGGTGCTCGACCGGCACTGCGCTGACCTGGGCCGCGACCCATCGACCATCGAACGGTCGGCCGGGGTCGAGGACAACAGCGGCGTGGCCCGCGGCGAGGGCAAGGAGGCGCTGCTCGCGAATGCCGAGGCGCTCGTCGCACTCGGCGTCAGCCTGTTGACCGTCGGCGTCAACGGTCCGGACTACGACCTGAGCAACGCCGAAGCGCTGTGCCGCTGGCGCGACCAGCGCGTGGGCGACTAACCCCGAGACGGCGGATGCCGTTCGGTCCTGGGCGGGGCATGAGAGACTCCTCCCTGCATGCCCAAGAACTACGGTGTCAAAGAGAAGGACCAGGTCGTCTCGCACGTCGTCAACCTGGTTCTCACTGGCAAGCTGCGCTCCGGAGATCGGTTGGACCGCAACGAGATCGCTGAGCAGTTGGGTCTGAGCCGAATTCCCGTGCAGGAAGCCGTGATCCAGCTCGAGCACGACGGGGTGCTCACGACGCAATACCACCGCGGTGCCTACGTCGAACGTTTCGACGAAAGCGTGCTGCTCGAGCACCACGAGCTGTACGGCGTGCTGAACGGCACCGCCTCCGCGCGCGCGGCCGCCAATCCCACGCCAAAGTTGCTCGCGAACCTACAAACACAGCTGGACGTCATGGCAGGCAGCGTCGCGACCCGCGCCTTCGAAGAACACGCGTGGGTCTTCCGTCGGATGATCAACGACGCGTACGCCGGCCCCCGGCTGAGCGCCGCAATCCGCGCCGCCCAGATCTTCATGCCACCCGCCTTCTGGTCGACGTACCAGGGCAGCAACCGCGAACTGCTTCCGTACTACGCGGCCGAGCTGGCCGCGCTCCGCGACCGCGACCCGGATGCCGCGCGCGCAGCCTGCATCGGCCGGTCCGAGGTGATGGGCCGGATCATGCTCGCCGAGCTGGTCCGCCGCAGGGTGCTGGGTCCTGGCTCGAACACGCACGCTCCGCCTCCACACTCTGAATGAGCACAACGCTTCGGCGCAGCACCGCCGACCGATACGTTGCCAGGATGACGCGGTTACTCAAGGCGGCCGCGACCACCCTCGTGGTCCTGTTGGTCTTCACCCTCGGCTGGGCCCCGCCTGCCGGCGCGGACGACGACCAGTGCGCACCGCCGGGCGAACAGAGCGCCAGCGCCCTGCCGACCAACCTCGCGGCGGCGGCCAAGGGACCCGACGAGGACAAGTACTCGACGCCGGGCGTCCAGCCACTTAGCTCCGTGAAGCTCGGCGCGCTCGGCCTCGGCACCCCGGGAGTGCTGACCGTCGGCACGCTGTCCGATGCGCCTCCCAGCGTCTGCATCAATAGCTCGGGTGAGTTCACCGGATTCGACAACGAACTACTGGGGGCCATCGCCGACAAGCTGGGCTTGAAGGTCAACTTCGTCGGCACCGAATTCGCGGGCCTGCTCGCGCAGGTGGCCGGCCGCCGCTTCGACGTCGGCTCGTCGTCGATCACCACCACCGACGCCCGGCGCCGCACCGTCGGCTTCACCAACGGCTATGACTTCGGTTACTTCTCCCTCGTGGTGCCGACCGGTTCGGCGATCACCGGCTTCGACAAGCTCGCCCCAGGCCAGCGGATCGGCGTCGTTCAGGGCACCGTCCAGGAAGCGTACGTCGTCGACACCCTGCATCTGGACCCGGTGAAGTTCCCTGACTTCAACACCGTCTACGCCAGCCTGAAGACCCGCCAACTCGATGCGTGGGTGGCGCCGTCGCAGCAGGCGCAGGGCACCGTGAAGGACGGCGATCCCGCGACCATCGTCGAGAACACCTTCAGCCTCGACAACTTCGTCGCGTACGCGGTGGCCAACGAGAACAAGCCGCTCATCGACGCGCTCAACTCCGGACTCGACGCCGTGATCGCGGACGGTACCTGGTCCCGGCTCTACTCCAACTGGGTGCCGCGCGCGCTGCCTCCGGGCTGGAAGCCGGGGTCCAAAGCCGCACCGCTACCGCAGCTACCCGACTTCGCCGCCATCGCCGCAAGCCCAAAGCAAACCGCCAGTAAGGGTTCCGCGCCGAAGTCGACGCTGGCCCAACTGAAGGACGCCTTCTTCGACTGGGGGCTCTACAAGGCTGCCATCCCCTACCTGTTCAAGACCGGCCTCCCCAACACCCTGATCCTGACGTTCAGCGCCAGCGTCATCGGATTGGTGCTCGGCATGCTGCTGGCCGTCGCGGGCATCTCCCGGTCCCGGTGGCTGCGCTGGCCGGCCCGCATCTACACCGACGTGTTTCGCGGACTGCCCGAAGCGGTCGTCATCCTCATCATCGGGCTGGGCATCGGGCCCGTCATCGGCGGCCTCACCGGGAACAACCCGTATCCGCTCGGCATCGCCGCACTCGGACTGATGGCGGGGGCATACATCGGCGAGATCTTCCGGTCTGGCATCCAGAGCGTCGAGGGCGGCCAGTTGGAGGCGTCTCGCGCACTGGGTTTCAGCTATCCGGTCGCGATGCGCCTGGTGGTGATCCCCCAGGGCGTGCGGCGGGTGCTCCCCGCGCTCGTCAACCAATTCATCTCGCTGCTGAAGGCCTCGTCGCTGGTGTACTTCCTCGGGCTGATCGCCAGCCAGCGCGAGTTGTTCCAGGTCGGTCGGGACCTCAACGCGCAGACCGGGAATCTGTCCCCATTGGTGGCCGCGGGGTTGTTCTACCTGGCGTTGACGATCCCGCTGACTCACCTGGTCAACTACATCGACGACCGGCTTCGCCGCGGCACTCCGCCCACCGAGGCAGACGACCCGTTGGATCCGACCAGTCCTGCGAACTCACAGGAGGTGGTGTGAGTACCGCGCCGTCCGAGCCCCCGCCGGGGCTGACACTCGAACCGGTTTCCCTGGCGGCCAACGATGTTCACCTGGCCTTCGGTCCCAACAAGGTGTTGCGTGGAGTCGACCTCGACGTGCCCGCGGGCGCGACGGCGGCCGTGATCGGTCCGTCTGGCTCCGGCAAGTCGACGTTGCTGCGCACGCTCAACCGGCTCTACGAGCCGGACCAGGGCGACATCCTGCTCGACGGGCGGTCGGTGCTGGCCGACAGTCCCGATCAACTGCGCCAGCGCATTGGCATGGTCTTTCAGCAGTTCAACCTCTTCCCCCACCGCAGCGTGCTCGACAACGTGGCGCTGGCGCCGCGCAAGCTCAAGCGCCTGCCTGCCGACGAAGCCCGCGAGCTCGGCCTGGCCCAGCTGGAACGAGTCGGGTTGCGGCACAAGGCCGATGTGCGCCCGGCCACGCTCTCGGGCGGACAACAGCAGCGGGTGGCGATCGCGCGCGCGCTTGCCATGTCACCCCAGCTGATGTTCTTCGACGAGGCGACCTCGGCTCTCGATCCCGAACTGGTCAAGGGCATCCTGGCGCTCATCGCTGAGCTCAAGGCCGACGGGATGACCATGGTCGTCGTCACCCACGAAATGGGGTTCGCGCGGTCGACGTCGGACACCGTGGTCTTCATGGATCGCGGCCAAGTGGTGGAGTCGGGGCCCCCGCAGCAAATCTTCGAAGCGGCGCAGACCGAGCGGCTTCAACGATTCCTCTCCCAGGTGCTCTAAACCCGTTGCATTCAGCTTTTGACAAGCACCGACAGGTTAGACTGCCAAACTATGGTGGAAACCGAACCACAGCTCACCGAGCTCGCAGGCGAGCTGCAGCAGGTGCTCTCCAAGCTGTTTTCGGTGCTGCGCCGCACTGACACGAACCGCAACACCCCCGACGGGGGCGCGGACCTGACCCTTGCCCAGCTGTCGATCCTGTTGACCTTGCTCGACCAGGGTCCGATCCGTATGACCGAGCTCGCCGCGCACGAGCGCGTCCGCACCCCGACCACCACGGTGGCCATCCGCAGGCTCGAGAAGCTGGGGCTGGTCAAGCGGTCCCGCGATCCATCCGACCTGCGCGCGGTGCTCGTCGACGTAACCCCGCGGGGCCTGGTTCAACACCGCGAGGCGCTCGCCACCCGCAGGGCAGTACTGGCCCGGTTGCTCGGCCACTTGAGCACGGAAGAACGCGAGACGCTGGCTCAAGCGTTGGCGCCGCTGGCTCGACTGGCCGACCAGGCCCCGAGCTAGTCCGACTAGTTCCCACGGCGATAGTCGGCCACGTCGGCGAAGACTGCCCGCTTGTCGGCGTACCGCGCGTACAAGACCGCTTCGTGATGCCCGCGGCGCGTGCGATGGCCTCCATACTGGCTCCGGCGCAACCCATTTCGGCGAACGTCGCCACCAGCCGAGTTGTACTTCTAGCCCAGCCAATCCAGCACCGCTGCCGCGGTCCACGACTGCTGCATGCTGCCCAGCGGTTCGCCGGAGAACGGCTCGTAATACTCGGCGAACGTGCCGTCGCTGGCCTGGCGAAGCCCTTCCCGCCGCAGCATCGACGACCGTTCGGCCCAGCCCCTGCGGGCGAAGCACCAGGAGAACAGCCACGTCGTCACGGGCCAGATGGGGCCGCGCCAGTACTCCCGCGCGCGGAAGTCCCGCGACACCGGTGAGGTCGTCGGGATCAGCGCGTACCTCAGATCCGGATGCCCGCAGAATCGTGGGCCATCCAGCAGCTTGAGCAGGCTGCGCTCCTTGTCGTGCGGCAGGCCTCCGCACAGTAGCGGCGCGAACTGGGCGACCGTCTCGGTGGCCACCCACTTCTCCGCGCGGACGTCGTAATCCCTTGCCGCCCCGGTCCGTTGGTCAGCCGTCTCGGCAACCCCGGTACGGAAGCGCTCGGCCCACTCATAGAGGTCGCGCACGTCGGCGTTCGGACGCTTGTAGTCCTCGCCGATCTCGGCCAGCACGGTGCACGCCACCGACAGGATGGCCGAGACGAACACGTCCTCGACTTGGAAACTCATCACCTTGGGCAGCAGCTCGTCGTCGTAGCGCACCGACTTCATCTCCTCGAGCAGCCACAAGTAGCGGTCGTACTCCACGTCCGACGGGCGCTGGCTGGCGTCGGTGTTGATCTTGTTGTCCTCGCGCTGATACTCGGGCACGTTGCCGGGCACCACATTGGCGTACGCGCTGTCCCAGCGTGGTGAGTTGTCCATACCGGACTCCCAGCCGTGATACAGCGTGACCCGACCGTGCTCGTTGGGATCCCGCGCCTCCGCCAGCCAACGATGCCAGCGCACGAGGTCGGGCCACCGCCGGTCGAGGAACGCACTCGCGACCGCGCGCGTCGACCGCCCGCGCGTCTTCGCGTTGTCGAGGATCCGCTGCACGGCGATCGCGTGCACAGGCGGCTGGGTGATCCCCGAGGTGTGGCGGGTCCGCGGTGCGTTGGCCGCCAGCGCCGACGTCGCCCAGCGCGCAGGCCCGGGAAAGTACCCGTCAACGCCGTTGGCGAAGACGATGTGCGGGATCATCCCGTTGAGCCACTGCGCCGAGAGCAACGTGTCCAATTCGACGACGGCGCGCTCCACGCTCAGCGGCGCGAGCCCGATCGCCACGAACGCGGCGTCCCAACTCCACATGTGGGGGTACAGCAGCGGCGCGGCCGTCGTCATCGCGCCGAGGTCATTGCCGCGCAACAGGTAGGCAGCACGGGCCGCGAGCTGTGTCGGCGCAAAGCTGGGATCGGGTGGCATCCCCTCAATGATGCGGCGTCGGCGCGGAGAACGCAGGTCGGTAGGGTCGATTCCCATGCCTGGCGATGAGCGCTTGCGCGAAGAGCAGACCCGTGCGGCGATGAGCGCTCGCGCGAAGAGCAGACCCGTGCGGCGATGAGCGCTCGCGCGAAGAGCAGACAAACGGCGATGATCACGGGTGCCGGAGGTGGCCTCGGCCAGGCCATCGCCGCTGCCCTGGCGCCCACCCACACTCTGTTCCTCGCAGGCCGCCCATCGGATCGGCTCGACGCGGTGGCCGCGCAGTTCGGAGCGACTACCTGGCCCATCGACCTGGCTGATCCCGACGAAATCGATGCGATCGTGGAGCCGATCATCGGGCTCGACGTGCTCATCCACAACGCGGGTGTGGCCTACCCGGGCCGGGTCGCGGAGTCGTCGGTCGACGAGTGGCGCGCCACGATGGCGGTCAACGTCGTCGGTGCAGTCGCGCTGACCCTTGCGCTGCTCCCTGCCCTGCGCGATGCGGGCGGGCAGGTGATCTTCATCAACTCGGGCGCGGGCATCAATGCGTCCCCCGGCCTGGCGTCATACTCGGCAAGCAAGTTCGCGCTGCGGTCGTTCGCCGACTCGCTGCGTGCCGACGAACCCGACCTGCGGGTGACGTCGATTCATCCGGGGCGGATCGCGACGCCCATGCAGGAGGACCTGATCGCCTACGAAGGCCGCGACTACGTGCCCGAGCAGTTCCTGGCCCCCGAGACAGTGGCGGCGATGGTCGCGCAGGCCGTCGCCGCTCCGCCCGACGCGCACGTCCACGAGCTAGTGGTCAGGCCGAGGTGACCGCGGCGTTCGAGATCCACGAATCCTCCATCGCCGAGCTGCGGGCCGCCCTCGAGCGCGGCCAGGTGACTGCCGTGGGCCTGCTAGAGGCGTACCTGGCCCGCATCGCCGCATACGACGGAGTGCTCAATGCGATCGTGGTCGCCAACCCGGACGCCCGCGCCGACGCCGCGGCCTCCGACGAGCGGCGCGCGGCAGGCCGCACATATGGCCCGCTGGACGGCATTCCGTACACGGCGAAGGACAGCTACCTGGCCAAGGGACTGACCGCGGCGGCGGGAAGCCCGGCCTTCTCCGAGCTGGTCGCCCAGCGCGACTCGTTCGTCATCGAACGGCTGCGCGCTGCAGGCGCGGTGCTGATCGGGTTGACCAACATGCCGCCGATGGCCAACGGCGGGATGCAGCGTGGCGTGTACGGCCGTGCCGAAAGTCCCTATCGCGCCGAGTATCTCACCGCGCCGTTCGGGTCGGGCTCGTCGAACGGCTCCGGTACCGCCACCGCGGCATCGCTCTGCGCGTTCGGAATCGGCGAGGAGACCTGGTCGTCGGGCCGCGGTCCCGCGTCCAACAACGCATTGTGCGCCTACACGCCGTCGCGGGGCGTGATCTCCACGCGCGGCGGCTGGCCACTGGTACCGACGATGGATGTCGTTGTCCCGCATACCCGTTCGATGGCTGACCTGCTCGAGGTGCTTGACGTGATCGTGGCCGATGATCCGGACGCGCGCGGCGACTTCTGGCGGTTGCAGCCGTGGGTGTCGATTCCCCGCGTCGACGAGCTGCGGCCGCCGTCGTACCCCGCACTCGCCGCTGGTCGAGAAGCATTGGCCGGAAGGCGTTTTGGCGTACCGCGGATGTACGTCAACACCGACCAGGACGCAGGGGTCGGCGCCACTGGCATCGGCGGGCCCACCGGCCGGCGGATCGACACCAGGCCGTCGGTGGTGGATTTGTTCGACGCCGTGCGACGCGACCTGGTCGCCGCGGGCGCCGAGGTGATCGACGTCGACTTCCCCGTCGTCAGCAACTACGAGGGCGACCGGGCAGGCGCCCCGACCATCGCGACCCGCGGTCTGGTCAGCCCCGAATACCTGCGACGCGAGCTCGTGGACTTGTCGGCGTGGGCGTGGGACGACTTCCTTGCCGCCAACGGCGATCCCGTACTCAACCGACTGGCGGACGTGGACGGCAGCCGGATCTTCCCGCACCCGCCGGGCGCGCTGGCCGATCGCTACGACGGTTTCGACGACGTCATCACCGAGTATCCAGCGTTCTTCCGCGACAACCCGATCGCGTCCTACCTCGCCATCCCGACCATCCCCGAAGGCGTGCACGCACTGGAGCGCACCCGCCAGCTCGACCTCGAAGAGTGGATGGACGTGTTGCGACTGGACGCCGTGATCTTCCCCGCCGTGGCCGATGTGGGCCCCGCGGACATGGACGTGAACCCCGCGTCGGCAGACCTCGGCTGGCGCAACGGCGTGTGGGTGGCAAACGGCAACTTGGCGATTCGCCATCTAGGCATCCCCACGGTCACGGTGCCGATGGGCACGATGGCAGACATCGGCATGCCGGTCGGGCTGACGCTTGCGGGCCGGGCCTATGACGACGTGACACTGCTCCGCTACGGTGCCGCCATCGAGTCCACTGCCGCCAGGCGCATGACCCCACCGCGCACCCCATCCCTCTGACCCCGCCCGACCCCGCGATCTCGGGGCGTTTTCGTTCGCTGAGGGCTGAGCGGCGGTTTGCGCGCCGAAATCGCTACAGGACGATGTTCACCAGGCGGCCCGCCACCACGATGATCTTCTTCGGCCTGGCTCCAGCCACGAACGCGGCGACCTTCTCTTCCGCGAGCGCAGCGGCCTCGAGCGCATCGGCGTCCGCGTCGGCCGCGACCGTGATGCGACCGCGCACCTTGCCGTTGACCTGCACCGGGTACTCGACGGTGTCCTCGACCAGGAACGCGGGATCGGCCTGCGGGAACGGCCCGTGCGCCAACGACGTCTCGTGCCCCAACCGTCGCCACAACTCCTCGGCCAGGTGCGGGGCCAGCGGTGCCACCATGAGCACCAGCGGCTCCACGGCCGCGCGGGCCGTCACGCCTTCCTTCGTCAGGTGATTGGTGTACTCGATGAGCTTGGCCGCGGCGGTGTTGTTGCGCAGCGCCGCGTAGTCCTCGGCGACCCCCGCGATCGTCCGGTGGAGCTGCCGCAGCGTCTCGTCGCCGACCGCCTCGTGATCGGACACCCGCTCGAGGCCGGTCTGCTCGTCGATCACCACGCGCCAAACCCGTTGCAGGAACCGGTGGGCGCCGACGACGTCCTTGGTCGCCCACGGCCGCGAGGCCTCGAGCGGGCCCATCGACATCTCGTAGACGCGCAGCGTGTCCGCGCCGTACTCCTCGCAGATCTCGTCGGGGGACACCGAGTTCTTCAGGCTCTTGCCGATCTTGCCGAACTCCTGGTTGACCTCGGTGTCCTGATACCAGAACTTGCCTTCGCGCTCAACGACTTCCGCGGCCGGCACGTAGCTGCCGCGGGCGTCGGTGTAGGCGAACGCCTGGATGTACCCCTGGTTGACCAGCCGCCGATAGGGCTCCCGCGAACTCACGTGACCCAGGTCGAAGAGCACCTTGTGCCAGAAGCGCGAGTACAGCAGGTGCAGCACGGCGTGCTCGACGCCACCGACGTAGATGTCGACGCCGCCGGGGTCCTGCGGGCCGTGCTCCGCGGGCCGCGGGCCCATCCAGTACGCCTCGTTCTCCTTGGCGCAGAACGTCTCCGAGTTCAGCGGGTCGGCATAGCGCAGCTCGTACCACGAACTGCCCGCCCACTGAGGCATCACGTTGGTATCGCGGGCGTACGGCTTCGGCCCGTCGCCGAGGTCGAGTTCGACGTTGACCCATTCGGTGGCCTTGGCCAGCGGGGGCGACGGCTCGGTGTCGGCGTCGTCGGGATCGAAGAGCACCGGTGCGTAGTCCGGGATGTCGGGAAGTTCGACGGGCAAGGCGGACTCGGGCAGCCCGTGCGCACGTCCGTCCGCGTCGTACACGATGGGAAACGGCTCGCCCCAATACCTTTGCCGTGCGAACAGCCAGTCGCGCAGCTTGTACTCGACGCGCGCCCGCCCGTGGCCGGCGGCCTCGAGCCTCTTGACGATGGCTTCCTTGGCCGACGCGACGCTCAGCCCGTCGAACTCGCCGGAGTTCATCAGGACGCCGTCGCCGTGGTAGGCCCCCTGCGTAACGGCGCCGCCGCTCGGCTCATCCCCGGGTCGGTCCGCTCCTGGCCGCCGAACCGTTTCGACGATCGGCAGTCCGAACTCGGTGGCGAAGTCCCAGTCGCGCTGATCGCCGCTGGGCACGGCCATGATGGCGCCGGTGCCGTAGCCGGCCAGCACGTAGTCGGCGATGAAGATCGGAACCCGCTGACCGTTGACTGGATTCACGGCGTGCGCGCCGATGAAGACACCGGTCTTCGACTTGTTCTCCTGCCGTTCCAGGTCCGACTTCGCGGCGATCGAGGCCCGGTAGGCCGCGACGGCCTCGCCGGGGGTCGCGGCGCCGAACGTCCAGCGGGCGTCGGTGCCATCCGGCCACTGTGCGGCCACCAGCACGTCGACCAGTTCGTGCTCGGGTGCCAGCACCATGTACGTCGCACCGAACAACGTGTCCGGGCGGGTAGTGAACACCTCGATGTCGGAGGAGTCGGTACCGAAGAGCACAGCCGCGCCGGTCGAACGTCCGATCCAGTTCCGCTGCATGGCCTTGACCTTGTCCGGCCAATCCAGCACGTCGAGGTCGTCCAGTAGCCGGTCGGAATACGCGGTGATGCGCATCATCCACTGCCGCAGCCGCTTTCGGAACACCGGGAAGTTGCCCCGGTCGCTGCGGCCGTCCGACGTGACCTCTTCATTGGCCAGCACCGTGCCCAAGCCCGGGCACCAGTTCACGATCGAGTCCGACCGGTAGACCAGCCGGTGGGCATCGACGACGTCCGCGCGCTCACCCACCGACAGCTGCGCCCACTCCCGCCCGTCCGCCGGCGTCCTTGCACCCGAATCGAACTCGGCGATCAACTCGTCGATGCGCCTGGCCTTGTTGGCGGCCGGGTCGAACCAGGCCTGATAGATCTGCAGGAAGATCCACTGCGTCCACTTGTAGAAGTCGACGTCAGTGGTGGAGAAGCTGCGCCGCGCGTCATGCCCAAGCCCCAGCCTGCCGAGCTGGCGGCGGAAGTTGACGATGTTCGCCTCTGTGCGCGTGCGGGGGTGGGTGCCGGTCTGCACGGCGTTCTGCACTGCAGGCAGGCCGAACGCGTCGAACCCCAACGCGTGCAACACGTTGCGCCCCGTCATCCGGAAATAGCGGGCGTATACGTCGGTGGCGATGTAGCCGAGCGGATGCCCCACGTGCAGGCCTTCACCCGACGGATACGGGAACATGTCCAGCACGAACATCTTGTCGGCTGGCACCGCCGACCCGTCCTGCGGCGCAAGTGAGCCGACCGGGTTGGGCACGTGGAAGGTGCCGAGCCGGGCCCACGTCTCCTGCCAGGTTCGTTCGAGCTCTCCAGCCAACTCCGCGCCGTAGCGATGTTGCGGGATGTCTTGGACCTGCTCCACGGCGTCCCCATCAGTCACGTGAACAGGGTAGTCAACGCCGGTGCGGGCACCGTCGGCGCTCCATGTGGGCCCCGTCACCGCCGCGGCATGGTCTCGGTTCCGTTGCAGACCGGTCAGCGCATGGTTGCAGGTCCATCCCGGGCCTAGTCGCAGACAGTTCGCCGTGGATACAGTCGGCGCCTGACCAAGGGCACACCCGCCCGCAATCCTCCGCCGAGAGCTCGGAAGGACCGCCGACAGATGTTCGAGATCGCCCGACGTTGGGGACTTCTAGCTGGAGCCATGGCCGCGGGAGTGGCGTGCGTCGTCGGCTTCGCAGGCACCACCGCCTCAGCCGAACCCAGCATGCCCCAGCCGCCCCTGCCCGTCCCCGCCACCGTGACGCAGACCGTCACCGTCCAGGCCGGTCTGCCCCAAGCGCCCGGCCAGCCCGTCGCGGGCGTCCCACAACCTGCGGCGTTGAACGTGGCCGCACCTGCCGTGCCCGTCCCTGCGCCGGAGACCATCGTGCCGGCCTCGTCGGTCACCATCGTCGACTTCCTGAAGAGCAAGAACGTGACGCTCGAGCCGCAGCGGGCCGCCGACTTCAAGGCCCTCAACATCGTGCTGCCGATGCCCGCCGGCTGGACCCAGGTGCCCGACCCCAACGTGCCTGACGCCTTCGCCGTCATCGCCGACAGGGCCGGTGCAGGCGACGGGCTCTACACCTCCAACGCCGCGATCGTCGTCTACAAGTTGCACGGCGACTTCGACCCGAAGGAAGCCATCAGCCACGGGTTGATCGACAGCCAGCAAGAGGCGGCCTGGCGCGCGACGGATGGTTCCCTCGCCGATTTCGGTGGCATGCCGTCGTCGGTGATCGAGGGCACCTTCCGTCAGAACAACATGACGTTGAACACCTCCCGCCGCCACGTCATCGCGCAAGCAGGCCCTGACAGGTACCTGGTGACGCTGTCGGTGACCACCAGCGCCACGGTCTCGGTGGCCGCGGGCGCCGCCACCGATGCCATCGTCAACAACTTCAAGGTCAGCGTCCCGGGAGCGCCACCGCCCGCGCCGGTGCCGCCTGCCGCAGGCGCGCCCGCAGCCCGGGCCCCCGTCGCCGTCGCCGCGGCCCCATCAGGCCAGCCGCTCAGCCAGCTGGTGGGCGTACCGCGGTAGGACGGGCCGCGGCAGGCTCAGCATTGCTCAGTACTGTGAGCCCATGCTTATCGTTGCCGTGCTGAGTCTCTGTGCCGCGGCTGCGACCGCCGCGATGGGGCTTTGGTCGTTGGCGCGGCCACGTGCAGGCGATCCCGTCGGCCAGGTGTTGCGCGCCGTCGCCCCCACCCAACTCGCGGCTGCCGTGATGCTGGCGGCCGGCGGCGCCGTGGCCCTGGCCGCTCCACCACATACTGGCGTCCTGATGCTGTTGGTGTGCGTGGTCGGGGCGGTGGGCACGGTCGCGGCCGGCTGCTACCAGAACGCCAGGGTCGTGGCGCAACGCGAGGCGGCGACGAGCTGCACCGGCGCGTGCGCCTCGTGCACACTGTCCTGCAACTGACGTACTGACGCATGCCCGGCCGGCTACCGCGGATGCCCGCGGACCCATTTCTGCTCACGCTGTTCACGGTCGTCGCGCTCGCCGCGTTGTTTCCCGCCTCGGGAGCCTTCGGCGACGTGCTCGCCGTCACCACCAAGGTCGTCATCGCGCTGTTGTTCGCGCTTTACGGCGTCCGACTCTCCCCCACCGAGGCGTGGCACGGGTTGCGCCATTGGCGGCTACATCTGCTGGTGCTGGCCGCGACGTTCGTGGCCTTCCCGCTGCTGGGCCTCGCCGCCCACGTTCTGGTGCCCTCGGTGCTGACCCCCGGCCTGTACACGGGCGTGCTGGTGCTGTGCCTCGTCCCGTCGACGGTGCAGTCGTCGATTGCGTTCACGTCGATCGCCCACGGCAACGTGCCTGCGGCGATCGTGAGCGCCACCTTGTCGAACATGCTCGGCGTCGTGCTGACCCCTTTGCTCATGGTGCTGCTCGTGCACACCGGCAGTGCGCCCCGCGTCGACGGATCGGCGGTGCTCGACATCGTGGCTCAGCTGTTGTTGCCGTTCGTGGTCGGGCAGCTGCTTCGGCCCTGGCTCGCGGGCTGGGTCGAACGCCATCCGGTGGTGACGAAGTCCTTCGACCGCGGCTCGATTCTGCTGGTCGTCTACACCGCATTTTCGCTAAGCATGACCGAGCACGTCTGGAGCACCGTCAGCGTGTGGCGGCTGCTCGCGGTCGCGGCGGTGTGCGCGGTGCTGCTGGCGATCATGCTCGCAGTCACGGTCGGGGCGGCTCGGCTCCTCCGGCTGAACCGGGCGGACATGACCGTGTTGTTGTTCTGCGGTTCGAAGAAGAGCCTAGCGTCGGGACTGCCCATGACATTGGTGTTGTTCGGTTCCGGCGCCGGCTTGATCATGTTGCCGCTCATCATCTTTCACCAGCTTCAGCTGATCGTCTGCGCGGCGATCGCCGCCAAGATGTCGCGCGCCGAGGCCGTGAGTTAGTTGCGGCTGACGTCGATGGGGTGGGTGGCCAGCTTGGACAGCGACAGCGGCTGCCTGCGCAACACCCGCGCCCACAGATCCACCCGTTGCTCGACGAGCACATCGGATGGCATGGCCGACAACACGATCCAGTCGTCGCGTTCGATCTCGCCGTCGAGTTGACCGATGGTCCAACCGGAATACCCCGCGTAGATGCGGAGCCCTTCGACGGCAGGCGCGATCGACTCGGGTTCGGCATCGAGGTCGACCATCGCGATCCGACCCTGGACATGCCGCAGGCCGGGCACCTGGTTGGCGTCGACGCCGACCCGAACCGTGGCCAGGCATAGCGCCGCATCCCGCTTCACCGGCCCACCGATGAACATCGTCTTGGGCTTGGTGGCCAGCTTCGCCCACTGCGGCAGGACGTTGTAGACGGCCGTCTCACTGGCCCGATTCAGCACCACGCCGAGGGTGCCGCCGTCGTTGTGCTCGACGATGTAGATGACGCTGCGACGAAACGTCGGCTCCAGCAGATCGGTGTTGGCCAGCAGCAGCGTTCCCGCACGTACCCGGTGCGTGGCAGGAGCGATGTAGTCCTCCGGGTCGTCTGAATGCGCCACCCGTCCATAATGACACCAGCGTGCATCGGACGGCGCGAACAGGCGCGGCCAAGCCGGGATGTTTTGCCGAATATTTGTAGGCTGGGTCGGGTTCGGTGTCAACGCGACGCAACCTCCAAACGAGAGCGGACCCCAAGTGGCTGGCCGTCCGGCACCTGTCCTCCTGTGGCGTTCGGTGCGCGCGCTTCCCGAATTCTGGCGGTTGCTCGAACTGCGCGCCGTCAGTTCACTCGGCGACGGGCTCTTCCAGGGCGGCCTGGTTGGCGCATTGCTCTTCAACCCCGACCGCGCCACCGGTCCATGGGAGATCGCAGGCGACTTCGCCGTGTTGTTCCTCCCGTATTCGCTACTCGGCCCGTTCGCCGGGGCGCTGCTCGACAGGTGGGACCGCCGTGGCGTGCTGATCGGCGCCAACCTGGCTCGGCTGGCGTTGATGGTCGCGGTGGCACTGATTCTGGCGTTCGGCGCGGGCGACGGGTGGGTTCTGCTCGGGGCGCTGGTCGTCAACGGCTTCACCCGATTCGTCTCGTCCGGACTCTCCGCGGCACTGCCGCACGTCGTGCCCCGCGATCAGGTGGTCGCGATGAACTCGGTACAGAACGCCACCGGGGCGGCGGCCTTGTTCATCGGAGCGATATTCATGCTGGTGCCACGCTGGCTGTTCGGGGCGGGCGACAGTGGTTCCGCGGCAGTCATCTTCCTCGCCGCGACGCAAGTGGCCCTCGCGCTGTTCCTGTCCGTGCGGTTCACCCCCCGCGTGCTCGGGCCCGACGACACGGCGCGAGCCGTGCACGGCTCGGTCGCGTACGCGGTGGCCACCGGCTGGGGCTACGGATTGCGCACGGTGCTCGGCGTCCAGAGTGTGGCCGCGACCCTGTCCGGGGTCGTCGCGCACCGCATCGTGTTCGGCATCAACACGCTGCTGATTCTGGTGCTCGTCCGGCACACCGGCTCCGCGAGCGTCGCGGGTCTCGGCGTCGCCGCACTCTTCGCCGCCAGCGCCGGGATCGGCGCGTTCCTCGCGAACTTCCTCACCCCTGCCGCCGTCCGGCGCTGGGGCAGGTACGCAACCGCGAACGTAGCGCTGGCGCTGGCCGCGGTCATCCAACTCGGGGCGGCCGGGCTGGATCTTCCCGTGATGGTCACCTGCGGATTCCTCCTCGGCGCTGTCGGCCAGGTGGTGAAACTGTGTGCCGACTCGGCCATGCAGCTCGACGTCGACGACGCGCTCCGCGGGCACGTCTTCACCGTTCAGGATTCGTTGTTCTGGGTCGCCTTCGTTGGCTCGGTCGCGGCCTGCGCGGCCGGCATACCAGCGGACGGGCACTCGCCCGCACTGGTCGTCGCTGGCGCTGCGGTCTACCTCGTCGGGCTCGCGATGCATGCCTCCGTCGGCCGGATCCGCACGGGGCCCGCCGCCTGACCCCGCTAGTGTGACGCCATGGCAGGTGCCGAGTCGATCGTGGCCGAGCTTCGGGCGGAGAGCGACCGACTGGATGCACTCGTCGCCGCGTTGCCTGAGCAGGGTTGGCGGACTGCGACGCCCGCGCCGGGCTGGACGATCGCCCATCAGATCGCGCACCTGCACTGGACCGACCGCGTCGCCGTCGTCGCATTGACCGATGAAGCGGGCTTCGCGGAATTGCTGACGTTGGCCGCCAAGAACCCAGGAGGTTTCGTCGACGAGGGCGCCGAGGAACTCGCCGTCACGCCGCCGACGGACCTGCTCGCCGAGTGGCGCCGGACGCGGACCCGGCTGCACGAGGAACTGCTGCGCGTGGAGTCCGGCCGCAAGCTGCCCTGGTTCGGTCCGCCGATGAGCGCGGCGTCCATGGCGACCGCGCGGTTGATGGAGACGTGGGCCCACGGCCTGGACGTGGCCGACGCGCTCGGGGTCAAGCGGTCGGCCAGCCCCGGTCTGAAGTCGATCGCACACATCGGCGTGCGCACGCGGGACTTCGCATTCGCGGTGAACGGACTGCCCGCGCCTGCCGAGCCGTTCCTTGTCGAGCTGCGCGCACCCGACGGCGCCGCGTGGTCGTGGGGCCCGGCCGACGCGGCCCAACGCGTGACGGGATCCGCGGAGGACTTCTGCATGCTGGTGACACAGCGCAGGCCGCACGCTGAACTGGACGTGGCGGCCGTCGGCCCCGACGCGGAACGCTGGCTCACCATCGCGCAGGCCTTCGCGGGCCCGCCGGGATCCGGGCGCAACTAGACCCTGCCGGCCGCGTCGGCGGACCCGTCGCCGTCGGAGTCGGACAGCTTGACGTCCCACTGCCCGTCGCCGTCGGTATCGACGTAGGCCTGTTCGCCGGCCAGCACCCGGTCGGCCAGCCCGTCTCGGTTCAGGTCCACCAACCGGTCGTCGGAAGCGCCGTCCCCGTCGAAGTCCACCATTGGACCGCCGGTGGATTCGATGCCGTCCAGTCCGAACCACCGCAGCTGCCCGCCCCGCTCGACGCTCACCGCCCACGTCCCCGAGCCGTCGTCGGTGAAGATCGCCTCACCGAGGCCGTCGTCGTCGAGATCGAGCAGCACGTGATCCGCGATCCCGTCCCCGTCGAGGTCGGCGACCGCGTCGTCGATGCGCCCGTCCCCGTCGAAGTCCAGCGCGACGGCGTCGAAGTCGCCGTCGCCGTCCGTGTCGACGTCCAGCTCCGCCGACCAGATGTTGGCGGCTCCCTCACCATTGCCCAGGCAGTAGTCCATGCATCCTTTGACGCGCGGCTAGCTCCTGGCGTTCCACCAATTCAGGAGCTCGGCAGTGGCGTCCTCGTTGCTGAGCGGCCCCCGCTCCATCCGCAGCTCCTTCAGAAACTTCCACGCCTCGCCGACCTGGGGCCCCGCCGGAATGTGGAGCAGCCTCATGATCTCGTTGCCATCGAGGTCAGGACGCACGTTGGCCAGGTCCTCCCTGGCGGCGAGGTCGGCGATCCGGTGCTCCAGATCGTCGTAGTCGGCCTGCAGCCGCTGCGCGCGCCGCTTGTTGCGGGTGGTGCAGTCCGCCCTGACCAGCTTGTGCAGCCTGGCCAGTAGCGGACCTGCGTCGGTGACGTACCTTCGGACCGCGGAGTCGGTCCATCTGCCCTCGCCGTATCCGTGGAAGCGCAGGTGCAGGTAGACCAGTTGTGACACGTCGGTGACCATCTGCTTGGAGTACTTCAACGCGCGCATCCGCTGGCGGGTCATCTTCGCGCCGACGACCTCGTGGTGATGGAAGCTCACCCCGCCGTCGGCCTCGTGCTTGCGGGTCGACGGCTTGCCGATGTCGTGGAGCAGCGCCGCCCACCGCAGCACCAGATCCGGGCCGCCCTCAGGAAGCGGGTCCTCCAGTTCGACGGCCTGCCGCAGCACCGTCAGCGAATGTTGGTAGACGTCCTTGTGCTGATGGTGCTCGTCGATGGCCATCCGCATCGCGCCCACCTCTGGCAACACCACCGCGCCGAGCCCCGTCTGCACCAACAGGTCGAGGCCCGCGACCGGATCGGCGCCGAGCAGCAGCTTGTCCAGTTCCGCCGACACCCGCTCGGCGGTGATGCGGCCCAGTTCGGGTGCCATCCGCTCCAGCGCCTCACGCACTCTCGGAGCGACCGAGAAACCGAGTTGCGCGACGAACCGCGCCGCCCTCAGCATCCGCAGCGGGTCGTCGCCGAATGACACCTCCGGCGCGGCCGGGGTGTCAAGCACGCCTGCCGCGAGATCCGTCAAACCGCCCAGCGGATCGAGGAATTCGTCGAACCCGGTCGCCGCGATGCGGACCGCCATGGCGTTGATCCGGAAGTCGCGGCGCACCAGGTCGGCCTCTAGCGAATCGCCGAACCGGACCTCCGGGTTCCGGGTCACCCCGTCGTAGGTGTCGGCGCGGAACGTCGTGAGCTCGAGGTGGTCACCGCGCTTCGACGCACTGATGGTGCCGAACTCGATGCCGGTATCCCACAGCGCATCGGCCCAGGAGCCGAGAATCTTCTGGATCTGCGCGGGCCGCGCGTCGGTGGTGAAGTCCAGGTCCGTGCCAAGCCTGCCGAGCAGGGCGTCGCGCACACTGCCGCCGACGAGATACAGCTCGTGACCAGCGTCGGCAAACAACCGGCCGAGTTCGGAGAGCACGGGCGCGTGCTGGTTGAGCGCCACTGCGGCCGCGGCCAACTGCTCGGCGTCGGCATGGGAGTCGTTCGGCACGTGCTGCGTTCCCTTCTTCGAGCTTCCGTCGTTGCGTCCGCTGGGCTCACAGCACCGTAACGACTCGGCATAAGTAGTGCGTCGCGGCCGGTGCAAAGGCGGGAGAAACGCGAGTGGCAGCTACTATCGCTTGGGTGTCGGAGGGCGAACGGGCCAAACCAAGACGGCGCCGGGGACGGCGCCGCGGCCGACGCTCCGCAGGTCCACCCGAAGCCGGGCTGCAGAACCCGAAGTCCGCCAATGGCGACCGCCCCATCGAGGCAGCCTCGACGGACGACGCCGCAGGCCCTCCCACGGCACCGATTCCCCGCGCCCGACCAGGACGCCAGGCCCCGACCCGGCTTCGCACCGTGCACGAGACGTCGGCGGGCGGACTCGTCATCGACGGCCTCGACGGCCCGAAGGATGCCCAGGTGGCGGCCCTCATCGGACGTATCGATCGCCGGGGCCGCGTGCTCTGGTCGCTGCCGAAGGGCCACATCGAACTCGGCGAGACGGCCGAGCAGACGGCCATCCGCGAGGTCGCCGAGGAGACCGGAATCCAGGGCGACGTGCTCGCCGCGCTCGGCAGCATCGACTACTGGTTCGTCACCGAGGGCCGCCGCGTCCACAAGACCGTGCACCATTACCTGATGCGATTCCTCGGCGGTGAGTTGTCCGACGAGGACGTCGAGGTCAGCGAGGTGGCCTGGGTGCCGCTGCGGGACCTGCCTGCGAGACTGGCGTACGCCGACGAGCGCAGGCTCGCCGAGGTGGCCGACGAGCTGATCGACAAGCTGCACGCGGGCGGGACCAGCGCATTGCCTCCGCTGCCACAGACCGCACCGCGGCGGCGCCCACAGACGCATTCCCACACGCGCAACCGTCGGCCCGACGACTCCGCACCACCCCAGCCCGGGCGACGGGCGAACGGCCGCGGCCAAGGCCCATGATGCGTCGACCGGCGGTTTGGACAGCCGGTTCGCGCCTGTTGGCCGCCGTCGCACTTGTCACGTTGATTGCCGTGCCTGGCGTCGTGCCCCATGCGGCCGCAGGCGAACCCGGGGCAGCCCCCTTCCTGCAACTGAGCATCGACCGGGTGACCCCCGATGTCGTCACCACCACCAGCGAATCCGTCGTCACCGTGGCAGGCACGGTGAGAAACGTCGGGGACCGCCCGGTTCGCGACGTGATGGTCCGCCTCGAACACGCTCCTGCCGTCACGACGCCTGCCGGACTGCGCACCAACCTGGCCGGTCCGGTCGACCAATATGAGGCGGTCGCAGACTTCATCACCCTGGCGCCTGAACTCGCTCGGGGCCAGAAGGTCCCGTTCACGTTGTCCTATCCCGTGCGCTCGCAGAACCAGCCGTCGTTGAACATCGCGGAACCCGGCGTCTACCCCGCGCTCGTCAACGTCAACGGGACGCCCGACTACGGTGCGCCCGCCCGGCTGGACGACGCCCGCTTCCTGTTGCCGGTTCTCGGTGTGCCCCCCGACCCGTCCAAGGAGGGCGGAGATCCGCTTTCGGCCGTCGTTCCACCCGACACCTCTCGGCCGGTCCGCATGACGATGCTGTGGCCGCTGGCCGACAGGCCTCGGCTGGCGGCCGGGGTGCCAGGTGCGACCACTCCGGTCCGCCTGACCGACGACGAGCTGGCCACGTCCCTGGCCAGCGGTGGTCGGCTCGACACCCTGTTGGGCGCGGCGGAGTTCGCGACCAGCGCACCCGTCGACCCAGGAGGTCAGGTCCGCAGCGCCGTGTGTCTGGCGGTCGACCCCGATCTGCTGGTCACCGTCAACGCGATGACGGCCGGATACGTGGTCGACGACGATCCGGCAGGCGGGGTGGGCTCGCCGTCCCATCCAGGCGCAGGGCAGGACGCGGCCATCGGCTGGATGAGCCGGCTCAAGGCGTTGGCGCAGCGCATGTGCGTGACGTCGACGGTGTACGCACAGGCCGACCTCTCCGCCCTGCAGCGAATCGGCGACCCTGGCCTGAGTTCGATCGCGGCGAATGACCCCGCAGACATCGTCGACCAGATCCTGGGGGTCAAGTCGGTCCGCGGTGCCACACTGCTCGGCGACGGAGCCCTGACCGGCCCGGTCGTCGGCCTGCTGTCCCAGCTGTCCGCGCAGGACCAGACCGTCGCGATCGGCGCGGGCGAGGTCACCGAACAGGACGCCGCGAGCGAGGGGCCGCCGGTCGTCGACGCGACCACCCGCCGGTACTCGCCCGAGGTCGTCGCGGCGCCGTTCGACCCGACCGCCGGGGCGGCGCTCGCAGGCGCGGGCACCAACCCGACGGCGCCGTCGTACTTGCCGTCGACGCTTGCCGTCCCGGTCAAGCACGACTCCGACGTCGCCCGCAGACAGGACGCCCTGGCCGCCGTGTTGTGGCCCGGCCTGCGCCCCGACGTCGAGCCCCGCACGCAGCTTCTGATGCCGCCGCTGGTGTGGGACCTGGCGCCGGACGACGCCCAGGCGATCCTGACCACGGTCGCCACATCCATACATGCCGGACTCGCAGTGCCCCGTCCACTGACGGCCGTCATCGCCGACAGCGCCGCGGTGCCACCGCAGGACCTTGCGCCCCCGCCTCCCAATCCGACCGGCAACCCGAATGCGCGCTTCAACGACGGCGTCGTCAACGACATCTCAGGTACGGCCGGCAGGCTCTGGGGCCTGACGGCGGCGCTCACCGTCGACCCCCGCACCGGGCTGACCGGCACTCAGTACACGGCGCCGCTGCGCGAGGACATGCTGCGTGCGCTGAGCCAGTCGGTGCCTGCCGAGGCGCGAAACGGGTTGGCGGAGCAACGCATTCGCACTACCGGCGTCACCATCAACGACCTGTTCCACGCGGTCACCGTCGTCAACCCCGGCGGCTCCTACACGTTGGCGACCGAGCGCAGCCCGTTGCCGTTGGCGCTCCGCAACGATCTGCCGGTCCCAATCCGGGTGCGGCTCGCGATCGACGCCCCGCCGGGGATGACCGTGACGGACATGGGCGAAATCGAGTTGCCGCCGGGCTTCCTCCCGTTGCGGGTACCGATCGAAGTGCACTTCACGCAGCGGGTGGCCGTTGACGTGGCGCTGCGCACCGCCGATGGGATGCCGCTCGGCGATCCGGTTCGCCTGTCGGTGCATTCCAACGCATACGGGAAGGTGCTCTTCTTCATCACGCTGTCGGCCGGCGCGGTGCTGGTGCTGCTCGCCGGGCGACGGTTGTGGCACCGTTTTCGCGGCCAACCCGACCGCGCCGACCTGGACCGACCGAGTCCACGCGGGGTAGGCGGTCCGCCCGATCCACCCGACCCGCTCGAAACCGCCATCGCCCACGCCCCGGACGACACGTGAGCGCGGCCGGGCGACCGGGACCGCAACAACTCTCCGACGCCGCGGTGGTGTCGCGGTCCTGGGGCATGGCGTTCGCCACGTTGATCAGCCGAATCACGGGGTTCATCCGCATCGTGCTGTTGGCGGCGATCCTCGGTGCGGCGTTGTCCAGTGCCTTCTCGATAGCCAATCAGCTGCCGAACCTGGTGGCCGCGTTGGTGCTCGAGGCCACGTTCACAGCCATCTTCGTGCCCGTACTCGCGCGCGCCGAGCGCGACGACCCCGATGGCGGCACCGCGTTCGTACGTCGACTCGTCACCTTGGCGACGGTGCTGCTGCTCGCGGCCACCGTGTTGTCGGTGGCGGCTGCGCCGGTCCTGGTGAACCTGATGCTCGGCGATGACCCGCAGGTCAACCGCGCACTGACGACCGCGTTCGCCTACCTGCTGCTGCCACAGGTGGTCTTCTACGGGCTGTCGTCGGTGTTCATGGCGATCCTCAACACGCGCAACGTCTTCGGACCGCCGGCGTGGGCGCCGGTGCTCAACAACGTGGTGGCCATCGCGACGCTGCTGGTGTATCTCGCCGTGCCAGGCGAACTCTCGGTCAATCCCGTCGAGATGGGCAACGCCAAGCTGCTGGTGCTCGGCCTCGGAACCACCCTCGGCGTATTCGCACAGGCCGCGGTGCTGCTGGTCGCCATACGCCGCGAACGGGTCAGCCTTCGCCCGCTGTGGGGGCTCGACGACCGGCTGAAGAAGTTCGGCGCCATGGCCGCCGCGATGGTGCTGTACGTGCTCATCAGTCAGGCCGGTCTGATCGTCGGCAACCAAATCGCAAGTACCGCAGCGGCTTCCGGGCCCGCCATCTACAACTACACGTGGCTGGTGCTGATGCTGCCGTTCGGCATGATCGGCGTGACCGTACTGACCGTGGTGATGCCGCGGCTGTCCCGCAACGCCGCGGCCGAGGACATCCTGGCCGTGCTGGCCGACCTTTCGCTGGCGACGCGCCTGACGATGGTCACCCTGATCCCGATCGTCGCGTTCATGACCGTCGGCGGCCCCGCCATCGGCAGTGCGCTGTTCGCCTACGGCAACTTCGGTGACGTCGACGCCGGATACCTGGGCATCGCCGTGACGATGTCGGCCTTTACGTTGATCCCGTATGCGCTGGTGTTGCTGCAGCTGCGGGTCTTCTACGCGCGCGAGAAGCCGTGGACGCCGCTGCTGCTGATCGTGGTCATCACCGCGGTCAAGATCGTGGCGAGCGTGGCCGCCCCTCACCTGACCGACAACCCCGAGCTCGTCGCGGGCTACCTCGGGCTCGCCAACGGCCTCGGTTTTCTGGCGGGCGCCACGCTGGGCTTCGTCGTCTTGCGGGCCAACCTCAATCCGCCGGGCGGTCGGCTGATCAACCTGCAGGTGGTGCGCACCATCCTGGTGACCATCTCGGCGTCGCTGATCGCCGGATTGGCCGCCCACGTCGTCGACAAGCTGCTCGGCCTGGAGACGCTCACCACGCGCTTCGGTGGCGGCGGCTCACTGCTCCGCCTCTTCGTGCTCGGCGTGATCATGCTCCCGATCATTGCCTGCGTGATGTTGGCGGCCCGCGTGCCAGACGCCCACGCCGCATTGGCCGCGGTCCGACGAACGCTCGGCGGCGGTACGCCAGCCTCGACGGCGGCCCGAGCGATGCGTGGCTCCGACCAGCCACCTCGTCGCACCCCCCTCACGTACCCTGAGCAGAGCAATTCACGTCCGCAACGACCGCGACCACCCCTGGCGCCCGTGCGGCGTGGACCTCCGGCAGGCTTTGCCGGGGGACGGATCCGGAAAGGACCAGCGGTGACCGAAGACTCCGCAGGCGTGCCCGGGTCCGAGAGCGGCGCGACCACCCGGATCCCCCGCCCATCGGCCGACGACTTCCGGCCCGACGTCCCAGACGAGCCGCCGCATCCGGTGGCCGACCGCCCACCCTCCGACTACGGGGGCGACCCCTCCCGCGAAGCGCTGGCGTTCGACGTGCCGCACGAGCCGCCGCTGGATGCGGCCACGCAAGACGAGGACGTACACCTGATCCCCGGAGCCACCATCGCCGGCGGTCGGTACCGGCTGCTGGTCTTTCACGGCGGGCCGCCGCACCTGCAGTTCTGGCATGCGATGGACATCTCCTACGACCGGCAGGTCGCGCTGACGTTCGTCGACCCCGACGCGGTGCTGCCCGATCACGAGCTCGCCGAAATCCTCGCCCGCACAATGAAGTTGAGCCGTATCGAACGGCCGGGCATTGCCAGGGTGCTCGACGTTGCCCACACCGGGTCGGGCGGCCTGATCGTGTCGGAGTGGATCCGTGGCGGATCACTGGCGGAGGTCGCCGAGACCGCCCCGTCCGCCATCGGTGGAGCGCGCGCGATTCAGTCGCTGGCCGCCGCAGCAGAGGCCGCCCACCGGTCCGGCGTCGCCCTGTCCATCGACCACCCCGGCCGCGTGCGGGTCAGCGTCGACGGTGACGTCGCACTCGCATTTCCCGCCACACTGTCCACGGCGACGCCCGAAGACGACATCAAGGGCATCGGCGCCGCGCTGTACGCACTTCTGATCAACCGCTGGCCGCTGCCCGAGTCCGGCGTTCGCAGCGGCATGGAGGCTGCCGACCTGGACGCGGCGGGCCAGCCGGTCGAGCCGCGCTCCGTCGACCGCTCCATTCCCTTCCAGATCTCTGCCGCTGCCGCGCGGGCCGTCCAGGACAACGGCGGCATCCGCAGCGCGCCGACGCTGCTCAATCTTCTGCAACAGGCCACCGCCGTCGCCGATCGCACCGAACTCATTACGCCGATCGACGAGACGGAGGCACCGCCGGAACGCTTCCGCCCGACCGTCACCCCCGATCCCGATCAACAGGCCCGCAAGCGCAAGGGGCTGATGATCGGGTTGGCCGTCGGCGGCGCGATCATCGTCGTCGCGCTCGTCGTACTCGCCTCGGTGCTCAGCAACATCTTCGGGGACGTCGGCGGGTCGCTCGACAAGGACGAACTCGGCCTCAACGCGCCGTCCAGCAGCTCCAACGCCGGGGCGAACCCGAACGCCGGTGCCGTGAAACCCGTTAAGGCGGTGGTGTTCTCGCCAGGCGGCGAGGCCGACAACCCGGATCAGGCCGCGAACGCGATCGACGGCAACCCGGCGACGTCCTGGCAGACCGACACGTACTCCGATCCCGTGCCGTTCCCCGGCTTCAAGAACGGGGTCGGCCTGCTGCTCCAGTTGCCGCAGCCGACCACCCTCGCGTCGGTGTCACTCGACCTCAACAGCACGGGCACGGCCGTACAGATTCGGTCCGCTCAGTCGGCCACTCCGGCATCGTTGGACGACACCACCCCGATGACCCAGCCGGCGCCGATGAAGACCGGGGCCAACACCATCACCATCGACAACGCGCAGCCTACGTCGTATGTGCTGGTGTGGATCACGACGCTGGGCACCGTCGACGGCAAGAGCGAGACGGCGATCTCCGGCATCACGCTCAAGCCCACCTCCTGAACCGTCCACCGGAGCTGTCCCCAGGCCACTTTCGTTCGGGTGCGAGCCTGTCGTCGCAGGTCAGCGCCTCGCGTGACCGAGCTCCTGAAATTGGTGTCTTGGAGCTCGCTGTGAGCTCATTATCGTTCGGCTGTGGGAAGCAATCGGGGGCACGCTGATCCAGGCCAGTCGGACGAGGAGTTGCTGCAGGCGCATGTCGCGGGCGACCGGTACGCGTTCGAGGCGCTGTTCCACCGACACCATCGGCAGCTGTATCGGCTCGCCCAGATCACCAGCCGCAACCGCGACGATGCCGCCGATGCCCTTCAGGACGCGATGCTGTCAGCGCATCGCAACGCGCCCACGTTCCGGCGCGACGCATCGGTCAGCAGCTGGCTGTACCGCATCGTCGTCAACGCGTGCCTCGATCGGCTGCGCCGCAACAAGAGTCATCCGACCTCTGCGCTGGAGTACGCCGTCGGCTCGGGTAGCGATCCAATGCCCCACATCGACACCGCGCTCGTCGTCGAACGCGCGCTGATGCAACTCCCCGTCGAGCAACGCGCGGCCGTGGTGGCCGTCGACATGCAGGGGTACTCGGTCGCCGAGACGGCCCGGCTGCTCGGCATCCCCGAGGGCACGGTCAAGAGTCGCTGCTCCCGAGCACGGGCCAAGCTCGCGAAGGCGTTGGAGTACCTTGGCCACGACGCCGCCGCAGCTGACCGCATTGGCGGAGCGGGGTGAGCCTGTTCAGGAGGAGACGGTGGACGGCGGTGCCGGCGATCCCTACGGGCCGATCACGGCCGACGTGCTCGCCGACTTGCAAGCCGGCCTGCTCGACGACGACACGGCCGCGCACGTCCGCCAGCGCGTTCGCAACGACAAGGCCCTAGCCCGCCAACTGGGCGCGCTCGACCGGGTTCGGCGTGACCTCGTTGTGATGGGTGCCGATGCATCGTCGGCCCCCGAT
>JAOPVI010000153.1 GCA_025966225.1 Mycobacterium sp. | reverse complement strand
GGTGCTTGACCTTCCGCGGAATCAACATGACTAGCTCTCCGTGGTCTCTGGGGCAGGTGCCTCAGTGGCTGGTGCTTCGACCGCGACGGCCGACGTATCGGCTGGCGCTTCTTCGCTGGCTGCGCGGCCGGCTTCGGTGCTGGTCGCCGTGGTGCCCGCGGAACCGCTGCGACGCGGACGCGTGCCCGACGGGCGGTCGCGACGCGGCCGATCGGCAGTGGCAGGAACAGCCGCGGTGAGCTCGCGCTTACCACCGACGACGTCACCCTTGTAGATCCACACCTTCACGCCGATGCGACCGAAGGTGGTCTTGGCCTCGTACAGGCCGTAGTCGATGTCGGCACGCAGCGTGTGCAGCGGCACCCGACCCTCGCGGTAGAACTCCGAGCGGCTCATCTCGGCGCCGCCAAGACGACCCGAGCACTGCACCCGGATGCCCTTGACGTTCGGCTGACGCATCGCGGACTGCATCGCCTTGCGCATGGCACGTCGGAACGCGACACGGTTGCTCAGCTGCTCGGCCACACCCTGGGCGACCAGTTGTGCCACCGACTCGGGGTTCTTCACCTCGAGGATGTTCAGCTGGACCTGCTTGCCGGTCAGCTTCTCCAGCGCGCCGCGGATGGAGTCCGCAGCCTGGCCTCGCTGCCCGATGACGATGCCGGGACGGGCGGTGTGGATGTCTACGCGAACCCGGTCACGGGTGCGCTCGATCTCCACCTTGGCCACGCCAGCGCGCTCGAGGTCGACGCGCCGCGGCGACGAGGTCGGCGTGGCGGCGATGACGAACGGCTGGAACAGCCGCCGCCGGATAGCGACGTCTTCCTTGACGTATTCCTTGTACTGCTTGTCGGCGTACCAGCGCGACTTCCAGTCGGTGGTGATACCGAGGCGGAAGCCGTGGGGGTTGATCTTCTGGCCCACTACTCCGAGCCTCCCTTCGAATCTGAAGTCTCAGAGACCTTCTCGGCCGCCGTGGCGGATGCCTTCTTGGCGGGTGCCTTGGTCGCGGCATCGGATGTCGCCGACTTCGCAGCTCCGGCGTCCTTGCTGCCCTGGGCGCGGCGTGCGCGCGCGGAGCTTGCCGACGAGGCCGCACTCTTGTCCCGAGTCGGGCGACTCTCGACGATCACCGTGATGTGGCTGGTGCGCTTTCGGATTCGATACGCACGCCCCTGGGCGCGCGGCCGGATGCGCTTGGCGGTCGGGCCCTCGTCTGCGTAGACGGTGGCTACGACCAGCGTCGCGGGATCGAGTCCGTCGTTGTTCTGCGCGTTGGCCGCCGCACTGGCGATGACCTTGGCAATCGGCTCGCTGGCAGCCTGCGGTGCCCACCGCAGGATGTCGAGCGCCTCGGTCACGGACTTGCCGCGAACCAAGTCGATCACCCGACGCGCCTTGGATGCCGAGACGTGCACGAAGCGCGCCTTGGCAACGGCGCTGGGATACTCAGTCGTCGTAGTCATTACCGCCTCTTGGCCTTCCGGTCATCCTTGATGTGACCCTTGAACGTGCGGGTGGGCGCGAACTCGCCCAACTTGTGCCCGACCATCGACTCGGTGACGAACACCGGCACGTGCTTGCGACCGTCGTGGACGGCGAAGGTGTGACCGATGAAGTCAGGGATGATGGTCGAACGACGCGACCAGGTCTTGATGACCTGCTTGGTGTTCTTCTCGTTCTGGACGTCGACCTTCTTGAGCAGATGGTCATCGACGAACGGGCCCTTCTTCAGGCTGCGTGGCATCGCTAATTACTCCTAGCGCTTATTCTTGCCGGTGCGCCGGCGTCGGACGATGAGCTTGTCGCTCGGCTTGTTCTTGCGGGTACGGCCTTCTGGCTTGCCCCACGGGCTCACCGGGTGCCGGCCGCCCGAGGTCTTACCCTCGCCACCGCCGTGCGGGTGGTCGACCGGGTTCATTACGACACCGCGGACAGTGGGGCGCTTACCCTTCCATCGCATACGACCGGCCTTGCCCCAGTTGATGTTCGACTGTTCGGCGTTGCCGACCGCGCCGACAGTGGCGCGGCAGCGCACGTCGACGCGGCGGATTTCTCCGCTGGGCATGCGCAGCGAGGCGTATGCGCCTTCCTTGCCGAGCAGCTGGATGCTGGTGCCTGCCGAGCGGGCCAGCTTGGCGCCGCCACCGGGCCGCATCTCCACGGCGTGGATGACGGTACCGGCCGGGATGTTGCGCATCGGCAGGTTGTTGCCTGGCTTGATGTCGGCGTTCGGCCCCTGCTCGATCACGTCGCCCTGCGAAAGTCCCTGCGGGGCAATGATGTAACGCTTCTCGCCATCCAGGTAGTGCAGCAGTGCGATGTTCGCGGTGCGGTTCGGGTCGTACTCGATGTGCGCGACCTTGGCGTTGACGCCGTCCTTGTCGTGGCGACGGAAGTCGATCACGCGGTAGGCGCGCTTGTGCCCACCACCCTTGTGGCGGGTGGTGATGCGTCCGTGCGCGTTGCGGCCACCGGTGCTGTGCAGCGGGCGAACCAACGACTTCTCCGGCGTCGACCGAGTGACCTCGGCGAAGTCGGAGACGCTGGACCCGCGACGACCGGGTGTCGTCGGCTTGTACTTGCGAATTGCCATGTCTGTCTAGTCCTCTAGCTCTCGGTGGCTTCCCCGGCGCTTAGGCCGGTGCTCCGAACAAGTCGATCGGCTTGCTGCCTGCTGCCAGCGTGACGATGGCGCGCTTGGTGCCCTTGCGTTGGCCGTACCCGCTGCGGGTGCGCTTGCGCTTGCCCTGACGGTTGAGCGTGTTCACGGAATCGACCTTGACGCTGAAGATCTTCTCGATCGCGATCTTGATCTGCGTCTTGTTCGAGTCCGGGTGAACGACGAACGTGTACACGTTGTCCTCGATGAGCCCATAGGACTTCTCCGAGATGACCGGGGCCAGAATGATGTCCCGGGGGTCAGTCACAGTTGCCATCAGGCCGACACCTCCACGTCGTCTTTTTCAACACTTCGCGTAGAGCGTTCGATGTACGCGTTCAGCGCCTCGACGCTGAACACCACGTCGTCGGCGTTGAGCACGTCGTACGTGTTGAGCTGATCCGGCGAGAGCACGTGCACGCCAGGCAGATTGCGCACGCTCTTCGCACTGACCTCGTCGCTGCGGCCGATGACGACCAGCACCTTGCGGCGGTCGGTCAGGGTGCCGAGGAAGTCCTTGGCACTCTTGGTCGACGGCGTCTGACCTCTGACGACCTCGGTGATCGCGTGGATCCGGTCGTTTCGGGCCCGGTCCGAGAGCGCCGAACGCAACGCGGCGGCGATCATCTTCTTCGGGGTCCGCTCGCTGTAGTCGCGCGGCCGGGGGCCGTGCACGACGCCGCCACCCTTGAACTGCGGCGCACGCGTCGAACCCTGACGGGCGCGGCCGGTGCCCTTCTGGCGGTACGGCTTCTTGCCGCCGCCGGAGACCTCGCCGCGGGTCTTGGTGGAGTGCGTGCCCTGGCGGGCCGCCGCGAGCTGCGCGGTGACCACCTGGTGCATCAGCGCGATGTTCGGCTCGACGTCGAACAGCTCGGCGGGCAGCTCGACGGAGCCGTCCTTCTCGCCGCCCGGAGTCTGGACTGGAATCTCACGGCCATCAGTCTTCTTGGCCATTACTTCTCACCTCGTTTGATCGCCGTGCGGACCATGACGAGCCCACCGTTGCGGCCGGGGATGGCGCCCTTGATCAACAGCACGCCGTTCTCGGCGTCGACCTTGTGCACCACCAGGTTCTGCGTGGTGATGCGGTCGCTACCCATCCGACCTGACATGCGCGTGCCCTTGAATACGCGACCCGGGGTGGCGCAGCCACCGATCGAGCCGGGCCGACGGTGCACGGCCTGCGCGCCGTGGCTGGCACCCTGGCCCTTGAAGCCGTGACGCTTCATGGTGCCTGCGAAGCCCTTGCCCTTCGAGGTCCCCGTCACGTCGACGAAGCTGCCGTCGGCGAAGATCTCGGCGGTCCGTTCCTGACCCACCTCGTACTCGGCGGCAGCGGCCTCGTCGTCGAGCCGGAACTCTGCGAGGTGACGGCGCGGGTTCACGCCCGCGGCGGCGAACTGTCCGGTGACCGGCTTGTTCACCTTGCGCGGGCTGATCTCGCCGTACGCGAGTTGGACGGCGCTGTAACCGTCACGCTCCGGGGTGCGGATGCGTGTCACCACATTGGGGCCGGCCTTGACGACCGTCACCGGGACGACTTTGTTGTTCTCGTCGAACACCTGCGTCATGCCCAGCTTGGTGCCCAAAATGCCTTTTCTAGCCATTTCTTTCGGGATCTCCTACTGGGATTACTGGATATTGACGTCGACGCTCGCCGGAAGATCGATGCGCATGAGCGCGTCAACGGTCTTCGGCGTCGGGTCGAGGATGTCGATCAGGCGTTTGTGAGTGCGCATCTCGAAGTGCTCCCGCGAGTCCTTGTACTTATGCGGGGACCGGATGACGCAGTAGATGTTCTTCTCCGTCGGCAGCGGCACCGGACCGACCACACTGGCGCCCGTACGGGTGACCGTCTCAACGATCTTGCGCGCCGAGGCGTCAATCGCCTCATGGTCGTAGGCCTTGAGCCTGATGCGGATCTTTTGTCCCGCCACGCTTGTCCTACCTCACTATTAACGGGCCCGTGCTCGGGCCTGGTCTTCGTGCGCGTGCCCTCGGTGTCCCGAGTGCAGCGCGCTGGCTTATGCCGCCGCTGTTTACCTGTCTGTGGTTCACCGACCCCCGCGCTCGGGTGTGTCGCCCTTACGCACGCTCGCCCGCGTCGAAATTTCCGTCGCGATCGAGGTTGGGACCGGATGCGCCCGCAAGGGCGCCGGTCGTATGCCCGACCAGGCGAACCTGGCTCAGGGCAACCCGAACAGTATGCCTCAAAAGGTCACGCCAGCCAAATCCCTGATCAGGCTTCCCCCGGCACGGCCGAACGTCGACTTGTTGATGCACCCAGGCGATCTATTCGACGAAAACTCGACGTCCGAGCCCTGCGCCGACCTTAGTCGCCTCCACCGCCTCCACAACCGCCACCGCCGCAGCCCCCGTCAACTTGGCCGCCAACGCTGCCGCTGCCGGAGTCACTGCCGGAATCCCAATAGTCGCTCTGGCATGGTTCCGCCCGAACCACACCGCCGCCCCGACGAAGACGACGAATACTCCCACCACCAGGAAGGCGAGCACCACCCTGCTGACCTGCATTGATGGAAGCGTCGTCATTCTAGCGGGGCCGGGCGGGCTTCAGCCGGGCGTTGCCGACATGGTGATCTCACCGCACCGTCAGCACCGGAGTAGCGGCATCCGCCGCCAGTGCCATTCGGCTCGTCGTCCGTGGCGAAGAAGGGTCCGTTGACCCCTAATTCCAGACGCCAACTCGCATCTTACTCATGAGTAAGATGGCCGCGGTGACCTCAGCGACCAACACGTACCGCATGTGGCAACGGCTAAATGGCCGGCCTGGCGGAAGCCGCCTGTTCTCTGCAGCCGTCATGGCCAGGGTGCCGTACTTCGCCTCGGTGCTGCCACATATCAAGCGGATGGAGCCCGGATTGGCCGAGGTGGACGTGCCCAAGTGGTTCTTCGTGCACAACCACCTCCACACCGTGCACGCCATCGCGTCGTGCAACGCCGCCGAGCTGGCGATGGGCATGTTGATGGAAGCCACCGTGCCGACGAGCCATCGCTGGATCCCCAAGGCGATGACCGTGCAGTACCTGGCCAAGGCGACGACGTCGGTGCGCGCCAGCGCACGAATCGACCCGCCGGACTTCGGCTCGATCACCGAGGGAGCCGAGGTCGTCGTGCCCGTCAGCGTCACCGACCGCAGCGGCACCGAGGTCGTCCACGCCGACATCACCACTTGGGTGACGCCCGTCTGACATGAGAAACAGATCGGCCCGCCACCCTGTCTCCAGGTGGCGGGCCGGTCTGACGGTTGACGGCTTCAGGGGGTTGTTCTGGCAGCCGCGTTTTTGTTCAGCACCGGGAGCTTCTGGGTCACGACCGGCTTCTTCGGGCCGCCGCGAATCGACGCAGCGCTGACGGTGATCGTTCCACCGTTGCAGGTGACGGTCTTCCCGTCGACGATGACACCCTGGCCGTCGTCGATCGGGATGTCGTAACCATCCTTGTCGGTGTAGTGGCATCCGCCGTCAGCGCCAGTGGACCCGACGGGCTGGGCGTTGGCCGTCGCTGGGGCCAAGGCGACGAAGGCCAGGGCGCCGAGAAGAGTCGCTGCGTACTGGAATCGGGTCAGCTTGCGGGTGGTCGAGGTGGTCTTCATGGCGAACTCCTTGAGGTTGTCGCGATCCTGGCGGGCCGCGTTCATCAGCTAGGAGCGACCAGGCGCACCGATTCCCACACTTTTCTGCAGACGATTTTCCGGGGCGTCCCCAAGGGTTGATATGCAAGTGCCTGCTTGCCTATTATCAATGCGGTGGCAGACGTGTTCAGAGCCCTCGACGATGAGACAAGGCGGCTCATCCTCGACGAGCTTGCCGCCAGTGACGGACAGACCTTGTTCGAGATCTGCACGACGCTCGCAATGCGACACGGACTCGGCTCGACCCGGCAGGCGATCTCTCAGCACCTTGTCGTGCTGGAGTCGGCCGGCCTGGTCGTCACCGAGCGGCGTGGCCGGTCCAAGTTCCACTACTACAACGGCGAGCCACTCGCCGCGATCACGCGACGATGGCCCGTCGCCGGGAAGGGCACCTCATGAGAATCGAATTGACCACCCTCTTCGTCGACGACCAGCGAGCAGCGCTGGCGTTCTACACCGAGGTGCTCGGCTTCGTGAAGCGCCACGACATCCCGCTCGGGAATGACTTCTGGCTGACCGTCGTCTCCCCCGATTCGCCAGCCGGGCCCGAACTGCTGCTGGAACCGTGTGGCCACCCCGCGGTGAAGCCGTACCGGGACGCACTCGCCGAAGATGGGATTCCGTTGGCTCAGTTCGCCGTTGACGACGTCGAAGCCGAGCACGAGCGGTTGACCAAAGCGGGTGTCGTCTTCACGCAGCCGCCCACTGACATTGGCGAACAGATGGTGGCCGTGTTCGACGATACGTGTGGGAACCTCGTCCAACTCATCTCTCAGAAGCCGGCGTCGACCCAACGTCAGAGCTCAGCACAGACCGACTTCGTCTTCATGTAGGCGTCGACGCCTTCGCGTCCGAACTCGTGGCCCCGCGCCATCTCGTCGGAGTCGCCCCGTTCGTTGCGGTAGTTGATGACCAGCAGCTCGGATCGGGAGTCGGCATCGTCGATCACCCCTTCAGGCCAGCCCAGAATGCGCACTGGTGCTTCTGGTCAAAGTCGGTAACCAGCCTGCTGCCATCGGGCTGCAATGACAATCGCTTTTCCGTGGCCGGGTCGGTCCCGAGTTCAGGCCAGTGCGGCTGATCGTCGGCACCGGGTTTACCGGTGGCGACGAAGTTGCTCCAGTAGTCGATCATCTGATCCGACAAGACCTGCTGAGCCGGATTCAGCGGCGGCGCCCCACCAACGTCGAAGAGGTAGCGAAGCTCGAGCGAATGGCTGGCTCCCACGGGAAAGGGCAACGTACGCAAGGGGTCTGGCGTCGGCGGCGCTGGGTCGTTGAACTCGTAGGAGTAAACGGGGTTGGTGGCAGCCAACTGTTCGCTCATGCGGTCGGCAACGCAGGAGAAGACGCCGTCGGTAACGGCAGCCGAATACGCCAGCGCCGCACTGCCGCCGTAGTGCTCGAGCGGGTAGTGGTCGGCGACGGCCGGTGCGTTGCCCCCGAACGTTTCTGACAGCAGGTGCGGATACTCCCCGGCTGGGTATCTCTTGCCCGACCGCAGGTACTGCAGGGCGACGAACAGCGTGAACTCGTCGCGATTGGTTCCGACCAATACAGGCACCTTCGCCGCAGCTCCCGAGGCGAACGCGGCCATGGGGTCGACCGGCAGCGACGCCGTTCCCGTGACCGGCCCGCTCAGCGTGTCGTCGCCAATGCGGAAGTACCACACGGGATTTCTCAGCTTGTCCGCAGGCAGCGCGCGCAAACACTGCGGAGCCGTGGCCGGGTCACCACAGCCGGCGTCGTGCGCATAGTCGAGGCTGATCCGTTCGGCTTCGCGTAGCGGGACCTGCGCCTGGCACGGTCCGCTCTCCACGATCGCCGCCCGGAACAGGCCCTTCGAGCCGGGGGCGACGAGGTGGTCGCAGACCGACATCCCACCCGCTGATTCGCCTGCGATCGTGACCTTTTCCGGATCACCGCCGAAGCTCGCGATGTTGTCGCGCACCCAGCGCATGGCCGCCTGCTGATCGGCCAGCCCGTAGTTGCCCACCACGCCGGGGGGCCCGAGTGATGGGTGCGCCAGGAAGCCCAGCGCGCCCAATCGGTAGTTCAGCGTGACCACGATGATGTCGCCGCGAGTCGTCATCCGCCGCGAGTCGTAGATGCCACCGCTGCCGTTGATGAAGCCACCGCCATGGATCCAGACCATGACCGGTCGCCGCTCGTTGGACGGCGGCGGCGTCCAGACGTTCAGCGTCAGACAGTCCTCGGAGCTGCCTCTGCCGCGTTCCAGGTCGCTCATGTCTTGGATGCACCGCGGGCCAAGCTTGGTCGCGTCGCGCACCCCGGGCCAGGACGGCGCTGGCATCGGCGGCTGCCAGCGCAGCGGACCGACTGGCGGCGCGGCGTAGGGAATCCCCGCGAACAGTCGATGATCGGGGGCGACGACGCCGCGTACCACGCCCGTCGTCGTCTGCGCCAAGGCCGGGTCGGGCGGGGGCCCGGGGGGCGGCGCTGGGGCGACGGTCCCATCGCCACGCGCGCAGCCGAGCGTCAACAGCGCGACGACGATCAACGCGGTCGCACTCCGGACAACCTGCCGGGCCAATGGGGGGCGCACGGGTTCCGAGCCTACTGATTACGGATGAGAGCAATCCGGTCTACAAGCCGGGCACGCCCACCTAGACTGCGACTTGACACCTGTCAAGTCTCCGCCCGCGAGTGAGGAGTTTCAATGAGCACGCCGACGACGGACGACGCCGCCAAAGTTCTCGCCGATCCGACGGCCTACGCCGACGACGAGCGACTGCACACGGCGCTTACCCACTTGCGGGCCAACAATCCCGTTGCGTGGGTGGACAATCGGCCGTATCGGCCCTTCTGGGCGATCACCAAGCACGCCGACATCATGGCGATCGAACGCGACAACGAGCTGTTTCTCAGCGAGCCGCGCCCACTGCTGGCCACCGCTGCCGCCGACGACATGGCCAAGGAGCAACTCGAGGCGGGCATGGGATTGCGCACACTCATCCACATGGACGATCCGCACCACCGCAAGGTGCGCCAGATCGGGGCCGACTGGTTCCGTCCGAAGGCCATGCGCGACCTGAAGGTCAGGGTCGACGAGCTGGCCAAGCGCTACGTCGACAAGATGGCCGACATCGGGCCGGAATGCGACTTCGTGACCGACATCGCCATCGACTTCCCGCTGTACGTGATCATGTCACTGCTCGGCCTGCCAGAATCCGACTTCGGTCGCATGCACAGCCTGACCCAGGAGATGTTCGGCGGCGACGACGACGAATACAAGCGCGAAGGTGGATCGCTCGAAGATCAGTTCGCGGTACTGCTCGACTTCTTCACCTACTTCTCCAGGCTGACGGCCTCTCGGCGCGAGCAGCCGACCGACGACCTCGCGTCGGCCATCGCCAACGGCCGGGTCGATGGCGAACCGCTGTCCGACGTCGACACCGCGTCCTACTACGTCATCGTCGCCAGTGCCGGACACGACACCACCAAGGACGCCATTTCGGGCGGAATGCGCGCGTTGATCGACAATCCCGGTGAACTCGACAGACTGCGCAACGACCCCGGCCTGATGTGCACAGCGGTTGAGGAGATGATCCGTTGGTCAACTCCCGTAAAGGAATTCATGCGCACCGCGTCCGCCGACACGACGGTCCGCGGAATCGACATCGCCAAGGGTGAGTCCGTCTACCTGGCGTACGTCTCGGGCAACCGCGACGAGGACGTGTTCACCGACCCCTTCCGTTTCGACGTCGCCCGCGATCCCAACAAGCACGTCGCCTTCGGGTACGGCGTCCACTTCTGCCTTGGCGCCGCGTTGGCCCGCATGGAGATGAACAGCCTGTTCACCGAGCTGGTGGCCCGGTTGGGGTCGATCGAGTTGGCCGGCGTGCCCGAACTCAGCGCGACGACCTTCGTCGGTGGGCTCAAGCACCTGCCGATTCGATACTCGCTCAGGTAATTACGGTTCCCGTTTCTTGGCGTGCGTCGCCAGGAAGCCGTCGACGGCTGCCACCGCAACCTGGCGATAGTCGAAGTCCGGCAACGTGCTCAGCTTGCCCAACACGATGGGGCCGAGAAGCAACACGCTCGCCCGCGTCCGGTCGACCTCACCCACTTCGGCCACCGCGACGGCACTGTCGAAGATGGCGTCGAACGGAGCCGCATACTGCTCGGCGACCCGCTCGCGAAGCGTGCGCACCTCAGGGCTGTCGGATCGCCTTTCGTCGCCCCATCGAATGTGCTCCAGGTCTCCACCGAGCGCCAACCACGACATCGCCGCAAGGCTGATGGGCGCCTCGGCGATCAGCGCCGAGAACCCTTCCAGCGCGGCGATGAGCCGGTCACGCAGCGATCCTACGTCGGGCGGGATGGGCGCAGGCGGGATCAGAGCGTGAAAAGCAGCCGCCAGCAAGTCATTTCCGCTCGGAAAGTGGCGATACAGCGTGGCTCGGGCAACGTTCGAGGCGCGGGTGACGGCCTCGACGGTGACCGCGCTGGGGCCACCGTTTCTTAGTAGCGCCGTCGCGGCGTCCAGCAGACGCGCCCGAGAGCGGGCCGGCCGCGGATCGGTACGCGCCGTTGCCATGTTTCACTCACCTCCACATTCGGAAACAAGACTGCTAGTCTCGTTTGAAGACGGCGAGTCTCGAAAGCATCGTATCGCCGGAAGGAGCGACTCGTGGTCGACACTCTCTCGCGGCCTGGTCAGCCTACCGACCCCCGTCTGGCGGCCCTGTCCGCACGGGCCCGCGCATGGACGCTGTTCGTCGCATGCCTGGGCGTCCTCTTGGTCATCTCTTCGATGGTCGCGCTGAACACAGCGCTGCCAGACATCGCGAAGGCGACGTCGGCCAGCCAGCCCGAACTCACGTGGATCGTCGACAGTTACACGCTGACCCTGGCGTGCCTGCTACTGCCTGCGGGCGCGCTAGGCGACCGGTACGGAAGGCGTGGCGCGCTTCTCGTCGGGCTAGTGGTCTTCGCGCTCGCGTCCGTCGCCCCGGTGATCTGGTCGGATCCCCTGCACCTGATCGTCGCCCGCGGCGTGGCGGGCGCAGGCGCGGCATTCGTCATGCCCGCGACGTTGTCGCTACTCACCGCGGGGTACCCGAAGAATCAGCGCAACAAGGCCGTTGGCATCTGGGCGGGCACCGCCGGAACCGGAGCGGTCGTCGGAATGCTCGGCTCCGGCGGGTTGCTCCACTTCTGGTCGTGGCAGGCCATCTTCTGGGGATTCGCCGGCTCTGCCGCGCTGATCTTCGTACTGACGCTCACCGTCGCAACGTCGAAGGAGCCGGAACCCAAACCGCTGGACTGGCTGGGCGCCGTGGTGATCGGCGGAGGGGTCGCGGTACTGGTCTTCGGCATCCTCGAGGCTCCGACCCGCGGGTGGTCCGATGCCTTGGTGATCGGGTGCATCGTCGTCGGCGTCGTGATGTCGGTGGCGTTCGGCGCCATCGAACTGCGCCGGCGTCATCCCCTACTCGACGTCCGGATCTTCGCCAACCCGACGTTCGCGACGGGAGCGGCGGCGATCACCGTGTTCTTCCTCGCGATGTTCGGATTCTTCTTCATCATGATGCAGCACATGCAGCTGATCCTGGGCTACAGCCCGATCAAGACCGCCATGTCGCTCGCCCCGATCATCGGGCCCATCCTGGTGCTGTCTGCCACGTCGTTCTGGTACCTACCTCGGGTCGGGCTGCGCCTGGTCGTCTTCACCGGCCTGGCGCTGATCTCCGCAGGCTTCTTCTTCCTCCGGTGGGTCGAGGTGGACTCGACCTACTTGGACATGGCCTGGCCGATGGTGGTGATGAGCTTTGGCATCGGATTGCTCACCGCACCAACGACTTCTGCAATCATGAATACCGCTCCCGACGACAAGCAGGGAGTGGCGTCCGCCGTCAACGACACCACCCGCGAGATGGGCGCCGCCCTGGGCATCGCGCTGGCCGGCTCCCTCTTGGCGGCCAAGTACTCCGACGCCCTCGGCCCGCGGTTGGCCGGGTTCTCCGCACCGGTGCGCGATGCGGCCGTCGACTCCCTAGGGCAGGCCATCGACGTGGCGCACCGGATCGGTCCGCAGGGGGCGCAACTCGCCGAGCTCAGCAAGGCCGCCTTCGTCGAGGCGATGCACGCCTCGCAACTGGCGCTCGCCATCACCGTCGCCATCGGGGCCGTCGTGATCGGTCTGTGGGCGCCGGGCCGCGACGACGAGCAACTGCATTTCGTGCGCCGCATGCGCTCCCGTGGTCAGCGCCGAGTCTGATCGGCCCCTAGGCTGACGGGGTGCGCCTGCTGCTCGTCAACCCCAACACCACGGCCGCGATGACCAGCGACATCGAGGCCAGTGCCAAGGCGGCCGCAAACCCGGATACCGTCGTCGAGGCGACGAATCCCGCATGCGGTCCGGCCAGCATCGAGCACGACGACGACGAACGGCGCTGTGTCCCTCACCTTCTCGCTGAGTTCGAACGCGCAGCGGCACGTCAGCAGGATCGGCCGGACGCCTACGTCATCGCCTGCTTCGGCGATCCGGGGTTGGACCAGGCTCGCGCTCTCGTCGACGGTCCGGTACTCGGCATCGCCCAGGCCGCCATGCACGCGGCCGCCCTGACCGCAGGCGGCTTCTCGGTGGTGACGTCGATGTCGGCGACGGTTCCGCGCGCGTGGGAGCTGGCCAAGACGTACACCCCCGGCCAGTGCCTCGGCGTGTACGCGAGCGACATCCCCGTACTGACCATCGACTCCGACCCCGCGACCGTCCACCCGATCGGCGAGCTCTGCGAGCAGGCCCTTGCTCAGGACGGCAGCCACGCGATCGTATTGGGTTGTGCGGCAATGGCCAGGTTCGCAGCGCCCTTGTCCCGACGCCTCGGCGTGCCAGTCGTGGATGGCGTCGTTGCAGCCACCCTGCTCGCCGAGTCGCTCGTCAGGATGGGCCGGGTCACCGCAGGATGAACTCGGCCGCGCGGTGGCCGATCATCACGATGGTGGCGTGCGGACCACGGCTGGTGATGCTGGGCATGATCGAACCGTCCACTACCCACAGCCCCTCGACACCGCGGACCCGGCACTGTTCGTCCAACACTGAGTCGTCTTCATCGGTACCCATCGGCGCCGTCCCGGCGAGGTGCTGCGACGTCGACCAAAACGATTCGCGCACTTCGTAACCCGTTCCCGCGAGGTGATGTGCGAGTTCAGCACCCACCTCGAGCGCGGCGACGTCCGCTGGCTCGCTGTCGTAGCGATGCTCGATCACAGGCGCCACGGCGGGGTCCGGCGACGCCAGCCTGACGCGCCCTCGACTCCGCGGCCGCATCAGCGTCACCCCGAAGTGGGGGCGGTCAGCCGGATCGACCCCAGGACCGCCGGTCATGGCCCCGAAGCCAGCGGTGTAGGACCTGAGCTCGAGTCCGTCGGACGTGGTCAACACGGCCTCCAGCGGAGGTCGGCCAGGCGCGACGGGCCAGTCCACCGGGAGCACCCATTCGGGGTGATCTGCGCACCGGGTACCAACCGGCGCATCGGAGTGCACGGTGATGTCCATCGAGCGCAGCGCCGCCGCAGGACCGATCCCCGACAGCATCAAGAGGTGCGCCGAGCCAATTGCGCCTGCCGACAAGATGATTCGATCCGCCTCCAGGTACTCCTGGCCGTCAGGGCCGTCGCATTCGACGCCGACTGCCCGCCCGTTGACGAACCGCACGGCCAGGACGTGTGTCCGCTCCCGCACGCTCAGGTTGGGCCGCGTCGACGCCGGACCCAGGAACGCGCCCCCCGGTCCGACGCGGGTGCCGCCGTCGATGTTGAGGGGCACCGCACCCACCCCGGGGGCCGCTCCCCCGACCCCGTTGAGATCATCGATCCACTCGTAACCAAGCTCGCGCGCCGCTCGAACGAAAGCCCTCGCCCCCTCGTCGAACTCGGAGACCCGACGGATCATCATCGGCCCATCGGCTCCGTGGAGCGGGCCGGCGAAGTCGAGGTCCGTCTCGATCGCCAGGAAGTGTGGAAGGACGTCCGCCCACGACCAGCCGGGCAGCTTCCACGACGCGAAGTCAGAAGGCAGCCCCCGGCAGAAGTACCCGCCGTTAACGGCGCCCGACCCACCCACCACGGCACCCCGCATGATCACGGCACTGCGCTCAGGTGATTCCGTGAGCGTCGTCCGATACCGCCGCACCACCGAACTCGCCTCACCGATCGGCAGCCGCAGTCCATCGCTGATCTGCGCCACCACTTGCGGATCAGAAGGCCCGGGACCGGCTTCGACGATCGTCACCTGGCAGTTTGAATCAGATGAAAGCCGTTCGGCCAGAACGCAACCAGCGCTACCCGCGCCGACGATCAACACGTCGGTCAAGGCGTACTTCAGGTCCGGATCTGCGGCTTGAGCGCGCCAAGGTGGCGCTCGCGCACCACACCGGTCCACAGCCCCAGGCCGTATGCGATGTCGTCGAGTCGCTTGAGCAGCAGGTAGGCAAGCAGCCCCACACGCTGGGTCTCGTCGTCCGGGTTGCGATCGCGGCTTGCCCAGTCGACGACGCCGTCGACTACCGCGGCCACCAGGACGACATGCCGGCAGCGCCGGAAGAGCACGGCGGCGATGAGTGCGATCGGCCAATAGTGCCGACAGATCGCCGAGGCCAGCTGCAGCGCGGCCGCCCACAGGCCCCGCGCGGCGACCGCCGCGACCTCCTTGGGTTCGGTGTCGACGCTTCGAAGCGAGTTGGCGATGCGACGGCCGGTGAACAGGGCGACGATCGTGGAGGCGAAGTAGCCGATTCCGGAGCCCATCGAGAGCAGGATCCAGACCAGCAGGGTCCACCCGGAGATGACCAACGGCGCCGTCTTGCCAGGGTGACGAACCGATAGCGGAGCGGCCGATGATCCATAGAAAGCCTTGCGCGCAAACCATTCTCGAAGGTGAGTTCGGTGATCGTGGGCGACCAGCGCAACGGGTTCGTAGCGTAACCGCGCGCCCGCCTCGATGAACCGCCAGCACAGGTCGACGTCCTCGCCCGAGATCAACGTCTCGTCGAAGCCGCCGAGCTCGTTCAGCACGCTGCGCCTGCAGATGATCGCGGCACTCGGCACGTACGAGACCATCCCGTAGGGCACGACGGGTGCCTCCCGCTGGCCGAGGTCGAGCGACGACCGTACCGCCTCGTACCGCGCCACCACGCCCTTCGGCTCGCGCAGGTTGACGATGCGGGGGGCGACCAGCGCCACCGTGGGATCGCAGAAGTGTCCGAGCAGCGCCTCCAGCCAGCCGCGCCTTGGCACCACGTCCGAGTCCAGGAAGGCGACGAAGTCGGTCTGGCAGGCCGCCAGCCCAGAATTGCGGGCGGCCGCGGGGCCCTTGCTACGGGGATGCCGAATCACCCGAATGTCGCAGTACAAGCCGTCGAAGTCGCTCGAGGTCATCGGAACCGCGGAGCCGTCATCGACGATCACGACCCTCATCCCGCGCAGGGATCGCATCAGCCGGGTCAACCCAACGGGGTTGTCCCGCACCGGGATAACCACCGTGATGTCGCGGTGCGAGGGTCCGGTCGCCGGCCGGGGGTGTGCGACCGTGGCATCAAGCAGCGTGCGCGCCAGCTGCGCGCTCTGCGCGTCGTGCACCTCGAGCCTGCCGCCGGTGAGCATGGTCTGGGCCGCGGGCGCCAGCCGTAGCAGGCGCGTGGGTGAACCACCGAGCAGGGCAGCCCCCTCGCTCAGCACCTTCACCCGGCGGTCCACTTGAACGGCGAACCCGTCGGGCAGCCTCGGTCCCGTCACTGCAGCATCCCCCCGCGATTCGGACTCCAGGAAACGATACGACGCGCGCACGTATCGACCATCTCGGCGAAGATCCGCGCACCCTCCTCCGCGGACGCCGTCGTCGGGTTCCCCAACACCCCGACTGGGCTGACGGCCGCTACGCCGCCGTTCCGCAGCTGCGGCATCCACTCCGCCAGCGGCGCGTCGTTCCCAGCTATGCGTTCATCCAGCCAGACGTCATCCGGCGAAATATGTAGCAATACAGACGTTTCGGTGTGCCCCGCGTGGGCGTCCGCACCGGCGGCGGTGCACGAACACCACGTCACGTCGCGACCTTCCTCGCGCAGCAAAGTAACCGCCGCAGCAACCGCTTCGACGTTGCCACCGTGGCCGTTCACGAAGACCAGCCGCGAGGCCCAGCCGCTGGCCGAGCGGCCGAACTCGACCAACAAGAGCTGCAGCGCAGCGGCACCGATCGAGACGGTGCCCGGGAAACCCTCGTGTTCCCCGCTCGCGCCGTAGCCAATCGCCGGCGCCAGGAGCCAGTCGCCATCGAGCCGCTCAGCAACTCCCCTGGCAACTGCGTCCGCAATCCGGGTATCGGTGTCCAGCGGCAGGTGCGGCCCATGTTGCTCGGTCGATCCGAGCGGGACGATCAACGCGGGCGACAAGTTGTGCAGCTGCCTCGTCGTTGAGTTCCCAAGGTCACTAGGGAAAGCCACCCGCCGATGGTAGGCCGAATTCACCTGGCGTGCGCCGGTTGTTGGCGTATGCGCAGCAATTGATTTCCGCGTACGTCTCCTTCGACCTCAGCGCGCAATCACGCCAGTCTCGCCAGCCACGTCCGTACCAAGGCCGCTTGCCGGGCCCATCGCGGCGGGTCAGGAATTCGGACCCGTGGGCACGCCAAGTGCACGCACGAAGTCTGGCGGAATCAGGACGTCGCCAGCAACCAGATCGTGGATCGAGGCCTTGCCCAGTCCCCTCAGCGCCGAGTCGATCCCTCCGTGGAAGACGTCGAGCACGTTCTCGACGCCGGCCTGCCCCTCGGCGGCCAGTCCCCACAGGTAGGCCCGGCCGATCATGACCGCGCGCGCCCCGAGTGCGAGCGCCTTGATCACGTCGCTGCCGCGTCGCACTCCACCATCGAGCAACACCTCGACCTGGTCGCCGACCGCAGCCGCGATGGCCGGCAGGGCCCGGACGGACGCCGGCGTACTGTCGAGGTTGTTTCCACCGTGATTCGATACCGAGATTGCCGAAACACCGGCATCCACAGCCCGTTTCGCGTCATCGACACGCATGACGCCCTTCAGCATGAAGGGTCCGCCCCACAGTTCCCGCAGCCACGCGATGTCCTCCCACGTGGGTGGCGGCGTGCCCATCCACTCGCCATAGGCCTGGAAGAACGGCGGGCCTACCTCGCCGCGCGCACCCTGGTTGGGCACCCGCAGGCCCGGCGGGCGCATGGTCTTGGCCCACTGAAGGAGCCAGCGTGGGCGGGTCAGCCCCTCCGGCATCATCCGGATGATGGTCGGCAGGTCCATCTGCTCGGGGATCTTCGGACTGCCCCAGTCGCGACCGTGCGAGAAGCTCCAGTCGGTGGTGACGATCAGTCCGACGGCACCCGCGGCACGGGCCCGTTCGACCCGGGCGGCGATGGAGTTCCGGTCACCGAGCCAGTACACCTGGAAGAACAGCTTCGGGTTGGCGGCGATGACCTCTTCGATGGGCTTGCTGGCGAACGACGACAATCCCATCGCAGTGCCACGAGCGGCCGCCGCGCGGGCCACTGCCACCTCTCCGTCCGGGTGCACAGCCTGCACGCCCGTCGGCGAAATGATCACCGGCAGCGAGAGTTCTTGCCCCATAACGGTTGTCGCGAGGTCGCGCTTCTCGAGGGCGCCGATGACGTGCGGCGCGAAACCGAGCTCGCCGAAGGCGCCGACGTTGTCGGCGACGGTCAGCCCCTTCTCGCTGGCGGAGATGAGAGCGCTGTACACGGACTTGGGCAGCCGCTTCTTCGCCCGGTCCTGGGCGATGGCGACCGTTTCGAACCACTTATCGCGGGCCATGGTCAGACAGGACTTTCGTTGCAGAACTTCTTGGGTGGGATGATCAGGAGCTTCAGCGGGATCGGGGCCTTGCGGCCGCCGCTGCGGGAGTGGTCGACACTCGACTTGGGCTTGCTGCGCTCGAGCGCCAGCGCGGGCTCGCCGTAGCCCTGGACGCATTCGGGGTCGGGTCCGTCGAGGGGCAGCCCGGTGAAGAACTTGGCGGCCATGCAGCCGCCGCGGCAGGCGTCGTAGTGCCCGCAACCGCTGCAGGCGCCGGCTGACTGCGGCTCGCGCAGTTCGCGAAACAGTGGCGCGTTCTTCCAGACGTTGTCAAAGCCACCGTCGGACAGGATGTTTCCTGCGAGGAACTTGTCGTGGATGGCGAACGGGCAGGCGTAGACATCGCCGACGGGATCGATCAGGCACACGACTCGGCCCGCACCGCAGAGGTTGAGGCCCGCCAGTGCGCCCGGCTCGCCGAGCCCGGACAGGTGGAAGAAGGAGTCGCCGGTCAGCACGCGTTCGCCGCGCGCGACCAGCCAGTCGTAGAGCTGGACCTGCTGGGCGGGGGTCGGGTGGAGTTCGTCCCAGACGTCGGCGCCTCGGCCTGACGGACGTAGCCGGGTGATGCGCAGCGTGGCCCCGTACTGATCGGCGAGCGCCTTGAAGTCATCGAGTTGGTCGACGTTGTGCCGAGTGACGACGACTGAGATCTTGGCGTCCTTGAAGCCCGCCTCGGCCAGGTTCTCGAGCGCGCGGATCGCCATCGCGAACGAACCGGGACCACGGACCTCGTCGTTCACCTCGGCGGTGGCGCCGTCGAGCGAGATCTGGACGTCGACGTAGTCGCTGGCGGCCAGCTTGGCGGCCACCGCGGGAGTGATGCGCACACCATTGGTCGAGAACTTGACCCCGACGTGGTGAGCCGTGGCGTAGTCGACGAGCTCCCAAAAGTCAGGCCGCACAGTTGGTTCGCCACCACCGATGTTCACGTAGAACACTTGCATGCGCTCGAGCTCGTCGATGATGTCCATGCACTGACGCGTGGAGAGTTCCCTTGGGTCGCGCTTTCCCGATGAGGACAGGCAGTGCACACACGACAGGTTGCAGGCGTACGTCAACTCCCAGGTGAGGCAGATCGGCGCGTCGAGGCCGAGCTCGAACTGGTCGACGAGCCTGGGGACGGGCTGCATGGTGGTCATGGGGTCTCCTCGCCGTCCTTGCGGACCAGCATCTTGGACTGGACGAGCACGCTCAACGCGTGCACGTACGGCGCCTGCTCAGCGTCGTCGATTCCGGCCGCACGCAAGGCCGTACGAGCGTCGGGGTAGTCGGCGAGCAAGTTGACCACCTCGACGATCGTCGTGTTCTTGAGGAACGAGAGCTTGCGGGTGCCAAAGTGATACAGCAGCGCCCCGAACGGCTCGGGCCGCACCGACACCTGGTGGTGCAGCCGCCAGCCACGGTCGGGATCGAACACCACTGCGGCTGCAGCGGGTGCGCTCACCGTCAGTAGACCCCGCACATACCGTCGATGGAAACTTCTTCGACCAGGCTCTCGGTGACGAGCTCTTCCTGGTGCTCCTGCTGAGTCGGCTCCATGTTGTTCCACCTTTCGGGTCGTGGGTCTCGACAAATGTGACCGAGGTCGCAAGAATATGGCATCGAGTGCCGAAATGGAAGGGATGGGTCCGATGCGCCGTGAAGCCACCCGTTTGGGCCGACGGCCTTCGACCACCCAGGACCACATCACCGACGTCGCACTCGAGCTCTTCGCCGGCCGTGGGTTCGACGACGTCAGCGTCGACGACCTCGCGCACGCCGCAGGCATCGCCAGACGCACTCTGTTCCGGTATTACTCGTCGAAGAACGCGATCCCCTGGGGAGACTTCGACGCCCATCTCGATCACATGCGGGAACTGCTCGACGCGGTGCCACCCGACGTGCCAGTGGGGACCGCATTGCGCTCGGCATTGTTGTCGTTCAACAGCTTCGACGAGGCCGAAACTGCACGGCACCGCCAGCGCATGCGACTCATCCTCGAGACGGCCGCCCTTCAGGCCTACTCGATGACGATGTACGCGGGCTGGCGGGCCGTCGTCGCCGCGTTCGTCGCACGCCGGATCGGCGCCAAGGCCGCCGACCTGGTACCGCAGACCGCCGCGTGGACCATGTTGGGCGTCGCGCTCTCCGCCTACGAGCACTGGCTGGCCGACCCGTCCGTCTCGCTGCCGCGCGCGCTCGGCGATGCGTTCGACACCGTCAGCACCGGGCTGGCCTACCTCTAGCCCTGCGATTTCGGCGCGCTTTCGCTCGCCGAGCGAACGTTTCCGCGCCGAAATCGCAAAGGGGCGTCGGAGTTCGGGCCGCAACGGCGACGATAGAGGTGTGAGCGCCACATCGGACTCTCAGGGCGCGCCTCACGCGCTGCTGGAGTTGTACGACGAAGCGCTGCCGACGGTCTACGGATACTTCGTGCGGCGGTGCGCCGACCGCGCGACGGCCGAGGACCTGACCTCGGAAACCTTTCTTGCGGCAATGGATGCCGCGCGGAAGGAATCGCCGCCACCGCTGACGGTGCCGTGGTTGATCGGCGTGGCGCGTCACAAGCTGGCCGACCACTACCGACGGCGAAGCGACCGGTTCAACATCCCGGTGGCCGAACTGCCGGAGCCGGTCGACCCGGCCGACGACTGGGACGCCGAGCTCGACCGCATCATCGCCGAGAGCGTGCTTGCCCTGTTGCCCGAACACCACCGCACGGTGCTGTCGCTGCGTTACCTGGACGACTGCTCCGTGCCCGAGTGCGCCGAGTTGATCGGCCGCAGCGTGCACGCGACCGAAGCGCTACTGGTGCGGGCCCGGCGCGCATTCAAGAAGGAATACCCCGAACCGGAAGGAGGAAGCACATCATGACCGAACGCAATAGTCATGACCCGCTGAGCGTGTTGCACGGCGGCGACCTTCCGGTGGCCCCGGATCCCACGTTCGCGGCGGATCTGCGCTCGCGACTGCGATCCGCGCTCGCCCTACCCAATCGAACAGAAGGAATCGACATGAGTGGCACCGATACCGCCATCGCCCAACTGACCGAGCCCACCGCGACGGCGGTCGTGGCGGCCCAGCCCCGCAGTGCGGCCATTCCCTATCTCGCGGTCACGCCTGCCGCGGACGCCATCGCCTGGTACGTCGACGCGCTTGGCGCCGTCGTCGTCGGCGAGCCGATCGTGATGGACGACGGTCGCATCGGGCACGCCGAACTGGCGCTCGCGGGCGGCGTGCTCTACCTGGCCGACGCGTTCCCCGAGATCGGACTGAAAGCGCCTGCTCCACAGTCTGTTTCAGTGAGCCTAATGCTGGCCGTTGCGAATACCGACGCGGCGCTCGAGCGGGCCAGGGCCGCAGGCGCCGACGTGCAGCGCGAACCCTACGAGAACTACGGTTCCCGGAGTGCGGCCATCATCGACCCCTTCGGCCACCGGTGGATGCTGAGCGGGCCGACGACCGGTGCTTCCACGCCGATCCAGCATGGCGACGTGGGCTACGTGTCGGTGTGGACGCCGGACGCCGACCGCGCCGCCGCGTTCTACGGCCACGTACTCGGATGGACCTACGATGCGTCGAGCCATCAGGTCACCAACACCAGCCAGCGCATCGGCCTGTTCTCCGTGTCCGGGCCACCGACGCTGTTCTGCTGCTATGCCGTCACCGACCTGGACGGCGCGCGACAGTCGATCATCGACGCCGGTGGGACGGTGGGCGTGGTCAGTGAGTACGACTTCGGCACGGTGCTGGACGCCACGGATCCCTCGGGGGCCGCGTTCGCGGTGTACCGGCCGCAAGCCGGCGATCCGCGTCCCGAACTGAACGGTGCTGGGCCAGGCGATCTTTCGTATCTGACCTACGAGGTCGCAGACTCCTCGGCGTTCCGGGCGTTCTACAGCGGGCTGCTGTTCTGGACGTATGAGCCTGGACGGGTGAACGACGGCTGGCAGATCGAGGGGTCGCACCCGATGGCCGGCGTGGCGGGCGGCAACGCCCGGAACGTGGCCGTGCCGATGTGGACGGCGGCAGACATCGACACTGCGGTCGCGCGCGTGCGTGAAGCGGGCGGAACCGTCATCGACGAACCGTCGCAGCAGTCCTACGGCAAGTCGGCGTTGTGCACCGACGACCAGGGCACGCGTTTCTACCTCGGCCAGTTCTAGCGGGCGGGGAGCACTTCGGCGATGGGGGCGCCGTTGGCGATCTTGGCGCGGGCCTTCATCACCTTGCCAGGCATGCCACCGCCGACCACGCCGACGACCGCGCCGTCACGCTCGTAGTAGGCGAGGAACTTGCGACCGTCGTCCTCTACGACGTGCACGATGTCGTCGGCCTCCGGCTCGCCGAGGCACTGGATCTTGACGTCGTACTGGTCGCTCCAGAAGTACGGCACCGTCACGGTCGACGTCGATTCCGCACCGAGCAGCGCGGGCACGATCACCCTGGCCTGCTCCGCGACGTTGCTCCAGTGCTCAACGCGCACTTGGTGTCCCGACACATCCTGCCAGGACGCCACGTCGCCGATCGCCCACACCTTGGGGGCCGACGTGCGGCCCGCCGCATCGCAGACCACGCCGTTGTCGACCGCGACGCCGCTGCCGTCCAGCCAGTCGGTCGATGGCCGGGAGCCGATGCCGACCACCACCAGGTCGGCGTCCAACTCCGTGCCGTCCGACAGCACGACCTTCTCGACGTGCTCGGTGCCGGTCACGCTGGACACTCCGACGCCGCAGCGCACGTCGACGCCCTCCGCGCGGTGAAGCCTGGCCACCAGTTCGCCGATCTGTTCGCCGAGCACCGACGCGAGTGGGGTGGGCTGCGGCTCGACCAACGTCACCGCGACCCCGAGCGTGCGCAGGCTCGCCGCCACCTCGCAGCCGATGAAGCCCGCCCCGATGATGACCGCGCGTGACGCCGACCCGGCGTGCTCACGCATGGCCATGCTCTCGTCGAACGTCCGTAGCGCACGAATGCCCTCGATGTCCGGCAGCGACGGAATGCGCTTGGGCACCAAGCCCGTTGCGATGACGAGCTCGTCGTAGCCGATGACCTCGCCATTGGACAGCGTCACGGTCTGCGCCGCGGGGTCGAGCTCCGTCGCGCCCGCGCCCAGGTGCACGGTGATGTCGTTCTCCGCATAGAACTCGGCAGGCTTCAGCGCAACGTCGTCGTTCTCGGCGCGCAGCACGTCCTTCGAAAGCGGCGGCCGGTCGTACGGCAGGTGGGCCTCGTCGCTGATGATCGTGATCGCGCCCGAGTACTCGGCCCGGCGCAGCTGTTCGGCCGTACGAACCGCCGCCAGTCCGCCGCCGACGATGACGATGCCCCCACTAGTAGTCACTTGGGTTTTCTACACGATGGACCCAGCGAAATGTTCACCACCCCGACCCAAGTACGAGGTCAGGAGCGGGTGCGCTCGATGATGTTGGACAGCACGACGATGCTCTCGCTGCGTTCGATGTCGGCGCTGGCCCGGATGCGCTCGAGCGCCACCTCCAGGTGCTGCATGTCCCGCGCCAGCACGTGCAGGATGGCGTCCGCGGTGCCCGTCACCGTGGCGGCGCTGACGACCTCGGGGATGTCGACCCAGGCGCGCCTGAGCTCGGCGGGCGCAATGGTGCCGTGGCAGTAAACCTGTACGTAGGCCTCCGTGTTCCAACCGATTGCGTTGCGGTCCACGACGGTGGTGAAACCGCGGATGACGCCGTTGTCGAGCATCCGGTCGACCCGCCGTTTGACCGCGGGCGCGGACAGGTTCACTCGCTCTCCGATCTCGGCGAACGTCGCCCTCGCGTGGTCGACCAACTCGGCCAGAATCCGCTCGTCGGTTTCGTCCAGACGGTCCATGTGGCACCAACTCCTACCTCACGCAACAAAACACCGCAATTCTAGCTCTGACACAATGGATCGTGGCTAAACACGCAACGAGAGGTGATTGATTGCGTAGACGATGGTCCATATCGTCTATTTCATGCCCATTTCAGATATCGCCGCGCCCGCGGCACCGGTCATCCCGGAATTTGATGTCGCCGCAACGAGGTGCGGAGGGCAGGAGCGCAGCGACCCGGGAATGGCGTGCGGAGGGCAGGAGCGCAGCGACCCGGGAACGCAACAGCGATCCCGTTCCCCCCGACTCCGCCACTACGCCATGACCTCCCCGGCGCACTTCGCCGTCGAGTACGCGATCAACCCGTGGATGGACACGTCTACACCGGTCGACGCCGGTGTCGCCATCCGCCAGTGGGAGCACCTACTGGACGTGTACCGCGCGCTTGGCCACACCGTCGAACTGATCGAACCCGTTGCCGGGCTGCCCGACATGGTCTACGCCGCCAACGGTGGACTCATCGTCGACGGCAAGGCCGTCGTCGCCCGGTTCGCGTATCCCCAGCGGGCAGGCGAGGCAATCGCCTACGCGCAGTGGATGTCCGACCACGGCTTCGAGACGCTGTACACCAAGCACGTCAACGAGGGACAGGGCGACCTGCTCGTCGTCGGGTCAACGGTGTTGGCCGGCTACGGGTTTCGGACCGATCCCGCCGCACACGACGAGGTTGCCCGGCTCATCGGTCGCCCGGTGGTCAGCCTCGAGTTGGTCGACCCGCGGTTCTACCACCTCGACACCGCGTTGGCCGTGCTCGACGACACCACCATCGCCTACTACCCGCCTGCCTTCAGTGCCGCCGCCCGCGCCCGGCTGCAGGAGCTGTACCCCGACGCCATCGAGGTAGCCACCGTCGACGCATACGTGCTCGGACTCAATGCCGTGTCCGACGGACTGCACGTCGTCCACCCCGCGGTGGCCACTGGCTTTGCCAAGCAATTGGCCGACGCCGGATTCGAACCGATCGGGGTCGAGCTGTCAGAGCTGCTGAAAGGCGGCGGATCCGTCAAATGCTGCACTTTGGAGGTGTATCCGTGACCATCCTGGATGGCGTGACGACGCAACCACACGAGCTCACCGAGGCTGCGATCGCCGTCGACGAGCACTACGCGGCGCACAACTACTCACCGTTGCCCATCGTCGCGGAGTCGGCGGAGGGCGTGTGGATCACCGACGTCGAGGGGCGTCAATACCTCGACTGCCTGGCCGCCTATTCCGCGGTGAACTTCGGACACCGCAATCCCGAGCTCACCGCCACTGCCCACGCGCAGCTCGACGCCGTCACCCTGGTGAGTAGGGCGTTCCACTCCGACCGGCTCGGTCCGTTCTGCGCCGCACTCGCCGAGTTGTGCGGCAAGGACATGGTGCTGCCCATGAACAGCGGCGCCGAGGCCGTCGAGAGCGGTATCAAGGTGGCCCGCAAGTGGGGCACCGACGTCAAGGGCGTGCCGGCGGGTCAAGCCAATATCATCGTGGCGCAGAACAACTTTCACGGCCGCACCATCAGCATCGTCTCGTTCTCGAGCGACGAGTCCGCGCGGGGCGGCTTCGGTCCGTTCACGCCCGGCTTCCGCGCGGTGCCGTTCGCCGACGCCGACGCGGTCGCGAACGCCATCGACGACAACACCGTCGCGGTGCTGCTGGAGCCCATCCAGGGCGAGGCGGGCATCATCGTGCCGCCCGACGACTTCCTGCCCCGCGTGCGCGCGCTGTGCACCGAGCGAAACGTGCTGATGATCGCCGACGAGATCCAGTCGGGCCTGGCCCGCACCGGACGGACATTCGCCTGCGACCACTGGGGCGTGATCCCCGACATCTATCTGCTCGGAAAGGCACTCGGCGGCGGCATCGTGCCGTTGTCGGCCGTAGTGGCCAATCGCGACGTCCTCGGCGTACTGCATCCTGGCGAGCACGGCTCCACCTTCGGTGGCAATCCACTGGCGGCGGCGATCGGCACCACCGTGGTCCGAATGCTTGCCCGGGGCGAATTCCAGTCGCGCTCAGAACGACTCGGCGCTCACCTGCATCGACGGCTGCGTGGCCTCATCGGCCATGGCGTGCTCGCGGTCCGCGGCCTCGGACTGTGGGCCGGGGTGGATCTCGACCCTTCCTGCGGCACAGGGAAACACGTCAGCAAGTTGCTAGCCGAGCGTGGCGTGCTGGTGAAGGACACTCACGGCTCGACGCTTCGCTTTGCGCCTCCGCTGGTCATCACCGAGGCGGAGCTCGACTGGGCGGTGGATCGTTTCGCTGCCGTGCTCGCAGAACAGGGTTAGGTTCGACTCACTTAACTCGCAGCATCCTCACAGGAGGCGCTATGACATCACCCTCACGCACGGTGAGTTTCACCGAACAGATGCTGCGGCGGCGCCCAATCGTCGGTGCGCCGGTGGCTCACGGCGCTTCAGACCATCTCAAGCGAACCATCGGGGTCTTCCAGCTGACCATGTTCGGTGTCGGCGCCACGGTGGGCACCGGCATCTTCTTCGTGCTCTCCGCTGCGGTGCCCGAGGCGGGCCCCGCCGTGATCCTGTCGTTCCTGCTTGCCGGCTTGGCCGCCGGCTTGGCGGCGATCTGTTACGCCGAAATGGCCTCGGCCGTGCCGGTTTCGGGATCCACCTACTCCTATGCCTACACCACTCTCGGTGAATTGATCGCCATGGGCGTGGCGGCCTGCCTACTGCTGGAGTACGGCGTGTCGACTGCCGCAGTCGCCGTCGGCTGGAGCCAGTACCTCAACAAGCTCCTTACCAATATCTTCGGAGTCCAACTACCACAGGCGATCACGGCGGCACCTTGGGACGCCGACCCGGGCATCGTCAACCTCCCGTCGATTCTCTTGGTCGTCATGTGCATGCTGCTCTTGATCCGCGGCGCATCGGAGTCCGCCAAGGCCAACACGGTCATGGTGATCATCAAGCTCGGCGTGCTTGGCATGTTCATCGTCATCGCGTTCACCGCCTTCCAGACCGACCGGTTCGCCAACTTCGCCCCGATGGGCACCGCTGCGATCGGACTCGCCGCAGGCACGATCTTCTTCTCCTACATCGGACTCGACGCTGTCTCAACGGCGGGCGACGAGGTCAAGGATCCGCAGAAGACCATGCCGCGTGCCATCATCGCCGCGCTGCTGATCGTCACCACCGTGTACGTCCTGGTCGCCTTCGCCGCCCTGGGTGCCCAGCCGTGGGAGCAGTTCGAGGGTCAGGAAGCGGGACTCGCGCTGATCCTGGACGACATCACCAAGAGCCACGTCGCAAGCACGATCATTGCGGCGGGTGCGGTGATCTCGATCTTCTCGGTCACCCTGGTGACCATGTACGGCCAGACCCGCATCCTGTTCGCCATGGGTCGCGACGGCCTGCTGCCGTCGATGTTCGCGAAGGTGAACCCGCGGTCGATGACGCCGGTCAACAACACCATCATCGTGGCGATCGTGGTCTCGATCCTGGCCGGGTTCATCCCGCTGGACAAGCTCGCCGACATGGTCTCGATCGGCACGTTGACCGCCTTCATCGTGGTGTCCATCGGCGTGATCATCCTGCGGGTGCGCGAGCCCGATCTGCCACGCGGATTCAGGGTGCCGTTCTACTACGTCATCCGAACGTCGGAGCGCAACATCCACGTCCCGATCGTTCCGGTGCTGTCGGTCCTCGCGTGTGGCTACATCCTGTACAGCCTGCACTGGTACACCTGGATCGCGTTCAGCGCGTGGGTCGTCGTCGTGGTGGCGTTCTACCTGGCGTGGGGCAGGCACCACAGCGCACTCAATGACGGCGGCGACGGCCTCATCCCGACCGCCGCGCCGCAAGAAGACGAGGTACTCATCCATCCGCCGACGGACGCGTCGTGACCGTCATAGTCGGATACCTGGCTGGCAGAGCGGGCATTTCGGCACTGCACCTCGGGGTGGAAGCCGCAAGGACGCTCAAGACATCGCTCGCGGTGGTCACCGTCGTCCCGAAGCCGTGGACCACGCCGTCGCCCGCACGCATCGACGCCGAGTACGCCCAATACGCAGATCGACTCGCGGCCGACTCTGCCACCGAAGCGAAACGGTGCATCACGTCCTTGGACCCCTCTCTCGAGGTGAGCTTCCACAAGTTCGCTCACCGCTCGGCACCCGGTGGCCTGCTCGACGCCGTCGAGGAGCTGAAAGCCGAAGTGCTGGTGCTGGGTTCGGCCTCGGACGGCAGCCTCGGACAGGTGGTGGTGGGATCGACAGCCGACCGGCTGCTGCACTCGTCGCCGGTGCCGCTGGCGATCAGCCCGCGCGGCTACCGCGGATCGAAGACCCACGGGCTGACCCGGCTCACGGCCGCGTATCCCGGCACCGCCGAGTCCCTTCACGTCGTCGAACGCGTCGCCACGTTGTCGGCGCAGCTCGAGGTCCCGATGCGCGTGATCACGTTCGCAGTGCGGGGCCGCACCATGTATCCGCCGGAGGTCGGTCTGCACGCCGAGGACTCGCTCCTCGAGTCCTGGGCCTCGCAAGCGCGAGAGGCATTGGCGAAGTTGAAGTCCGACGGTGTAGTAGGCGACGACGTCGAACTCCAGGTCGTCACCGGCAACGGCTGGGATCAGGCCCTCGACAACGCCGAGTGGGACGACGGCGAGCTACTGGCCATCGGCACGTCACCGCAGGGTGCGATCGCGCGGGTGTTCCTTGGCTCGAAGGGCACCAAGATCATCCGCCACAGCCCGGTGCCGGTGCTGGTGCTGCCGAACTAGTGTCGTCACCGACTCTTCCTCGGCGCCCGACGCACCGAACGCCTGGAAGCCTTGGTCGGGCGAATCCAGGCGGCAGGCGGCACGTCAACGAGATCATCGTGCGGCCGACCACCTGCACGCACTAGCTACTAGTCGAACGTCTCCTTCAGGAAGTCGACGGCACTCTGCCACGCGCGCCGGGACGCGACCTCACTGAACTGGATACCGCGCTCCGGTGCGTTGGCGAACGGCGCCATGAATGCGTGCAGCGCATGGCCGTACGCGTGCAACTGCCAGTCTGCTCCACGCTCGGTCAACTCGGCGGCGAGCGCAAGCACCTCGTCCGGTGGCGCGAACGGATCTGCCCAGCCGTGGTACACGCTGATCTTCGTGGAGATCGGGGTGGTCGGCGGCTTTGGTAGTGGCGTCACCAAGCCGTGGAAGCTGGCGACGGCCGCCAGATGAGTGCCGTGCCTGGCCAGGTCGAGCATGCAGAGTCCGCCGAAGCAGAATCCGATGGCGGCCATGGCGTCACGCCGAACCGTCGGAAGGGCCGTGATGATGTCCACGACCCCAATGAGTCTGTCCCGCATAGCGTCCCGGTCCTCGATGAGCGCGGACATCGCGACAGCACATGCGTCGGGACCACCACGCGTGGCGACCCTGCCGAAGAGGTCGACGGCCACCGCCCGGTAGCCCCGTGCCGCGAGCCGGCGGCAGAACTCGACCTGAGCGTCGCTTCGACCCTCCATGCCGTGGAACACGAGCACCGTCGGCGCATACGCGTGCGCACCGGAGACGATCACGCCTTCGAAGTCGATGGTGCCGTATACGTAGTCGAAGGCAACCGTGGTCATCTCGCGAACGTACCCATGGGACAAGGGTTCGGGTACGCCGTTCGCTCTGCGCTTAGTCGGTCAGTACTTCACGAGCGCGGTGCGCTCAGTACTTCGCAGTCCCGCGGTCGACGGCGATCTGCGAGCCGGAGATCGTCGCCGATCCGTCACTGGCCAGCCAGAGCACCACGTCCGTAACCTCTTCGGGTGTCATGAATTCCTTGAGGCCCCTCTTGCCGTCGTGATTGACGGGCTGGTACGGCATCGGCTTGAAGCTGTGCAGGAACGCCGGATACTTGCTGAAGATCTCCATCATGGCGTCGGGCTCGACCATCGGGGTGTCGATCGAGTACGGGTGGATCGAGTTGACCCGAATCCCGAACTCCCCCACCTCGATCGCCAACGCATTGGTGATGGCGACCAGGCCGTGCTTCGAGGCCGAGTAGTGCCCGTTGCCTGGCGTGGCTTTGGTGCCTGCCGACGAGCTCACGATGATGATCGAACCGCCGTTGCCCGCCTCGATCATCGCGGGGACGGCCGCCCGCACGGTGCGCCACGTCCCGTTCAGGTTGACGTCGATGACGCTGTCCCATTGTTCTTCGGACATCTCGAACATCCGGCCCCAGCTGAGGATGCCCGCGTTCGCCACCACGATGTCGAGCCGTCCGAACTGCTCGATGCCGTCCGCCACCACCTGCTGCTGGGCGGCGAGGTTCCGGATGTCGACCTCGCGGGCGAGCACCTTGCGCCCGGTCGACTCGATCGCGCGCACGGTGTCGGCGAGCTCCTCCGACGTGGCAGCGGGATACGTGACGGTGTCGGAGATGGGTCCGCAGATGTCGATGGCGATGATGTCGGCGCCTTCGGAGGCCAGCCGCACGGCATGGGCGCGACCTTGGCCGCGTGCGGCGCCGGTGACGAATGCCACCCGTCCCTCGAGGGTTCCGTTACCTGCCGCCATTACCAATCCCTTCGTCTCCGACTTGCGCGAGCGTGCGCGTTGTGACACTCCACCACGGCGTGTCGCGTACGGACACGCACGCTCGCGGGAAGGAGCAGCCGTCGCTCAGGCTAGCAGCCGAATTGGAACGTGTTCTAGAAACCGTTCCGCGCAGCGGTCAGTAGTCGACCGGATCACGGATGATCGGGCACGTCATGCAGTGCCCGCCGCCGCGGCCTCGACCCAGTTCTGCTCCGACGATGGTGATGACCTCGATGCCGGCCATGCGCAGCAGGGAATTGGAGTGGGTGTTGCGGTCGTACGCGAAGACCACGCCCGGCTCGACGGCGACCAGGTTGTTTCCGCTGTCCCACTGTTGCCGCTCCGAGTCGTACTTCGATCCGCCGGTCTCGACGACGCGCAGCGCGCCAAGGCCCAAAGCGTCGGCGACCTCCTCGACGAACGGCTTGTTCGCCTCGATCACCTCGACGCCCGGCGCGGCGTCGCTCGGCATCAACGTGAACGTCTGCATGTTGTCGACGATGTCGGGATAGCTCGTCACCACGTCGCGGTCGGCGAACGTGAACACCGTGTCGAGGTGCATCGCCGCGCGCAGTTTCGGCATGCCCGCAACGATCACCTTCTGCGCGGCGCCCCCGGCGAACAACTGCGCGGCCACCTGCGTGATGGCCTGCCGCGAGGTGCGCTCGCTCATCCCGATGATGACGACCCCGTTGCCGGGCACCAGCACGTCGCCGCCCTCGATAGTCGCCATCCCCCAAGAACTTTCGGGGTTGCCCCACCAGATCTTGGAACCGACGAAGTCGGGATGGAATTCGTAGATCGCTTTCATCAGCAGCGTCTCGTCGTGACGGGCCGGCCAGAACAAGGGATTCATCGTCAGCCCGCCGTAGATCCAGCAGGTGGTGTCCCGGGTGTAGAGCGTGTTGGGCAGCGGCGGCATCAGGTACTCGGTCACGCCGGTGGACTCCCTGGCCAACGCACGGTACCCGGACTTCAGTTCGGTGGGCAGATCGCGGATCGACATGCCACCGATCAACAGTTCGGCCAGTCGGCGGGGCTGCAGCGAGTCGAGGAAGCCACGCGTGTCGTCGACCAGCCCGAGCCCCACCTCGTTGGGCACGATCTTGCGGTCAAGCAGCCACGCCTTGGCGGTGGGATCGGTGACGGTCTCCGACAGCACGTCGTGCAGTTCGACGACGTCGACGTCGCGCTCGCGCATCTCGTCGATGAAGTCGAAGTGATCGCGCCGTGCGTTCTGTACCCACAAGACGTCGTCGAACAACAGGTCGTCGCAGTTGGTCGGCGTTAGCCGCTCGTGGGCCAGGCCCGGTGAGCAGACCAGTACCTTGCGCAACTTGCCGACCTCGGAATGCACCCCGTAGTCCGCCGAAGGCGGGCTCGATTGCGGCATCGTCGCTCCTCTCGGTCCTCAACGCGATCTTTGCGAACTGAGCGAGCCCGGGGTGGCGAAACCGCCGAACTGGACGAAAGCGAGTGATGTCCTTCGGATTTGGCGAGGCCCGGCGTCAGAGCTCGCCGAGAATCTGCTGACGCTTGGCCGTGTACTCCGCGTCGGAGATGGTGCCGGTGGCGCGCAGCGTCTCGAGTTCCTGCAGCCGCTGCGAAACCGACGGTGCGGGCG
>JAOPVI010000145.1 GCA_025966225.1 Mycobacterium sp. | reverse complement strand
CAACGGCATCCACCACCTCGGCGAACAGCCGTTCGCGATCCTCGGTCGCCGACAGATCGGCCTGGACGGCGATCGCCCGACCGCCGGCGGAGGTGATCTCGTCGCGGGTCTGCCGCAGTGAGCCGTCCTACCTCGGGTCGGGTTCCAACGTGCGGGCCGTCAACGCGACCGTCGCGCCTTCGAGCGCCAACCGCTGCGCAATCGCCTTGCCCAGACCGCGGATACTGCCGGTGACGAGTGCGACCCGTCCGTCGCAGGCTCCCATGCGACCGTCCCCTCCCCACTGCGGAAACGGATTCTCGATAATGGAGAATGCCGTTATCATTGGCCCGCATGAGTATAGGCAGGGTCAACACGTGACGGAATGGTTTGCAGCTTCGCGGTGCGCTCGGAACCCAGTGACGGTTCGACCCGTCGCCTGATCATCCGGCCGGGTAGGTCGCCTCGGCCAGTTCGAGGATCTCGGCTCGATCTGCCGCCAGGAGGAAGCCCGATTCGATCGCCCCATCAAGGGACGCCGTGAAACGCTCGAGGTATTCCGAGGGGCCGCCGGGATAGAGCCGCTGCAGGGTCGCGGCATCGAACCGTTCGCCGGAGCCAAAGAGCGCTGACAGCTCGGTCTCGCCGACGCCGATGCCTGACGTCTTCGCCACCGGAACGTCGACCCACGGGGTCCGGATACCTCCCGCGGCAACACCATTCGCATCGAGCGCGATCACTGGTGGATCCGGCTCGCTCACCGTCAGCTGTGGTCCGGCCGGCGCCTGCTTGCCGGTCAGCACCCAGCTGTGCAGGTTGGCGAGCGCCGCCTGAAGGACGTAGTGGTGCTGGGGAGCGAAGTTGATGCAATGCGACAATTGTTGTCCCATCAGGACGTCGGTGGGTGCGTACGCCACGACCAGGTCGCCAAGGGGCACCAATCCGTTGTCGATGAAGCCCACCTGGATCGTGTAGTTGTCGGCATGCGCGCTGCCGGGAACCTCCCAGACGCGCAAGAAGTCGTTGTCTGGCTGTCTCGCTTCGTAGTAGCCCGAGATGACCAACGCGCCCACCAAGTCGGTTTCGGTGATGAACGCTAGCGTCGGCGCCCGCAAGTCGTCCCGGAACTGAACGGGCGGAGTCGAAGCTGCGCCCGACGCATCGAGCAACGAATCCCCATCAAGTGGTGCCGCCGGTCCGAACCGCGAGTGGACCAGGTAGCCGTCGTAGACTTCTTCCAGCGGATCGACGGCGTTGACATAGGTGGTCAAGAAGATCGCCGATTGCGACTCACCCACCGCGAGAACGGTTTCCGGGCTCAGTTCGCCGAGCACTCCATTGCTATCCGAGTCCCAAACGAGTCGGCCGGCCTGAGTGAAGATGTCGTAGGCGAATGCGTCTCCCGGATGATGCAGGCTCGAATAGCGCTCGGGATCTTGGGTCTTCAACGACATGTCGAAACCGCTGAGGCTGAGCCCGCCGCCATCGACCCCCACTCGTTGCGCCGAAACCGCGACGTACGCGTAGCCCTCGCGCACTAACTCGCGATGGGCCATGGACCAGAACGCCGGAGCGTCGATGCCGCCGCTGACGTTGAGCCATTCGACGACGACGGTTCCGTTGAAGGCGGCGTCGTCCTCCGGCACGAGCGCCACGATGCGCGTCGTGTAGTCCGCCGCGTCGGCAGGGACGACGTCCCACTTTCCGTCGGTGCTCAGCGGCCCGACGGGGACGTATGACGATGCAGTCCCCGAGACGAAGAACTCCTCGGCGCGATAGCCCAGGGTGGCGATGTCATAGGCGCCCAGCAACAAGTTCGGCACTCCTGCAATCGAGCTGACCTTAGGATCCGTCATGACCACATGAAAGCACACCGGGCCAGTCGTTGACCCAAGGTCAACGGGGGATGACATAGAGTCTGGGGCCATGGGCACCCAACGGCCACGCGATGCCGCCCAGACGCGCGCCGACATCCTCGCGGCGGCGCGCCACCGGTTCGCGACCGAAGGATTCGAACGCACCACCCTGCGGGCCATCGCGGCCGACGTCGGGGTGGATGCCGCCCTGGTGATCCGCTACTTCGGCAGCAAGCAGGACCTGTTCGCGACGGCCACCGAGTTCAGGATCGAGCTGCCGTCGCTGGCGGGCGTCGAACCCGACGACATCGCGGCCAAGCTGCTGCCGCGGTACTTCGCCGTGTGGGAAGAAGACAAGGCGTTCCTGGCGCTGTTGCGGGCCGCGATGACGAGCCGGGTCGCCGCGGACACCCTGAACCAGACGCTTGCCACGCACGTGGCGCCGACGTTGGATGCGATCACCCCGGACAATCACGACGTACGGATTGCCTTGACGGATGCGTTCGTCATCGGGCTGGCCATGACCCGATCCATCCTCCCCGACCTTCCGGTGGGCGACCTCAGTCGCGAAGAACTCAGTCGTTGGGCGGGCCCCGTCTTCGAGCAGCTACTGGCCGGACAGGCCCCGTCGTGACCTCCCCCACGACGCGTGACCGCAACGCCAGCCGGACGCAGGCCGACATCCTGGCGGCCGCACGCCGCAGCTTCGGAGCCAACGGGTACGAACGCACGACGTTGCGCGCGGTCGCGGCGGACGTCGGCGTGGACCCTGCGTTGGTGATCCGCTACTTCGGCAGCAAGCAGGAGTTGTTCGCAGCCGCCGTCGACTTCACCATCGAACTGCCCGACATGTCCGGCGTCGAGCCCGATGAGGTGGCAGGCATCCTGTTGCCGCGGTTCTTCGCGGTGTGGGAAGAGGACGAGACGTTCGTAGCGCTGTTGCGGGCCGCCACGACGAGCGACATCGCCGCCGAGACATTCCATGAGGTATTCGCCAAACAGGTTGCGCCCAAACTGCTCACCGCCGTCCCCGACCATCCGTTGCAGCGGATCGGCTTGATGGGGTCGTTCGTCATCGGGCTGGCCACCACGCGATACGTGCTCAAGAATCCGCCGATTGCGAGCATCAGTCGTGAAGAACTCAGCCGATGGGCCGCGCCGGTCATCGCACAGCTTCTGGTCGGACCTGCACCGGCGTAATCTGCTTTGGCGGCAGTCGAACGTCGGGGGCGTCATGTGTGACTCGAATTTGAAGTGCGCGACTCCACGTGGGTGCGGTCGTGTCAGCGACGGCCGCCGTCGGCCTGTCGCTCTGGGCAACAGGGTCCGGTCAGCGGCGTCCTTGCATTGCAATCGTCGCTGCGGTCGCACTTGCGCTCACCGCTGCCTTGCTGACCGCCGACATCCTCATCGAAGGATGTTGCGATAAGTGACGACAATGTTCGATCCTCGGGAGACGTCCTGAAGTGTCACCGCCCCGTGACGGGGACGTTGACCGAGTTCTGCAGGGTATCGATGAAGGCCTTCTGACTCTTGCTCTGGACGAACGTCGCGACCGCGTCGTAGACCGCCTGCTGGAAGGCCGACGACATGAGCTCGCCGTGCGTGATCGACATCAGGATCTGGTCGCTCCACAACGACGTGGAAGCCTGGCGCTGATAGGGCGGTAGCGAGGACACGTCGACGTCCTTGCGCACCGGCACCGAACCCTTCGCCTTGTTGAACGCCAGTGTGACCTTGGGGTCGGCGACGGTCTGCAGGAACTTCATGGCGTTGACGCCGTCCTTGGCATCCTTCGAGACGACGAAGGTGTCCACGATCGCCAAATACGCTCCCGCAGTGCCGGGATACGCGACGTAACCGAAGTCCGTGCCTTCCTTGGCACCTGAAGTGACGAGCTCTCCGTAGACGGAGTCGTTCATCGACAGGAATGCGCAACCGCCTGTCGCCAGCTTCTTCGCGGCCTGATCCCACGTGAGTCCGCCCGCATTCGGATCGGCGTGGGAGACGACCTGTTCGAACCGGTTCAACGCATCGGTGACCTGAGCACCCCTCCAGTCGAAGGAGTCGTCACCGATCTTCTGCCAGCCCGCCTTCCCGACGACCCCGAGCAGCGTGTTCTCGAACAGTTCGGTAGAGGTGAACCGGTCCTTGCCGCCGAGGCACAGCGGCGTCCCACCGCTGGCCGCCACCTTGTCCAGATCACTGGCGAAGGCGTCAGCGGTGTATCCGGGCCCTGGCGCCGCAACGCCTGCGTCACGGAGCACACGTTGGTTGAACCACAACACATTTCCCCGGTGCGACCCAGTGGGCACGCCCCATTGCTTGTCCCGGTAGGTGGCGGCGTCGAGCAGTGTCGGGGGAAGGTTCGGCCCGAGGTTGGCCTGCTCGAACACCTCGGACGCATCGGCGAGCTTGCCGGCATCCACCCAGGCGCGCAGTGAACTGCCCAGGAACGTCTGCCAGACATCGGGCGGATCGCCGGCCTGCATGCGGGCGGCGAGCGCAACCTGGACGTTGCTCCCGCCGCCGCCTGCGATCGTTCCGTCGATCGCCGTCACGTTGGGGTTCTGCTTCCTGAACGCATCTATCAAGACCTCGAAGGCTGGGTGCTCCGAAGGTGAAACCCACCACGACACGATTTCCAGCCGATCGGTCGCATCGGAGAAGTTCGCCTTTTGCCCACCCCCGCATGCGGCGACGAGCAGTGCCACCGCGACGATCACGAGACGCTTCATGCGGGTTCTCCAACCTTGTGCTGAGCGGGATTGTGTGGCGCGGCCTTGAGATCGAACACGGCGTATGCCGTTACTACGGCGAAGCAGACGGCAGGGACGATGAAGGAGATAGCTGGACTGGTCGCGTCGAGGATGGCGCCCTGGATCAACGGCATGATCGCCCCGCCGACGATCGCCATCACCAGCCCGGCCGCACCGAATTTCGTCGCCGGACCCAGACCGGTGAGTGCAACGCCGTAGATCGTCGGGAACATCAGCGACAGGCAGAACGAGAGTGCGACGACGGCGACCACCCCCGCCACGTTGGGCGAGAACATCGCGAACACACACAACACGACGGCCAAGGCGCCGAGCACCGAAAGCACTTTCGTCGCACGGATCTTCCCGATGACCCACGTCATGATGAACCGCGAGATGAGGAAGACGATGAGGCTGACCTGCAGGAGATAGCCACCTAACTGCAGCGATCCGTTCAACGCCTGCTGCGAATACTGAATGAGGTACGTCCAGGTGCATACCTGCGCAGCCACGTTGAAGAACTGGGCGACGACGCCGAAGACATATCGCTTGTTGGACATCAGGATTCGGAACGGCGACTGGCCGTCGAGATCACCCGACTCGAACTCCTCGACGATCGGCGGCGACTTCTTGATCGCGATGACCAACCCGATGGCGATCAGCACGAAGCCCAGACCGAGGTACGGGCCCATCACCGCGCCCAGCTGTCCGGCGCGGACGGTCTGCTCCTGGGCCGGGTCCAGATTGGCCATGTTCACCGGTTCGTCTAGCTTCGGCAGGATGAGCGTCGCGGCCAGCAGTACACCGATATTGGTGCCGACGGGGTTGAAGGCCTGCGCGAAGTTGAGTCTTCGGGTGGCGGTCTCCTCTGGCCCGAGCGACATCACGTAGGGGTTGGCGGAGGTTTCGAGTATCGAGCAGCCGGCCGCGATCGCGAACAGCGCGACCAGGAAGGCCTCGTAGGTCATGATCTTGCTCGCCGGATAGAACGCCATGGCACCC